>NZ_CAJPHM010000020.1:0-163856 GCF_905339955.1 Burkholderia sp. BCC1996
CAGCACGGCGATCGACGCCATCATCAGCCGCGCGGGCTTCCAGCGCCAGCCGAGCACGACGAGCGCCGGCACGGTGCCGATCATCACCGCCTTGTCGTAGTCATTCATGTGTTCGTTGTAGTGCACGAACGCATAGCCCGCGCCCGCCACGAGTGCCAGCGCGAACAGCCAGTCGATGACCGACAGGCGTGCGAGGAACGGACGGTCGTCGCCCGGCCCGCACGCGCGAACCGCGGCCGGCGCGCGAAGTCGTCGAGGCAGCCGATACAGCGACGCGGCAACGGACATCATGCCGCCGCGGGACGATTGAATGGCTTTCATGAGCGTCACCAGGATGGAACCATCGGATGCAAATAAAAAGAGGCGCCCCGCCCCGGGGGAGACGAGACACCTAAACGATCGCCGCCGGCGCCGCTCGTCTGCCCGCCCCGCGGCACCTGCCGCATGTGACGCCGGTTCGGCGCCGGCGGCTCATTGCTCGACCGACGGGCTCGCCGGGCTCGCCGGTGCGTCGGCTTCCGGCGGAAAGGCCTCGACATAGGCCGCGACCGCGCGCATGTCCTGTTCGGTCATGTTCGCGCACACGGACTTCATGATCGCGCCGCGTGGCCGCGTATCGGTTTCCCGGAAAACCCTCAGTTGCTTCATCACGTAGTCCGCGTGCTGGCCGGCGAGCCGGGGGAACCCGGTCATGCCCTCGCCATGCTGGCCATGACACCCGACACAGGCCGATACACCCTTGTCCGGCAGTCCCGACACGAAGATCGCCTTGCCCGCGTCGAGCAGCAGGCGATCGCCGACCTCGCCGAGCACCGCCGGCTGGCTCGAGAAATAATCGGCGAGCTGCTCGATCTGCGCATCGGTCAGATGCGTGAAACCCCACATGTAGCGCTTCGCATTCGGATCGGCGCGCGCGTGATGCTTGAAGTCGGTCAACTGATCGACGAGGTATTCCTTGCGTTGCCCGGCGAGCTTCGGAAACATCGGCGATACCGACACGCCGTTCGCCCCATGGCAGTTCGAGCACACCTGCAATGCAATGGTCTTGCCCGACACGGCCGGATTGTCGACTTCCCGCGACCGCTCCAGGTCGTGACAACCCGATGCCGCCAGCACCAGCGCAAGCCAAGCGAAATGGGTCACCTTGTTCATGTCAGCGCTCTCCCTGCCGCAATGTCCGTCGCCCCGCCGGGTGTCAGAATGAAGCCAGCCATAGATAGATGAACAGCGTGTCGTTGTCCCTTGCATTGCGTCCGTTGCCGTCGTAGTTGGTCGTCGCGCCGAGGAACTTGGTGAAGTGCGTGTACTGGATACCGATTCGCACGTGCTGATCAGGTATCCAGAATATTTCCGGCGTCCACCCCTGCGTATTCGGATGGAAGTTCGCGCTCGCCGCATAGGCGGTGCTGTCCGCGGTCCCCGTCGTATTGAAGAACGACAGGCTGACGCCGTACTTGGCCTGGTAGATGTACGACGCCTTGAGCCGCAACGAATTCAGGTTCGCGGCCGTGTTGTCGCTCACGACGAAATTGTTGGGATCGTGAATGTTCTCGCGCACGTAGCGCGCTTGCGCGGTGATCGTGTGCGGCTCCAGCAGGTACTGGTACTGCGTGTCGAAACCGTAGTCGCGATAGCGCGTCACGCCCGTGCCGAAGATCGGGAAACTGTTCGGGTCGTTCGGATAGACGTTCACGCTCAGCCCGAACGCGCCGACCATCAGGCTGTGCGGCCCCCATTCGCGCGTCAGCGCGATGCGCGCATACGGGTTGTAGCCGCGCAAATACACCTGCGGGTGATCCGGGTTGCCCGCGTGGTTGCCCTTGCTCAGGAACGACCAGATGCCGTCGGCCGTGCTGTAGGCGGTCAGCTCCGCATAGACCGTCTTGTTCCAGTACAGGTACCCGCCCATGCCGACGACCTGCATCGCGAGACCGCCCTCGATGATCGGCGTGACCGGAACGCCGGCCACCGGGCTGATCGCGGAGCCGATATACGGATAGCTCCAGGCCGGCGCGGTATTGAATACATCCTGCACGGTCGGGTTGTTGTGCAGCGTCAGGCCGAGGATCAGATCGTTTGCCGGAGACATGATCCGGTCGACGAAGCGAAAGTCGGTGTTGTCCGATGCCCACCAGCCTTTCCATTTTCCGTTGGCATCCTGATGATCGTAATTCGCATAGGTGAATTGTGCGAAGCCGCCGAGATGGTCGGTGATCTTCCCGGCGAGGAACACGCTCGCGAAGTCGAAGATCGGCAGGCCGTTCTTCGGCGTGACCGGATTGCCGCTGGCGTCGCTGTTGGCTCGCGTCTTGCTCATGTCGGCGACGGCCATCGCCGCGAGCGGAATCGTGCGCTCGCCCAACGTATAACCGTTCAGCTTGAACATGCGCCCGTACGGCGTCAGTTCGGGAAACTGGCCGCCGGCATGGCACGCGACGCAACTTTGCCCGGTCTGGCGCGCGAAGATCGGCAGCGCGTGCCCGACGGACGCCTGCAGCAGCGCGAGCGCCGCTATCACGATCATCCCGCCGCGATGCGCCCAGCGATGACGCGTGTCATGCCCGACAAGAAACGTTGTCATGGCGGTTTCCCTCCTCACGCCGTGTGGCCCGCGCTGCGCCGGAACGTCGCGCGATGCCTTCATTGTGCGAAGCGCCCGCGAGACCCGGCATGGGGAGACTTCCTCCATTCGCGGTCTGATTCCTACTCCATCTCGACGCGCGCGGCCGCTCAGGGAACGATCCAGCCTCCGTCGGCGGCAAGCTTCGCGCGATCCGGCCCGGCGAACCGCACGATATAACCGCCCTTCGACGCGAAGCGCTGCCCGGGCGCGAGCGTCAGGCGCGGGTAGTAGCCGGTCAGGATGCGACGTTCGAGCATGTCCTCGATGCGCTCGACGAGATACTCGCCCACGAACGCATCGACCATGTGACTCAGCGTTTCGGCGAGCAGGCCGCATGCGAGATACGTGTCGGCCTGCACCTGCGGCGCGACCATGGGGATGTGCCGGATCGTGAACCAGCCGAATGCGTAGTCGACGCGCACGCGCCGCCCCTCGGGCAGGTCGAACGGATAGGCGACGCGCGTCACGCCGCGCCAGCGCGTCGGGAGCGGCGTGCTGTCGAGCCCGCCGAGCAGCCCCGACATGAACACCGTGTCCGACGCGGGCGGCACATGCTCGAGCGCCGCGAGGTCGGGCGGCCGCAGCCACAGCACGAGCGCATCGTCGCGCGGCATCCCGTGCAACGCATGTGCGACATCCTCGTGAGGCGCAAGCGCGCGATTCGACACCGCGATGCCGTGCGCCTTCAGCGCGGCGGCCAGCGCCTGGGCGCCCCGCTCGCCGTTGTCGCCCGCGCGATAGACCTGCCTGACCGTCTTCACCGGCCGCGCCGCGGCTTCATCCAAGATGCGCTTCGCGATCAGGTCCGACTCGAGCAGCACGCCGCGCGAAAAGTACACGGAGTAGAAATCGTGATCGGTCTCGACGGGCACCTCGACGTTCGGAAACAGGCACGGCACGGCCTGCTGTTCGCAGAAGTCGTGAACGGGCGCCCAGTTCCTGCCGCCGAGCCCCGACACGACGGCCAGCACCGGCTGTCGCGCGAAATACTGCCTGAGCTGTTCATGCCATGTGTCGGGCGGGCCCGTGAGCGACCAGACGTGCAGCTCCCAGCGCCGATTGACCATGAACATCATTTTTCGCGTCGAGCGCAGCGGCGGCGTCGCGCCGAACGGAAACGCGTTCTTGTCCGCGAAGTAGTGCTGCAGGACGTCGAGCATGCCCGCCCGCTTCACCGGGTCCGCATCGGGCGTGACGATCGTCGCGAAATGCAGCACCGTGTCGGTCACGCCCGACGGCCGGCGGCGATCGAGGCGCTTCAGATAGGCCGTCAGCGCAGCCATGTCGGCATCGCCGAGCGCGTACTGCGGCATCAGCCTGCCGAGCGGCTGGCCATCCGGGGCGGTCCCGTCGCGCACGGCCCGCGCGAGCCGTTCCTCCGTGTACGGTTCGCGATCGGTGCGCATGCCGGCAACGTACGGGATGTCGAGATCCTCGGCGGTTTGCGCGCGCGGATGCGCCAGATAGCGCCACGTGATCGGCGGGACCGTATTGTTGCCTTCCTTCGAACCGAGGCCGCTGCGCCGGTGGCAATTGATGCAGGCGGCCGCCGCGCCGCGCAGGCGCACGCCGTCCGGATGCACGGCTTCGAGCGGCGCGCCCGAACCGAGGACGCCGCGCTGGTAGATCGCCTCGCCCGCGTCCGCCCGCGCAACGGGCACGGGCGCGACAGGCTCGGCGGCCACCACCTCGTCGCAGCGCGCGTAACCGGCGGGCGCGCACAGCGCGGCCAGCAACATCCAGCGCGCCAGCCTCCGGCTCACGGCAAGCGGACGCGCCGCCACGAGGGCGCGCAGCCGCCGCCGGATGCCGTTCATGGCCGCGCCGTCGGCAGGCCGGCACGCGGCGGCGCCGGCGACACGCTCGCATCGATCGCGACCGAACGGCGTCCGCCCGGCGACGCGGGCCGCGTGAAGATCGCATCGTCGAGCGGCGGATTCAGCGACACCTTGTCGATGACCAGCGTGTCCCTGTTCGGGGAAGCCGCCGTATGGCTTTCGATCCTGAGCGGGATCTGCAGGCCGTCGATGGCCTTGAAATCGCTGTAGCTCACTTCGACGGTGACCAGGCCGCGCGGGCCGCGCAACTGACGGTCGAACTTCACGTCCAGGAACGTGCGGCCATCGATCCACACATGGCGAACCGCGCCGGAAGGCAGCGTCACCGCGAGGCGGTATGCATCGTGGCCGCCGATCTGGTCGACCCCTTCCAGCGCCACGCCGACGCCCTTCGCGTCGTGATCGATCAGCGGCCCGTCGATCACCTGCTCGTCACGCGCCGACCTGATCTCGTCGCTCGAATACGGCCGCGGACTCGCGCCCAGCTTCCAGCCTTCCCTGCCGTCGAAGACACGCACACTCTTCTCGTTCAATACCGTCAGCTCGAAGCGCGTCTTGTTCGGCCGCTTCATCGCGAGGACGAACGGCATGTCCCGCACGGGGGCGTTCGCGCTGTCGACATGGCCGAACCAGACCATCGTCCGGACCTTGCGCCATGCGTCGAGCCCGCCCCGCGCGGCGACATTCTTCTCGACGATCTGGTCCGCGGTGAGACCCTGCCCCGGTACTTGCTTGCACGCGCACAAGGCTGCCGCCATGCAGGCGGCGAGCACCCACGATTCGATTCGCTTCATGGCCTCGGTCCTCGCCCGGTCGTCCGGCTAGCGGCTCGACACCCTGGCCGCCCCGAGCTGCGGCTTGCCGAACGACGCATCGTCCACCGGCTGATTCACCGCCACGTGATCGATCGTCAACTTGTGCGTGCCCTTCACGCCGGCAACGGCCGTCTCGAGCGTGTGCGGCACGACGACTCCCCCCTCCTTGCGGAAGTCGCGGAAGAACACGGAGACGCCGTGCGTCCTGCCGTCGAGCACGCGCGGCTCGCCGTCGATCTTCAGCTCGAGGAACGTGGCCGCATCGATCCACACGCGACGCTCCGCGTGCTCTTTCGTCGTCACTTTCAACACGTAGGCGCGATGCCCTTCCACCGTTTCCGAGCCGATCAGCTGAACCGTGCTGCCCTTGCTCGCGTAATCGACGAGCGGCCCGTCCAGTTCCGCGGACTGCGCCGCCGACTTCGCCTCGGCCGGCGTATAGGGCTCGACTTCGTCACGGCCGAGGAACGGCCGGACTTTCCAGCCCTGCGCACCGTCATAGACCTGGAACGCCGTCTGCCCGTTGAAGCGGACTTCGAAGCGACTCTTGTGCGGACGCTTCATCGTCATCACGAACGGCAGCGCGGTGTTCTTCTTGCCGCCGGCCTCCATCAGCCCCGACATCGTCAGCGTGTTGACCGTGCGCCACGCTTGCAGCCCGCCGCGCGCCGCCACGTTGCGCTCGACGATCTGCGCGGCGCTCGCTTGCCCCGCCGATGCCGCCTTGGCCTGGGCGGTGCCTGCCGCCGAGGCCGCGATCGAGTCGGGCGCCAGCGCGAGCAAACCCGCCAATGAGACCGCCCCCATTGCTACCGAAAGAAACCGGGTCATGAGTCTTCTCCTGTTCCCGTGCCGCGCATCGCGGCCGTATCGTTATTCGACCAGCAGCCCGTCGATATGCAACGATCCGATGATCACGTTCACGCGTTCGCCGACCTTGACGACGTTGCCCTTGTTCGAAAACACCATCCAGTATTCCCGGCCGGCTTCGAGCCGGCCGCTTTGCCGCAACTGGCCGACCTTGTCCATCACCGGCACCTCGAGCAGCGCGTGACTCGTCTGCCCGTACAGATACGGAGTCGCGCTCCTGTCGGCGAGCCGCTTCGCCGCGGCCGGATCGGTCACGCGGTAGCTGAAACGGATCAGGTTGTCCGATGTGATGCGGTGCACCTTCAGGTTGTCGATCCCCCTCGTCATCATGTAGTAGGTTCTCGCGCGCCGCGGGAGGTCCGGCCGGTATGGCGAATGCTTCGCACCGGCGCCGGGCGTAGCGGGCGCGCCCTGCTGCGCCGCGGCCGGCTCTGCGACGGCTGCGGCGGCGAGACAGGCGGCGACGGCGTAAAGCGCCGCTCGCCTGCACGGCAAACGTGAACGGTTCATGGCCCCCCCTTCAAGGTCGATTCAGCGCCGCGCCGAACCCAAGCGGCTTGTTCGGCAAGCCGCCCACGACACCGGCCGGCGCGGTCGGCACCGCCAGCGGAGCGATCGGCAGACCGCCCACGGCGCCGGCCGGCACGTTCGGCACCGCGAGCGGAGGGATCGGCAGGCCGCCCACCACGTCGGTCAGCACCGTGCCGAGCGCCAGCGGATCGATCGGCAGACCGCCCACGAGCCCGGACGGCAGGAACTCGACCGCACCGATGTCGTACTTCCCCTGTTGCGGACGCGTCGTGCCGAAGAAATCATGATTCGGCGCGCCCGCCTGCGTTCCCGCGTTGATCGCGGGCGAACCTGCGCGCGGCGAGTAGTTGCCGAGCAGCACGCCATACCCGGAGCCGCCTGACACGATCGACATGTTGAATAGCGACAGCGGGCCGTACGACATGTTGATCCACTGATTGCCCTCGTCTGGCACCGCCGACGGCAACAGGCTGAACAGCGGGTTCGGCAGCACCGTGTCCGAGATGCCGGGCGGCACCGCGAAGCCGTTTCCGCCACCTTCCGGCGGCACGCGCGCGCCATTGCAGTACTGGCTCACGACCGACGGGTTGGCCCCGCTGTTGTTCGCGCCCGGGTAGTCGCCCGCATCGGTCAGGATCGAGTACTGAGGGCTCAGCGTGAGACCAGACTGATGGTTGCCCGGGCCCGTGTCGCCATATGCACCGATGTCCCAATAGACCGCGTGCGGATCGCAATAACCCGTCGCATGCCCGGCCTGGTTCAACGTCGGGTTCAGCGCAACCGTGTTCTGCAGCCCGGGGATGTTCGGATTCACTCCGGACACCGTGATGAAGAACGTGCGGTTCTGCCAGAACACGTTGTTGGTCAGGATCGGGTTCGAGAACGTCGTGCAGTTCGGCAGACCCGCCGGACACGCGACGCCGGGCGCGGTGAACGCGGCGATGAAGTTCGCCGTATGCCGCGCGGTCTCGAGTCCGGCCGGCTGGTACGTCGACGTCGTGATCGGATTGCACGTCGTTTGCGCGCCGACCGTGGTGCAGTTCGGCGGCCCGACGTTCGCCTGGGTGGCCGCATCCGTGTTGAACAGCACGCCGGCGGACGCCGTCGCGTCGTTCGACATCACGGTGTTGTTGACGAAGCTCACGCGCACCGCGTCCTGCAACGACACGCCGCCGCCGCCCCAGCCCGCCACGTTGTTCGCAATGATGTTGTTGATCACGCGAACCGTGTACCAATTCGCCGCATTGTTGGGGCTGCGCTCCACGTCCGTGCCGTTCACCTGCTGCAGCCGCAACCCGCCGCCCTTGCCGCTCTCCGCCGTGTTGCCCATGATCAGGTTGCCGTCGATCACGAGCCGCGGCCCGATACCGTCGGACAGTTGCGGCGCGCAGTCCACGTCGACCGTCGAGTTTTCGCAGAAGGTGCCGTCCGGCGGCACGCCCTGGGCGATGATGCCGCCGCCGTAGGTGGGCAGTGTCGGGTTGTTGCTCTGGTTGAACAGCACCCAGTTGTGCGAGATGTCGCCGGCGTAGCTGAAGCCGAAGTGCGCGACGCCTCCGCCGTCGCCGCTGCTCATGTTGCCGCACACCCAGTTGTAGTTGAAGTGATAGTTGTCGGCGCCCGAGCAGAACACCACGCCGCCGGCCGACGACGGCGTGCTCGAATTGATTTCGTCGCCGTAAGCCGCGTTCGACGTCACCGAGTTGTGATGCACGTTCACGGTCTTGTTGAAGCCGAACGGAAGCTGGGTGATGCCGTCGGCCGCGATCGTGCCGTCCGGTACCTCGACCTGGCCGACCGAGATACCGCCGGAAAGCGTGCCCGCGTTCGCGAACACCCGGTTGTTCGACACCTCCATCAGATGGTTCCAGCCGTGCAGGAAAATCCCGCCGCCGCCTTGCGAACTGTTCGTGACCGTGATGCCGTCGATGCGCGACGGATTGCACAGGAAGTTGCTCGGGTTATTCCGGCAATCCGGCGGGTTCGGCTGGAACCGCGTCGGGCCCGTGAGCGGCACGCAAATGCCGTTCGCGGTGCAGTTCGGGTCGGGTTGCGGCACGCCGCCCACCAGCACGTCCCGCACGCCCTTGCCGAGCACCGTGATGCCTGCGCCTTCGTACGCGCCCATCAGCGTCGGCTCGAGCAGCATTTCGCCGAGGTTGCCGTTCAGGTTCGAGTCCCACCCCACGGTCGGCTCGAACGGGATCGGGTCCACCTTGCGCTGCATCGCCGTCGGGCACGTGTACGTACCGGTCGGATCGAACGGGTTCGATGCCGAGATCATCGCGCCGTTCATTGCGACACCGAACAGGCAGTCGACCTTCCTGCGCCACGCGTCCATCTTGCCCGACGGATGCGTGTTCGCGTTGATCACGACCGACGGGGCGCCGACGCCCTGCAGCCGCACCGGCTTCCACATCACGACCATTTCGTTGTAGGTGCCCGGACCGACGATGATCATGTCGCCCGGGGTCGCGTTGTCGATCGCGGTCTGGATCGCGTCGTTGGTCGCGTTCTCGCCGTTCACGTAGGTCGGCGCCTTGCCGCCCACCGTCACGGTGACCGTATCGATCGTGTTCTTGCCGCTGGCGGTCGTGACGACCAGTTCGCCGCACGACGCCGGCGTCAACACGCCGCGCTGGGCAACGGTGCAGCTCGAGCCGATCAGCGGCGTGACGACGACATGGATCTCCGAGTCGGTCCACGACTGCACCGAAGCTACGTGGCCGCCGATCGTGACCTTCCCTTGCGTCGCACCGAAGCCATAGTGGCGCTTGACGAATTTCTGGTTGAACGGCGCGGCGGTCGCGGCTGGCCCGTTGTACGCGTTGTTCGGCACGACCTGGTCGCCGAGCGCCTTGATCGTCAGCTGGTGACCGACCGTGCTGACCCACGGGCCCGCCCCTCCGCCGCTCGAGTCGCCGGTCACGCTGGCGATCGCGGGCGTGCCGTCCGGGTACGCACAGTCAGGCGGGTTGTAGCCGGACGCAAACGCCTGCACCGGCACCACCGGCGTGTCCATGTACTGGGTCTGTCCGGGCATGAACGGGATCTCGTAGCAGAACTGGCTGTACGCCGGGTTGAACATCGGATCACGGATCGTCTTCCCCGGATGCGCCGGGTCGGGCATGTCCGGATCGTTCATGCACGCGACCATCATCGTCGGCGCGTAGCCGGTCGGGTTCGGCGGGTTGACCTGCCACGTCGAATAGTTCAGCCCGTTGAAGATGCCCCACGAATCCGAATACGTACGCGCCACTTCATTGCCGGCGAAGTCCTTCATCGAGATCGGCACGTTCGGCACCGCGAACTTCTCGCCGAACTGCGGCGAGTACGGATCGAACTCGGACGAGAAGTCGTCGAGCATGAAGCCGGTGTAGTGCGCGGCGACATGCGTCGAGCTGAACAGCCAGAACTTAGCGAGCACCGACATCTCGTTCGTGAGCGTGACTTCCTTGCGGTCGCACAGGTGCCGCGACGCACCCGCGAACGGCGCGACCTCCTTCGAGCCCGGGAACAGGCTGATGTAGTCCGGCACGATGCGCAGCGCGCCGACGCACGGCCAGAAGGTCTCGACACTGCCCGTGTCGCCTTCGTGCCGCGGTGTCGAACCGAGATCGGACGTCGGGTTCTGCGCATTGTTCGGGTTGAAGGTCGAATTCATCGCCGCCTGGTCGGGCAGGATGAAGATGTTGCCGAGGCCGCCGAACTGCTGCGTCACCGGGGCGATGTAGTTGTCGCCGATCAGGATGTTCTTGTCCTCCTCCTTCACGAGCTCGTAGCCCGGCGGCACCACCACCTCGACGACGTATTTCCCGGTCGGCAGCATCTTGGTGCCGTCGCCCGACGGATTCGCCACACAGATCGAGCAGTTCGTGCCCGTCGGCAGGCCCGTCGACGGATCGCGCGTCGTCACGCTCGGGAACTGGTACATCCCGTCGTAGGGCGCCGGCTGCACCTGGTTGAACGCATGCATGCCGTCATAGCACTTGAACTGCGAATTCGCAGGCAACGCGCGATGCGTCGGGTCGAGCCACTGAGGGCTGTTCTTCAACGTATAGAAGAACGGGTCGCTCGCCTCCTGCCCCGGGCAGTTCATGTTCGGAATGCCGTCGGAGCGGAAGCCCTGCGCCCAGTCGTCCCAGCTGCTCGTCTTCGTCGTGTCGACGAGCGCGAGCGTCGTCGTACCGTCCGTCGCCGTATCCTCCCGGTACAGGTTGACCGTCACGTTCGGAATGTCCGGCGTCCAGCTCGTGTGAATCAGCAGCGCCGGGTCGTCGAACGGCCGCGTCGACGCGTAGATCACCTCGCCCTTGATGCCGCCGTTCTCGGTCGGGCCGAACGGCTTCTTGCCGAACTCGATGAACGAATTCTGGCCGGAGAAGCCCTGCCAGCCTTCGGTCGTCACCCACGGCGGGTCGATCCGCGCGGTCGACGGGTTCGTGCCGGACTGGTCGGTGCAGTCCGCGTCGTTGCAATACTTGGCGCCCGGCACGCGCAGGTTCGTCGGCAGATGCGCGGTCGAGGATTCGATCGTGTTGGCGAAATTCGCCGCGATGTTCGAGTTGCCGCCGCCAGGCGTGCCGTCGACCGGGCCGCCCGCGTCATACACCACGTGCACGCCCGTCTGTTTGTAGCGCGTCGTGTCGGCTTCGGCCACGTACCAGTTGAACAGCGGGAACACTTCGTTGAATCCGGCGAAGCCGTTCAGGTCCGTGTTGTTGAAGTTCGAATAGCTCCCGTCGCGGAAACGGATGTTGGTCGGCACGAGCGTGAGCCCGGGCTCGCTGTCCTGCGACACGCCGTCGCCGTTCTGGTCGAAGAAGGTCCGCGTGTACAGATTCGTGTGCCACTGCAGCACGGGGATATCGCCGAGGTCCTTGGACTGTCCGCCCTTCAATTGCGTCGCCGTCGCCAGCCCGTCGACGATCTGGTCGTTCCATTGGTCGAAGACCGTGATGCGGAACGTGCCGTCGGGCAGGCCGCTGATCTTGAACGTGCCGTCGGGATTGCACTTGGTAAAGGCGATGTCCTCCCCGTCGGTGTCGCCGACGCTCACGTAGCACTGCGTGAAGCCCAGCGAATCGCGCGAGCCCGAGCCGTACAGGTTCTCGTTCGGCGGACGGCTGTAGTGCAGATTCGTGATCCGGCCGGCGACCGAGTTGTTGCAGATCGCGCCGGCGCATACCACCGGCAGCCGGTCGTTGATGATCTTCGGATTCGCGAAGCCGATCGACACGTGGAAGCCCGCGGGCCCGAACTCCTGGAAGTACGACGGGCCGCCGACCTTGATGAACGCATCGTGAGCCTTCTGTCCGTCCAGCGTGTTGGTCTGCAGCCATTCCTCGCCGCGGCCGGTCCGGTCGGCGCCCGGCGTCGCAACGACGCCATAACGTCCCGGCATCAGGTTCGCGATGACCGCCTGGCCGACCAGCGGCGACAGCGTCTTGCCGTCGGACTCGTACTTCGGGCAGGTCGGGATCATGCCGACGAGGCCGTCGGTCGACGTCGTCGAAATCGGGCACGCGTTCAGGCCGGTGGAAGGATCGACGGTGCCCTGCAGCGAGTTCGACAGCGGCATGTTGAACATGTCGTAGGTCATCTGCCCGGTGGCGTCGCCGGTGCCGCCGGCGTCGTCGAACAGCTTGATCTCGAACCCGCCGAGACCCGGCTCATGCGCGCTGCCGAAGCCGTCGTTGCCGCCGCTCACGTCCACTTCGCCGTTGACGGGCGCGTCGTCCTCGAACACGAATACCGAGATCTTCGCGGTCTGCAACGGCGTCTCCTGCACGAGCACGTTGACGTTCTTCTGGGCCGGTGCGATCGGCGCGCCGCCCATCGTATGACCGCAGGTGCCCGTGCCCGGCGCGAAATCCGCGCCGCCGGGGCCCGACGGGCAATCCTTTGAAATGTCGAACTGCCGCATCGCGCCGGTGGGGTTGTTCGGATCGACGGGTTTCGGGGCGCCGCCGCCATTCGAGAAACTGTTACCGGCATCGCCCGGCAGGATCGAGATGTAGTAGTGCTTGGTTGGATCGAGCGACACCTGGCTCGGGTCGACCGGCACCTGCTGCGCGGCACTCGTGCGGCATGCGCCGTCGCCGATGTCGCACACCGCGGGCACGTGCGTGTTGGTGGCAGGATCGAACACCGTCTGCCCCGACTCGCACGCCACCGTGCCGACGCAACCCGCCGCGACCACCGGCATGTAGCTCGTATGGAAGCTGGTGCCGAGACTCGGCACCGGCAGCGGCGGACAGTTCGCGGGGCGCGGTGTCGTGTTCACCTGGCAGGCCGGGTCGATCTGGAACGTGCGGTCTTCCTCGATGATCCAGCGGTAGTCGGTGAGCTGCACGGGCGTCTTGCCCGGTGCCGTGCTCGGCCCGTCCAGCACCTTCACGGCGAGCCCGCTGCCGCCCTTGAACGTGACGGCAACGTTCGCCGGGGCGCTCGCCGTGTTCTGCGAGTTGACCGCCGTATACTTGAAGGTCACGCCCGCGGTCGCGGCGCCGACGGGCGGCGCGCTCGGCGTCACGGAGAACGAACCGTCCGCATTCAGCGTAACGGTGCCGCCGCTGACGCTGCCCGGCACCACTGCCGCGGTGAGCGGCAGGCCGCTCGGGTCCGTGTCGTTGACGAGCACGCCCGGCGCGCCGATCTGCAGCCGCGACGCGATGTTGCTCGTGTAGCTGTCGTCGTGAGCGACCGGCGGCCCGGACAGGCAGCCGGCGGCTTGCGTGCACGCGGCCAGCGTCACCATCGCGGTGACCGCGGGATTACCGTTCGCCTGGTACACAAAGCTGTCCGACGTCGCACCGGCATTGGGCACGTAGCTGAACGTGCCGTCCGGGTTCAGCGTCACCGTGCCGTTGGCCGGCTTGGTCACGAGCTGCACGCCATAGACGCCGACGTCATTGGCGATCACCCCTTTCCCAGGGTCCGCCACGGTCAGCGTGTTGCCCGCCACGAGGAAGTACTTGTCGGGATTGGCGACGACGTTCTGGCCGCCTCCGCCTGCCGACGGAAGCGCGCCGTTGTTGATGCTGAGATACGCCTGCATGCCGCCGTCGCGCTGGTTGTTGGTGGACAGGCTCAGTTGCCGGTCGAACACCGGCAGCGCGGGCGCATTCAGGCCCGGCGCGGTCATCACCACGTCGTAAGTCTTGCCGGCCGCCAGGAACACGGACGACTGCACGCGCGGATTGCCGGGCAGCGGATTGCCGTCCTCGGCGACGAGCGTGAAGCCGGAGACCGACGGGTTCCCGCTTTGCGCGCCGACCACCGACGGCACGTGCATCCGCAGGCCCGCGTTGACGAAGCGCAGGAGCACCTGGCCGGTCGACACGGAAGCCCTTGCGGGGAACGACGAGCGGTCCGGATGCGTACGATCGAAAGCGACGCCGTTGATCAGGTAATAACGCGGATCGTAGTTCACGGCCGGCGGATAGCAGGTGCCGAACGATGAGGAGTGCGAATCCCCGCAGCCACCGGAAAGGCCGGACCATACCTTGGTTTCGCTGAAGCCGCTCTTCACCACGGCCGCGGCGACCGCGGCGTTCTGCACCGGATCGATTTCGCTCAGCACGAGCGGGATGTCGGCGTCGTATGGCACGCCCGGATAGGCGACCGGTCGCGACGTTGCGGACGCCGGCGGCGTGCGCACCACCAGCACGCCGTAGAGGCCCATCGGCCCCTGGATCGACGGATGGGAGCCCGATTCGATCAGGTAGGTGCCGGGCCGCAGGTTGTTCCACGTCAGCGCCGTCGTCGCGCCGTGCGCCACCTCGGTCGAGAACGACTGAACCCGCGGCCCTTGCGCGGGCGGCGTAAACGTCGCACCGCTGCCGGTGCCGGCGATCGGCCAGGTCGTCGAGGTCTGGGTCGGATGCACGGGGCTCGGGGTCGACGTCGCCGTCTTGCCGAGACCGCCGCCCAGCTGGCCGACGATCACGAGCGACGTCGGCACGGAGGCCGGCAGACTGTTCGTGAGGTTGATCGTCAGCGTCGCGCCGGACGGCACGGTGATCACCACCGGCGACCAGCCCGTTCCGGCGCCGGGATTGGCCGCCGCACAGGTGGCCGGCGCCACGGCGGCCGCCGAGCACGTGTAGCCCCACATCGGCACGATCTCGCCGTCGGGCATCGTGGCAGTCACGGCCTTCGCCGTCAGGTTCACGGTCTGGGCGAGCGATGCCTCGCTCGCTGCCAGCAGCATCGACGCGGCGAGGCTCGCCTTGGCCAGGCGGAGAAACGTCGCCTTGAACTGGATGAATCGCATTTCCGTTCTCCCCGCCTCTAGTTGCCTTCGTTGATCACGAAGACTTGTGGATCGACGAGCATCATCATCATCATTCCGCCCGGGAAGATGTTGTTCGTGGTGATCTCGCGTTCATTGTGCGAATGCCACATGAATGCAAAGCCCGCTTCGCTTCCCGGCGGATTCGCGATCGTGCCGCTCGGCGGCGTCGTGCCGGTCGGCGAGGTCGCGCGAATCGTCGCATCCGGTCCGAGATAGGGACTGCCGCCATACCACGCACCGTTCGTCAGGATGTGCGAATCGGGCAGTGTGACCGGTCCGCCGCTGCCGACGTTGCCGAACGGATGCGCTTCGAGCGCCTTGTTGTGGTCCGCGCACCATTCGTAGTAGTTCGGCGCCGTCGGGTCCGCGGTGTAGTAGCCGTTCGCATCGGGAATGCAGACGCTGCCGTCGCCGGGCTTGTGCCCGTAGACGTCCCAGTTGAGCCCCTTGCCGGTCCAGTAGAAGATGCCGTCCAGGGTTTCGCCCGGCGTCGTGGTCGTGGTGAACAGCAGCGGGCCCGCGACCTTGGTCGCGTCCGTCTTGGCAAGCAGCAGGTTGCCGTCGCGCGCGAGCACGCGGACGTGATTGCCGTGCTCGTGGAACGGATGCTGCCAGCGGCCCGTGCCGATGATCCGCAACAGCACCAGCTCGCCGGGGTGCATGTGCGGATTGCCGTTGTAGGGCTGGTGCGGATACTGCATCGCATAGTTCGGATCCATGTCGTCCGGCATCGAACGACCATTGATCATGAAGTACGCGGGATGATAAGGCTCGGTCTCGACGGTCATGCAGCCCGTCGGCAGCGTGCACGTCTTCGCGGCCTCCTGCTCGGCCTGCGTATGGATGCGCGGATCCATTTCGGAGAACTGAAAAAGATACTCACGGTCGTAGCACGCTGAAACATGGTTGTATGCCGCCGCCGCGTTGCGGTAGTCCGGCTGGCCGTCGGGCAGCGTCGCGGCGACTGCGCGGCATCCGGCCGGCACGGCCAGCACGCCCGGCGCCGAGGTCGGCAATACGATGATCGCGCCATAGAGGCCCATCTCGATCTGCAGGTCGCCCCGTGTGCCGCTGTAGTAGGCATGCGTGCCGGGCGTCGCCGCGACGAAACTGTAGGTCACCGTGTTGCCGTGCGACGCCTCGCGCGTGAGCAGCCCAGGCACGCCGGTGAGCGCGGCCGGACACGAGCCGTCGGGATTGAGCGCCGCCGCGCACACCTGGAATCCCTGAAACAGAATCGACGTGTTGCCCGCGGCCGCGGGCAGGTTGTTCGTGAGCGTCACCGTGATCACGTCGCCCTGCCGCACGATCAGCGTCGGCCCGGGAATCTGCATGCTCGGGCAGTTCGCCCCCGTGATGCCCGCCGGCGAGAATCCCGCCGGCGCCGTGCGGCAGCCGTAGCCCCACGAATAGACGCTCGTGCCGTCCGGCTGGCTGATGCGGCTCGCTTCCGCGCTCAGGTCGAAATGCGTGCCGGTGATGCCCGGCGCGGCGGCCAGAACCGGCCCGCAGAGCAATGCGGCAAGCATTGCCACGGCGAGCCGTACGAGCCGTCCGGCACCCGTGCACATAGCGGTCCGGATGTCATGAGTGAAGTGGCCCACGATATTTCTCCTAGATGCAGGACTTCGTAGCCGGGTTGAGCGCGGCCGGGCAGATGCGGACCTCCGTCATCAGCCCCCCGAAGTTCTCGGCGTCGTTCGACAGGTGATCGAGATTCGGCGTGTAGAGGTAGTAGACCGACCCCGGCGCGTACTTCGTCGTGTCGCTCGCATCGAGAATCACGTCGATGGATTCGCCGCCGCCGAGCGTGATCGAGTTCGTGTAGTAGGTCATGTCGTTGCCGGCCATGTCGCGCAGCAACCGGGCGTTGACGCCGATCACGTGCATCCTCACGCCCAGCGACGCGAGCGTCTGGAATTCGGTGACGTCGAGATCGGAAATCCTGAGCAGCGCGCGGCCGCCGGCCGGGATATTGATGATGGTCGGCAGCGGCTGGGAAACATGGGCCGTGCCGTCGGCCACCGGGGTCTGCATCGGCCCCTGGGTCACCGTGTCCGGATAGCTGCGCCCGTTCAGCATGAAGTACTTGTCCTTCATGTCGGTGAACGGTTCCGGGTTGAACGTCATCCCCACGAAATGGAAGTTCGGATCGAAGCCGTGGATCTGCACCGGATACTCGACGTCGTATGCAGTCGAACCGTCGCCGTCGTTGTACGCGTAGAGCGTCGGCTTGCCGCTCTTGTCGTTGACGTGCCGCACGCCATTCGAAGGCGGCAGCGGCGTCGAGCACAGAATGTCGTTGCCGCACCGCGTACGAAGATCGCCTTGCTGCGCCACCAGCGCGGCGTACAGCGAATGGCCGGACGGCACCCGGTTCTGGCGCGGCCGCACGAAGATCTGGCCGACCATCCCCATCTGGAGGTGCTCCGGCGGCGTGATGTGGCAGTGCCAGAAGTAGGTGCCGGCATCGGGCGCGAGATAGTAATAGGTGAAGCTGGCGCCGATGTTGATCGCCACCGACGCATCCGGCACGCCGTCATAGAACGACGACGCATTCGGATAACCGTGGAAGTGCACCGTGTGCTGCTCGAACAGGTCGGGGCGCATGATCATGCCGACGTTCGTGAGCGTCAGGAAGAACTCGTCGTCCTCGTCGATCGCCATCTCGGGCGCCGGCATGTTGCCGTTCATCACGCCGATGTCCATGATCGGGCGCGGATCCACATGGCCGGTCAACTGGCCCGGCGGCGACGATTCCGGGTCGGGCACGAGGCCGACCGCGCCGTTGTAGGTCGGGTCGGTTCTCGGATCGCCGACCGTGTTGAACACCGATGCGAATTCCGTACCGGCGCGGCCGGCCTGGATGTCGGCAATGCCGGACAACGGGCCGAAGGCAAACAGGTACGTCTGCGTGCCGTCGGCCATGGTGGCGTACCCGTCACCGCCCGAGATCTGCTGACACTTGATGGCGCCGTTGACGATACCGGTCGGCGTGGAGTTCAGCCCGGTGAAGGACGGTCCGGTGTAGGCGGGTTCCGCACCGCCGGCCGGCAGCGCCGTCGGATGGGACGGCGTGGTGAACGGACATTGAACGCGAAACGTTTGGGCAAACGAGGGAACGGCGCACATCAGGAGCAACAGTGCCGCCACACTGCTGCAACACGCGCGGGTACTGAACATATGACCTCCATCCAAGGGGTCCGCCAGCGACACGCGCTGGACGTCATGCTCTGCTGCAGACGCGGGCCGCGAAGCTTTCACGGCCCGTACCGGCATTCTGCGGACGCGCGCGCAAGGCCGGGATGGGTCACCCTCCTACTTTTGCATAGGGGGTCCCCGGCGAACGGGGAGCATCATTTGCCGCACGATCGGCGCACACCGCGCGGGCATGCCGGCGGCGCGGCCAGCCGATGATCGAAATGACGGAAACGAGGGTCCGGCGCCGAACGACGCGGCGATTCGGGGGAGGATGGCTGGCGACGCGGTAGACTTCGCTGTGGCGCAACCGCGGCGTTCGGGCCCTGATGGCGGGCTTGCCGGGCTGCAACGGGAAACGACGGGCAAAAAAAAGCGCCACGGAGACCGTGGCGCTAAAAAAGTTCTAGCCATTCCGAGGGCCGTGCTAGAACCTGAGAGACTGCGCGAAACACCGTTGCCGGTTAAACTCCTGAAACGATGTTTCGAAAACGTGAGACATTCTTTCCGTTTCCGCCCGACAAGTCAAGCGGTATTTGCACCGGTTTGTTCACTTTCCGGCAAGGCTCATTTGAGCACTTTCCTAATAAACCAAGGGTGAACCCGTAAAATCTCATCCGATGAACGATTCACCCATGGAACATGCATCTTTTGACAATCATCCTACAATACCAACAAAATGAAATCGAGTTTCGGAAATAGAGAGAATCCCTCGTGTCGACATCTGTAACGCCTTCCGCGCCCCGAGACCGCGAATCGTCGCCGGACGAGATCACCGCGCTCGCGCGCGGCCTCGCCGTGCTGCGCCGCATCGCGGCCGCCGACGCCCCGGTCAGCAACCGCGAGCTGACCGAATTGACGGGCATCCCGAAACCGACCGTGTCGCGCATCACGGCGACGCTCGTCAGCGCCGGCTTCCTGTTCCAGCTGCCCGACAGCGAGCGCTTCGTGCTGACCGCGTCGGTGCTGGAGCTGAGCCACGGCTTCCTGCGCAACTTCGACATCCGCGCGCGCTCGCGGCCGTTCATGATCGAACTCGCCGAGCGCACGTCGCTGTCGGTGCACCTCGCGGTGCGCGACCGGCTCGACATGGTCGCGATCGACGTGATCCGGCCGCGCTCGGCCGTGCTCGTCACGCGCCTCGAGATCGGCTCGCGGATGGACATCGCGCGCACCGCGGTCGGCCGCGCGTATCTTGCGGCGCTGGAGGACGACGAGCGCCGCACGCTGCTTGACGCGCTGCGCGCGACGGCCGGCGACGACTGGCCGCACGTATCGGCGCGCCTGACCCCCGGCCTCGAGGACGCGATGCGCGCCGGCCACGCGATCGCGATCGGCGAATGGCGCGAAGGGCTGAATGCGGTCGCGGCCGGGTTCGTCGGCCCGTCGGGCCAGCGCTATTCGGTGAACTGCGGCGGCGCATCGAGTCAGTGCCCGCCCGAATGGCTGCAGGAACACGTGGTGCCCGCGCTGCACGAGTGCATCGCGAAAATCACCCGCGAGATCGGCGGCGCGCCGGCCCGGCGCAGCGCCGTGTAATCGATCCGTCATCGCCCCGTCGCGTTCTGTAACGACCGTAACCCGTTGAAAGATAGACGACTGGACTGTAACGGGGACGGGACGTAGGATCATGCCCATCGTCGCGCCGCATTCGCGGCGCGCACCGCTCTTTTCTTTTTCCGCGCAGACCGGAAGGGCCCGTACCGAGCCGGCCTTCCGGCACCGCATGCCCCTGCGCCGCCCAGGCCCGTTTTCCAGCCCGGTTTCGAGCCCGGTTTCGAGCCCGTTTCCCGGCCTGCCGAGCCGTCTTCCTGACAGAACCCGATGGACAATCAACAAAAGCCCACGCCCCCTTCGAAGGATCCCGCCTCCCCCGCCGCGCGCCGCCCGCGCCGCACGCTGGTGATCGGGACGCTCGCGGTCGTCGTCATCGGCGGCCTGCTGTGGTGGCACCCGTGGAACCGCACGCAGGCCGACGCGCAGGCGGCGGCCAGCGCGGCCTCCGGCGCGAGCGCAGGCGGCGGCCATCGCGGCCGCGGCGGCCCCGCCGCGATGGCGAACGTTCCGCAACCCGTATCGGTCGCGACCGCGACGCAGGGCGAGATGCCGATCGTGCTGTCCGCGCTCGGCACCGTGACGCCGCTCGCGAGCGTGACGGTCAAGACGCAGCTGTCGGGCTACCTGCAGTCGGTCGCGTTCCAGGAAGGCCAGATCGTCAGGAAGGGCGACCTGCTCGCGCAGATCGACCCGCGCCCGTACCAGGTCGCGCTCGAGAACGCCGAAGGCACGCACGCGCGCGACTCGGCACTGCTCGCGACGGCCCGCCTCGACCTGAAGCGCTACCAGACGCTGCTGTCGCAGGATTCGATCGCATCGCAGACGGTCGACACCCAGGCGTCGCTCGTCAAGCAATATGAAGGAACGGTGAAGACCGACCAGGCGGCGATCGATTCCGCGAAGCTGAACCTCGCGTACGCGCGCATCACGGCGCCGGTGTCGGGCCGCGTCGGCCTGCGCCAGGTCGACCCCGGCAACTACGTGACGCCGGGCGACACGAACGGGATCGTCGTGATCACACAGCTGCAGCCGATGAGCGTGATCTTCACGACTTCGGAAGACAACCTGCCGCAGATCGTCAAGCAGGTGAACACGGGCCGGAAACTGTCGGTCACCGCGTACAACCGCAACAACACGGTACCGCTCGAGACGGGTTCGCTCGCCACGCTCGACAACCAGATCGACACCAGCACCGGCACGGTCAAGCTGCGTGCGACCTTCGATAACAAGGAAGGGCTGCTGTTCCCGAATCAGTTCGTGAACGCGCGGCTGCTGGTCGACGTGATGCGCGATGCGACGATCGTGCCGACGGCCGCCGTGCTGACGGGCTCGATCGGCCAGTTCGTGTACATCGTGAAGCCCGACAACACGGTGACGGTGCGCAAGGTCACGATCGGCCCGGTCGACGGCGAGCGCACGAGCATCGTCAGCGGCGTCGCGCTCGGCGAGCGCGTGGTCACCGACGGCTCCGACCGGCTGCGCGAAGGCGCGAAGATCACGATCCCGGCCGACAAGCCGAAAGGCGCGTCGGGCGCGCACGGCGCCGGCGCGGCGTCCGGCGCATCGGGCGCGGCCGCCCGCCGCGGCGGACACAAGCACGGCGCGTCGCAGGCAGCGGCCCCCGCGGCCCAGTAACGCGCGGGCCGCTCGATGAATCCATCCCGCCTCTTCATTCTCCGGCCGGTCGGCACCGCCCTCCTGATGGCGGCGATCATGCTGGCCGGTCTCGTCGCGCTGCGCTTCCTGCCGCTCGCCGCCCTGCCCGAGGTCGACTACCCGACGATCCAGGTCCAGACCTTCTATCCGGGCGCGAGCCCGGAGGTGATGACGTCGGCGGTCACCGCGCCGCTGGAGCGGCAGTTCGGCCAGATGCCGTCGCTGAACCAGATGTCGTCGCAAAGCTCGGCCGGCGCGTCGGTGATCACGCTGCAGTTCTCGCTCGACCTGCCGCTCGACATCGCCGAACAGGAAGTGCAGGCCGCGATCAACGCGGCCGGCAACCTGCTGCCGTCCGACCTCCCGGCCCCGCCGATCTATGCGAAGGTCAATCCGGCCGACGCGCCGGTGCTGACCCTCGCGATCACGTCGAAGACCCTGCCGCTCACCCAGGTGCAGGACCTGACCGACACGCGTCTCGCGATGAAGATCTCGCAGATCGCGGGCGTCGGCCTCGTCAGCCTGTCGGGCGGCAACCGGCCGGCCGTGCGGATCCAGGCGAACCCGACCGCGCTCGCGCAGTACGGGATGAACCTCGACGACCTGCGCACGACGATCTCGAACCTGAACGTGAACACGCCGAAGGGCAACTTCGACGGCCCGACGCGCGCGTACACGATCAACGCGAACGACCAGCTCACCAGCGCCGATCAATACAACGACGCGGTCGTCGCCTACAAGAGCGGCCGCCCGGTGATGCTGACCGACGTCGCGAAGATCGTCGCCGGCTCCGAGAACACCAAGCTCGGCGCGTGGGTCAATGCGGAGCCCGCGATCATCCTGAACGTGCAGCGCCAGCCGGGCGCGAACGTGATCGCGACCGTCGACGCGATCAAGGCGCAGCTGCCGAAGCTGCAGGAGACGCTGCCCGCCGCGCTCGACGTGCAGATCGTCACCGACCGCACGACGATGATCCGCGCCGCCGTGCGCGACGTGCAGTTCGAGCTGCTGCTCGCGGTCGCGCTGGTCGTGCTGGTGATGTACCTGTTCCTCGCGAACGTCTACGCGACCATCATCCCGAGCCTGTCGGTGCCGCTGTCGCTGATCGGCACGCTCGCGGTGATGTACATGGCCGGCTTCTCGCTGAACAACCTGTCGCTGATGGCGCTCACCATCGCGACCGGCTTCGTCGTCGACGACGCGATCGTGATGATCGAGAACATCGCGCGCTACGTCGAGGAAGGCGACACGGGCCTCGAGGCCGCGCTGAAGGGCTCGAGACAGATCGGCTTCACGATCATCTCGCTGACGGTGTCGCTGATCGCGGTGCTGATCCCGCTGCTGTTCATGGGCGACGTGGTCGGCCGCCTGTTCCACGAGTTCGCGATCACGCTCGCGGTGACGATCGTGATCTCGGCGATCGTGTCGCTCACGCTCGTGCCGATGATGTGCGCGAAGCTGCTGCGCCATTCGCCGCCGCCGGAGAGCCACCGCTTCGAGGCGCGCGTGCACCGCGCGATCGACTGGGTGATCGCACGCTACGGGGTCGCGCTCGAATGGGTGCTGAACCGCCAGCGCTCGACGCTCGTCGTCGCGGTGCTGACGCTCGTGCTGACCGGCCTGCTCTACGTGTTCATACCGAAGGGCTTCTTCCCCGCGCAGGACACCGGCGTGATCCAGGCGATCACGCAGGCGCCGCAGTCGATCTCGTACGGCGCGATGGCCGAACGCCAGCAGGCGCTCGCGGCCGAGATCCTGAAGGATCCGAACGTCGCGAGCCTCACGTCGTTCATCGGCGTCGACGGCAGCAACATCACGCTGAACAGCGGCCGGATGCTGATCAACCTGAAGGCGCGCGACGCCCGCTCCGAATCGTCCGCGCAGATCATCCGCGACCTGCAGCAGCGCGTCGCGAACGTGACCGGCATCTCGCTGTTCATGCAGTCGGTACAGGACCTGACGATCGACTCGACCGTGAGCCCGACGCAGTACCAGTTCATGCTGACGAGCCCGAACCCGGACGAGTTCGCGACCTGGGTGCCGAAGCTCGTCACGCGGC
The DNA here is from genome assembly GCF_905339955.1 of Burkholderia sp. BCC1996. Classification (NCBI taxonomy): domain Bacteria; kingdom Pseudomonadati; phylum Pseudomonadota; class Betaproteobacteria; order Burkholderiales; family Burkholderiaceae; genus Burkholderia; species Burkholderia sp. BCC1996. Next base: position 23,447 of record NZ_CAJPHM010000020.1, read on the forward strand.
TGCAAAAGGAGCCGTCGCTCGCCGACGTCGCGACCGACCTGCAGAGCAACGGCCAGTCGGTCTACATCGAGATCGACCGCGCGAGCGCCGCGCGCTTCGGCATCACGCCGGCGACCGTCGACAACGCGCTGTACGACGCGTTCGGCCAGCGCATCGTGTCGACCATCTTCACGCAGTCGAACCAGTACCGCGTGATTCTCGAGTCGGAGCCGAAGGAGCAGCATTACGCCGAATCGCTGAGCGACATCTACCTGCCGTCCGCGGGCGGCGGCCAGGTGCCGCTGTCGTCGATCGCGTCGTTCCACGAGCGGCCGTCGCCGCTGCTCGTCGCGCACCTGTCGCAGTTCCCGTCGACGACGATCTCGTTCAACCTCGCGCCGGGCGCGTCGCTCGGCGAGGCCGTGAAGGCGATCGGCGCCGCCGAGCAGGACATCGGCCTGCCCGGCTCGTTCCAGACGCGCTTCCAGGGCGCCGCGCTCGCGTTCCAGGCGTCGCTGTCGAACCAGCTGTTCCTGATCCTCGCGGCGGTCATCACGATGTACATCGTGCTCGGCGTGCTGTACGAGAGCTACATCCACCCGATCACGATCCTGTCGACGCTGCCGTCGGCCGGCGTCGGCGCGCTGCTTGCGCTGATGATCACCGGGCACGACCTCGACATCATCGGGATCATCGGGATCGTGCTGCTGATCGGCATCGTGAAGAAGAACGCGATCATGATGATCGACTTCGCGCTCGAAGCCGAGCGGGTCGAAGGCAAGCCGCCGCGCGAGGCGATCTACCAGGCGTGCCTGCTGCGCTTCCGGCCGATCCTGATGACGACGCTCGCCGCGCTGCTCGGCGCGGTGCCGCTGATCGTCGGCGCGGGCGCGGGCTCCGAGCTGCGCCAGCCGCTCGGAATCGCGATCGCGGGCGGCCTGATCGTGTCGCAGGTGCTGACGCTGTTCACGACGCCGGTGATCTACCTCGGCTTCGACAGCCTCGCGCGCCGCGTGCGCGGCTGGTTCGAGCGGCACGGCCCCGGCGCCGGCACGCGCACGGACGTGTAAATGAAACGACCCCCACGCTCACTTCGTTCGCGTGGGGGGGCGCAGCCCCCCCATCTCCCGAAAACGCATCCGTCGGAACACGCGGCGGCCCAGCGAGTGCCGACATGAACCTGTCGCGCCCCTTCATCACCCGCCCCGTCGCGACGACGCTGCTCGCGCTCGGCGTCGCGCTCGCGGGCCTGTTCGCGTTCATCAGGCTGCCGGTGTCGCCGCTGCCGCAGGTCGACTTCCCGACCATCTCGGTGCAGGCGTCGCTGCCCGGCGCGAGCCCCGAGACGGTCGCGACCAGCGTGACGAGCCCGCTCGAGCGGCACCTCGGCTCGATCGCCGACGTCAGCGAAATGACGTCGACCAGCACCGTCGGCAACGCGCGGATCATCCTGCAATTCGGGCTGAACCGCGACATCGACGGCGCCGCGCGCGACGTGCAGGCCGCGATCAACGCGGCGCGCGCCGACCTGCCCGCGTCGCTCAGGAGCAACCCGACGTATCGCAAGGTCAACCCGGCCGACTCGCCGATCATGATCGTGTCGCTCACGTCGGAAACGTCGTCGCCCGCGAAACTGTACGACGCCGCATCGACGGTGCTGCAGCAGTCGCTGTCGCAGATCGACGGGATCGGCCAGGTGTCGGTGAGCGGCTCCGCGAACCCGGCCGTGCGCGTCGAGCTCGAGCCGCACGCGCTGTTCCACTACGGGATCGGTCTCGAGGACGTGCGCGCGGCGCTCGCGTCCGCGAACGCCAACAGCCCGAAGGGCGCGATCGAGTTCGGCCCGAAGCACTACCAGCTCTATACGAACGACCAGGCGTCGCAGGCGTCGCAGTACAGCGACCTCGTCGTCGCTTACCGCAAAGGCGCGGCCGTGCGGCTGTCCGACCTGTCCGAGGTCGTGGACGGCGTCGAGGACCTGCGCAACCTCGGTTTGTCGAACGGCAAGCGCGCGGTGCTCGTGATCCTCTACCGCTCGCCCGGCGCGAACATCATCGAGACGATCGACCGCGTGCGCGCGGCGCTGCCGCAGCTCACCGCGTCGCTGCCGGCCGACATCACGGTCACGCCGGTGCTCGACCGTTCGACGACGATCCGTGCGTCGCTGAAGGACACCGAGCACACGCTGCTGATCGCGGTCAGCCTGGTCGTGATGGTCGTGTTCCTGTTCCTGCGCAACTGGCGCGCGACGCTGATCCCGAGCGTCGCGGTGCCGATCTCGATCGTCGGCACGTTCGGCGCGATGTACCTGCTCGGCTTCTCGATCGACAACCTGTCGCTGATGGCGCTGATCGTCGCGACCGGCTTCGTCGTCGACGATGCGATCGTCGTGCTCGAGAACATCACGCGCCACATCGAGAACGGCAAGCCGAGGTTGCAGGCCGCGTTCGACGGCGCGCGCGAGGTCGGCTTCACGGTGCTGTCGATGAGCATCTCGCTCGTCGCGGTGTTCCTGCCGATCCTGCTGATGGGCGGCATCGTCGGGCGGCTGTTCCGCGAGTTCGCACTGACGCTGTCGCTCGCGATCGGCGTGTCGCTCGCGGTGTCGCTCACCGTCACGCCGATGATGTGCGCGCGGCTGCTGCGCGAAGCGCACGAGGTGCAGGAGGAAGGCCGCCTCGGCCGCTTCCTCGAGCGCTTCTTCACGCGGATGCAGCGCGGCTACGAGCGCTCGCTGTCGTGGGCGCTGCGCCGCCCGCTGCTGGTGCTGCTGATCCTGTTCGCGACGATCGGGCTGAACGTCTACCTGTACATCATCGTGCCGAAGGGCTTCTTCCCGCAGCAGGACACCGGGCTGATGATCGGCGGCATCCAGGCCGACCAGTCGACCTCGTTCCAGGCGATGAAGCTGAAGTTCGCCGAGATGATGCGGATCGTGCAGGCGAACCCGAACGTGAAGAGCGTCGCGGGCTTCACCGGCGGCACCCAGACCAACTCGGGCTTCATGTTCGTCACGCTGAAGGACCGCACCGAGCGCAAGCTGTCGGCCGACCAGGTGATCCAGCAGTTGCGCAGGCCGCTGTCGGACGTCGCGGGCGCGCGCACGTTCCTGCAGGCCGCGCAGGACATCCGCGTCGGCGGCCGGCAAAGCAGCGCGCAGTACCAGTTCACGCTGCTCGGCGATTCGAGCGCCGAGCTGTACAAGTGGGCGCCGCTCCTGACCGAGGCGCTGCAGAAGCGCGCCGAGCTGACCGACGTGAACTCCGACCAGCAGCAAGGCGGCCTCGAGGCGATGGTGACGATCGACCGCGCGAGCGCCGCGCGGCTCGGCATCAAGCCCGCGCAGATCGACAACACGCTGTACGACGCGTTCGGCCAGCGCCAGGTCTCGACGATCTACAACCCGCTGAACCAGTACCACGTCGTGATGGAGGTCGCGCCGAAATACTGGCAGAGCCCGGAGATGCTGAACCAGGTGTGGATCAGCACGTCGGGCGGCAGCGCGAACGGCTCGCAGACCACCAACGCGGCGGCCGGCACCTTCGTCGCGACCTCGGCCGGCACGTCGAGCGCCGGCACGGCCGCGACGAGCGCCGCGGCGATCGCGTCCGATTCCGCGCGCAACCAGGCGCTGAACTCGATCGCGTCGAGCGGCAAGTCGAGCGCGTCGTCGGGCGCGGCGGTGTCGACGTCGAAGTCGACGATGATTCCGCTGTCCGCGATCGCGACCTTCGGCCCGAGCACGACGCCGCTGTCGGTCAATCACCAGGGGCTGTTCGTCGCGACGACGATCTCGTTCAACCTGCCGCCGGGCGTGTCGCTGTCGCAGGCGACCCAGGTGATCTACCAGACGATGGCGCAGATCGGCGTGCCGCCAACGATCGTCGGCAGCTTCCAGGGCACCGCGCAGGCGTTCCAGCAGTCGCTGAACAACCAGCCGATCCTGATTCTCGCGGCGCTGCTGGCCGTCTACATCGTGCTCGGGATCCTGTACGAAAGCTACATCCACCCGATCACGATCCTGTCGACGCTGCCGTCGGCCGGCGTCGGCGCCCTGCTCGCGCTGCTGCTGTTCAAGACCGAGTTCAGCATCATCGCGCTGATCGGCGTGATCCTGCTGATCGGTATCGTGAAGAAGAACGCGATCATGATGGTCGACTTCGCGATCGACCAGACGCGCAACGGCAACAAATCGTCGTTCGATGCGATCCACGAGGCGTGCCTGCTGCGCTTCCGGCCGATCATGATGACCACGATGGCGGCACTCCTCGGCGCGCTGCCGCTCGCGTTCGGCCACGGCGACGGCGCCGAGCTGCGCGCGCCGCTCGGGATCGCGATCGCCGGCGGCCTGATCATGTCGCAGGTGCTGACGCTCTATACGACGCCGGTCGTCTATCTGTACATGGACCGGTTCCGCGTGTGGGGCGAAAAGCGCCGCAACCGCCGCGGCAATTCGGGCGGGCCGGCGGTGGCCGGGGAGTAACGGCACGCGGCCGCTTCGAGAATCGCGAGCCTGCGCGCAAGCGCGGGCTCGCGATAGCGCGACGCGCCGTCATCCATGTCGCGCGAGGTCATACAGATCCTTTGCGTTGCGCGCATAGCGGCGCGGCGCCATTCCCGACCAGCGATGAAACGCGCGCGCAAATGCCTTCTCCGACGTGTAGCCGACCCGCTCGGCAACCTCGATCAGCCGCAGCTTGCCGTGCGCGAGCTCGCCGCTCGCCAGATACATCCGGTAGGCGGTCAGGTGGACGATCGGCGTCTCGCCGACCAGTTCCGCGAAACGCGCGCAAAAGCGCGAGCGCGACATGCCGGCCTCGGCCGCGAGACTCGCGAGCTGCCAGTTGCGGCGCGGGTCGCGGTGCATCAGCGCCATCGCACGGCCGATCTGCGGATCGGTCAGGCCGCGCAGCCAGCCCGTATGATTTGCCGACGACTGCAGGTGCGCGCGCAACAGCTGCACGAACAGCACGTCGGCGAGACGCGTCGCGGCGACGGCCCAGCCGGGCTGGCACGCCATCGACTCCTCGATGAAGCTCTGCAGCGTGCTCGCGAGCCAGGGCGCGACGGCCGCGTCGTTCGCGCGGACGTGGATCAGTGGCGGCAGCACGGATAACAGCGGGCTGCGCACGAGGTCGCGATAAATGACGATCCCGGTATAGAGGTCGCTGGTCGCGCCGCCACCGCCTGCGGCGAATTCGAGCGGCGTGTCGAAGCGCGGCCGGATGCCCTTGTCCGCCATCAACGTATCGAACAGCACCGGTGGCTCGTCGAGCGACGACGCCATCACGTGCTCGTCGCCGTGCGGCAGCAGCACGAAGTCGCCCGGCCCCACATGCACGGGCGCGGCACCGGCGACCGAGAGGAAGAACGGGCTGCCCGCGCAGGTGCGAAACGGTGCGCCCGCGACGGCCGGCTTGCGGATCGCCCACGGTGCGCTCAACGTGAAGCGCCCGGTGACGACCGCATCGGCCCGCAGATCGGCCAGCACGTCGCTGAGAAGATCGGTCGTCATCGTCGGAGTCTCCGTGGTGCGTGCCGGCGGCTCAAAAGCGCTGCTGGATGCCCGCCATCACGCCGACCTGGTTCCGGCCGGCGCCGACGGTGCCGCCGGCCGCCACCGCCGACGTGCCGAGTGCGCTGTTCGTCATGTAGCCGACCGACGTATAGAGCATCGTACGCTTCGACAGGCTGTAATTGGCGCGCGCGACGAACAGGTTCGAGTCGTAGCGGCCGCGCAGCAGGTAGCGCAGCGCCTGTGCGTCGAACGATAGCGCCGGCGTCGCGTAGACCGTGCCGCCCGCGAAGAAGATGTCCGACTGGCTGTGCGTCGCGGCCGCCGTGTTACGGCGGATCCAGCCCGCGCCGAGTTTCGCGATGCCGAATTTCACGTACGCGTCGACGATCGTACGCGTGTCCGTATAGCCGGGGCTCGACAGCGGCGCCGACGCACCCGCGCCGCCGTGCATCACGTCGTACGAAGCGGCCGCGCCGAACTGCGGCGCGTCGTACGCGACCATCATCGTGTACTGGCGGCAGGCGACCGGATCGCCCGCCACGTTGCCCGCGCAGTTCGTGGCCGACGGGCCGGCCGGGCCCGCGCCGTCGCGCCCGGTGCTGTAGGTGCCGCCGAGCGTCAGGCCGCCGAAGTGGCCGAGATAGCCGGCCGCGTTGTCGCTGCGCGCATTCGGCAGATAGCTGTCGAAGCTCGCCATCGAATGAATCGACGGGCCGATCACGTCGGCGTTCAGCAGCACCAGCATCGACATGTTCATCTGCCGCCCGAGGGTGAGCGCCCCGTACGGCGATTCGATGCCGACGTTCGCCTGCCGGCCGAAGAGCCGGCCGCCGTAGTTCAGCGCGCCCGAGTTCAGCGCGAAGCCGTTCTCGAGCACGAAGAACGCGCGATAGCCGCCGCCGAGATCCTCGACGCCGCGCAACCCGAAGCGCGACGGCACCTCGCCGGTCAGCGACGGCATGCCGGCGACCGAGCCGCCGCCCGCCGCGTTGTTGTAGTACTGGATGCCGGTATCGACGATGCCGTACAGCGTCACGCTGCTCTGCGCATGCGCGCCCGGCGACACGGCAGCGGCGGCCGCCGCGAACGAAACGGCCGTTGCGGCCGTGCGGAAGGTTTTCATGGAAGTCTCCAGACCAGTCGTGTAGTTATGCTTGATATTGACCGGCGTCGCATCGCACGCTGCCGGCCTTGGGGGAACACCGGAAAGCTCAGGTCACGAGCGGCGTGGCGAACGGCATCGAGCGCGGCCGCTCGCCGGTCGCATGCCAGATCGCGTCGGCGACGGCCGGTGCGACCGGCGGCAACGCGACTTCGCCGCAGCCTTGCGGGTCGCGATCGCTGTCGACGATCACGACGTCGATCTTCGGCATCGCGGCCAGACCGAGCAGCGGGTAGTCCGCGAAATTGCGCTGCACGACCGCGCCGTGCGCGAACGTGATCTCGCTTCGGAACGTATTGGTCAGCGCGAAGCCGACGCCGCCTTCGACCATCTCGCGAATCAGCAGCGGATTGATCGCGCGGCCGCAGTCGATCCCGCACACGATCCGGTCGAGCTTCACGTTGCCGCCCGTCACGCGCACCTCGGCGATCGTCGCGACGTACGTGCGGAACGCGCCGCCGCGCCCCGTGTACAACGAATACGCGACGCCGCGCGACAGGCCGGCCGGCGCGCGGCCGAACCAGTTCGCGCGCGCGGCCGTCGCGTCGAGCACGCGCAGCGCGAGCGGGTCGTGCTTGAGCAACGCGCGCCGGTATCGCACGGGGTCGGCCCGCGCCGTGTGCGCGAGTTCGTTTACAAAGCTCTCGAGGAAAAACACCGTCGACGTGCTGCCGACGCTGCGCATGAAGCTGACCGGAATCGGCTGCATCACCGTGACCGAGTCGACCAGCAGGTTCGGCACGTCGTAGCAAAGGTCGTACAAGCCGTCGAGCATCGTCTCGTCCCAGCCGCCCGCCTTCTCGTAGCGGTCGCGCTTGATCGCCGCATACAGCGAGTGGCCGGCGACGCGCGCATGCAGCGCGACCGGCAGCCCGTCGCTGCCGAGCGCGGCGCGCAACCGCGCGGACGCGCACGGCCGATAGAAGCCGTGACGGATGTCGTCCTCGCGCGAGCGGATCACCTTCACGGGCCGCCCGACCGCCTTCGACGCGACGGCCGCATGCACGACGAAATCGGGCACGTACTTGCGGCCGAAGCTGCCGCCAAGAAACGTCGTGTTGACGATGATGCGCTCGGCCGGCATGCCGAACAGCGACGACAGCGTCCAGCGCACTTTGTCCTGCCCCTGGATCGGCCCCCACACCTCGATATCGTCCGCCCGCACGTGCACGGTCGCGTTGACGGGCTCCATCGTCGCGTGAACGATGTACGGCGTGTGGTAGTCGGCTTCGACGAGCGTGCCGGCCTCGGCGAGCCGGCGAGCGGGCTCGCCGATCGTCGTCGCGACCGCCGCGTGCTCCGCCTGCAGCGCGCCCTTGCACTGCGCGAGAATCGTCGCGCTGTCGAACGCCGGCGTCGGGCCCGCATCCCACACGATGTCCGCCGCATCGCACGCCTTCTTCGCCTGCCAGTAGGTATGCGCGACAACGATCACCGCGTCCTTCGCGAGCACGACGTCCGCGACGCCGGGCATCGCACGCAACGCGTCGCGATTGTTCACGGCCGTCGGCCGGCCGTTCAGCGTCGGCGCCATCGCCAGCGCGCCGACCAGCATATCGGGCACCTGCACGTCGATGCCGTAGATCGCGCTGCCGTCGACTTTCGCGGGCACGTCGAGCTTGTGCAGCGGACGACCGATCAGCGTGTGCGCGGATTCCGGCTTCAGGCGCGGCTGCGGGTCGTGCGGCAGCTTCGCAGCGGCATCGACGAGTTCGCCATATGACAGCGACCGGCCGCTCGGTGCATGGATGACACGGCCGTCGCGCGTCACGCATTGCGTGTCGCGCACGCCGAGCCGCGCGGCACCGGCCCGCAGGAACACCGAGCGCGCCTGCGCGCCCGCGATGCGCAGCCGCGTGTAGAACATCGTCGCCGACATCGATGCGCCGACGAACTGCTGCGGCGCCTCGTTCGCGGCGTCGATCCGGTACGCGTCGCGCCCCGTGACGAATTCGATCGTCACGCTGCGCCAGTCGGCATCCATCTCGTCGGCGAGCACCTGCGGCAGCCCCGTGTAGACGCCCTGCCCGACTTCGGCTTGCGACAGGCCGATGATCGTCCTGCCGTCAGCGTCGACGCGCACCCAGTCGTTGATCTCGCGAAAGCGTGCGCCGTCGCCGGCCGCCTGCACGACGTCGCCGATCGCGAGCGGCAGCAGCAGGCTGCCCGCCAGCGCGACGCCGCCCTTCAGGAATACGCGCCGCGATGCATTCGGCGTGTGCCGCACCCGCACCGCGTCAGCCGGCCGCGACATGGATGGCCTCGCGAATGCGTTGATAGGTCGCGCAGCGGCACAGGTTCGTGACGGCCTGGTCGATCTGCGCGTCGGTCGGCTTGCGATGCCGCGCGAGCAGCGCGGCGGTGGCCATCACCATCCCCGACTGGCAGTAGCCACACTGCGGCACGTCCTTCTCGATCCACGCGCGCTGCACCGGGTGTGAGCGATCGTGCGACAGCCCCTCGATCGTCGTGACCGCGCGACCCGCGACGCTCGCGGCCGGCAGCACGCACGAGCGTGCGGCCTCGCCGTCGAGATGCACGGTGCAGGCACCGCATACGCCGATGCCGCAGCCATATTTGGTGCCGGTGAGCCGGGCCGCGTCGCGTATGACCCACAGCAGCGGCGTATCGGGATCGCCGTCGAAATCGAACGGCTGGCCGTTCAGCGTGAAGCGCATCGTCTGTCTCCCTGTTGCGCATCGCCGGTTCGTCATCCGGCGGATGGCGGCGATGGTTGACAGGGATTCTTGGCGGCGCAAAAAGCCACGCCAATGACCTTTGCTCCCGAAAAAGTAGCCGATCGTCCAGATCGTTGCAGACGACGATTCGCTGACGGCCGCCGCACCAGCCGCCGTCGTGGCAGCCGCGCTCGCCGCCCATCCGGCTTGCACGCCGGCGGCGATCAGCTATCGTGTGTCCATGCCCACCCTCGCGCCCCGTCCCGGGGACCCGCCATGAACGTCCAGCCGAACCATACGATCGTCTGGTGCCGCGACAAGCACGCATCGAGCCGCTTCCTCACCGAGCTTCTGGAACTGCCGGCGCCGACGCCGTTCGGCGCGATGCTGGTCGTCCAGCTCGACAACGGCGTGTCGCTCGATTTTTATGAAAAAGAGGGAGAGATCACGGCCCAGCACTACGCGTTCCTGACCGACGAGGCCGGCTTCGATCGCGTGTTCGCGCGCATTCGCGCGCGCGGCCTGCCGCACTGGGCCGATCCGGCGAAGCGGCAGCCCGGTGAGATCTACCGCCATGACGGCGGGCGGGGTGTGTATTTCGACGATCCGGACGGTCACTTCCTCGAGGTGATGACGCGGCCGTACGTGCTGAACGGATAACGAAGCGCGTCGGCCGGTGTTGCACCGGCCGACGCGGCGGCGCGGGCAGCGCCCTCGGTCGGACGCCGCCCCGCCCTGACGCCCGCTGACTCCGTTACTCGGCGGCGGCAGCCGTCTTGCGCGGACGGCGCGCGCGGGTCGCCGTCTTGCGGGCCGGCTTCTTCGGCTTGGCGCCGGCTGCTGCGTCGGCGGCCGCTTCAACGGTCGATTCGGCGGCCGGTGCGGCTTCGTGCGACGGCTGCGCGGCAGCCGCCGACGCACCGTACTCGCCGGCCGTCGGCGACGCGTGCTGCGCCGCGACGTGCCGGTCCTCACCGTGGTCCGCGTCGCGATGCGTCGCTTCTGCATGCTTGCCTTCGGTGTGCTTGCCGTCCGCGTGCTTGTCGCCACCGTGCTTCGCACCGCCGTGCGCGGCCTCGTCCGGATTCGCCGCCGTGTGACGGCCGGCCCCCTTCGCATCGCCCGCCTGCTTCACGCCGGCCTTCTTCGCCCCTGCCTTCTTCGCCGCGGTCTTGCGCGCGCGCTTGCGGCCGTCCTTCGCGTCACCGTGCGTGTCGGCCGCCTCATTCGCGTCGGCCGTCGCGGCCGGCACGAGCGCCGCTTCGTTCACGACGTCGACGACGTCCGCCTCGTCGGCATCGGCCCGCACGCTTTCGCCGACAGCCGCTTCCGCCCGCTGCCCGCGGCGCCGCGGCTCGCGCTCGGCCGTTGCGGCTTCCCCGTGGCGCCCGCCGTGACCGTGCTGCGCGCCGCCCGTATCGCGCGCCGCCGCCACCGGCTCGGCCGCCGCCGCGGACTGGCGCGGCCGCGACACGAACGCGCCCGACTTGTCGTCGCGACCCACCTCGAGCAGGCCGCGCGCCTGCGCTTCGTCGAGCAGGTTGCCGAATGCGCGGAAACCGTAATACGACTCGTTGAAGTCCGGCTTGCGGCGCTTGATCGCGCTCTTGAGCACCGACGCCCAGATCTTGCCGACGTCGTCGCGCTCCGACGCCAGCGCATCGAACGTCTCGACCGCGAGCGCGATCGCCTCGCTGCGGCGCACTTCCAGTTCCGGCTTGCGCGACGGCTCGTCGGCGCGCTTCGCGCCGCCGTTGCCGGTGCGCTGCTGTTCGCGCTTCGCCAGCGCGCGCTGCTGCTCGCGCACCAGGTCGTCGTAGAAAATGAATTCGTCGCAGTTCGCGACCAGCAGGTCCGACGTCGACTTCTTCACGCCGACCCCGATCACCTTCTTCGCGTTCTCGCGCAGCTTCGACACGAGCGGCGAGAAATCCGAGTCGCCGCTGATGATCACGAACGTATCGACGTGCGACTTCGTGTAGCAGAGATCGAGCGCGTCCACGACGAGCCGGATGTCGGCCGAATTCTTGCCCGACTGGCGCACGTGCGGAATCTCGATCAGCTCGAAGCTCGCCTCGTGCATCGAGGCCTTGAAGCCCTTGTAGCGCTCCCAGTCGCAATACGCCTTCTTCACGACGATGCTGCCCTTCAGCAGCAGCCGCTCCAGCACGGGCTTGATGTCGAATTTCTCGTACTTCGCGTCGCGCACGCCGAGCGCGACGTTCTCGAAGTCGCAGAACACGGCCATGCTGACGTTGTCCAGGGGTAATGCCATGTGTACTCCAACCGGTTGGCCGCCGCGTTGTATTTCTTGGCGGCGAAAAATGCATCGCGCACATGATAGCCGGTCGGCGGGGCGATTCCGCGATCCGTGCGCGCGAGCGCGCGGAGACGGGGCGCCGCGCCGGCCGTTTCGGTGCGGTACAGCCCCAATTACCCGAGCGCCGCCGCCCCGATCGACATACACTTGAGTATCGGTCGTCCGTCCCTATCTGGAAGGACGACGCATCGAGCAAGGAGCGGTTTCATGACGACGAAGGTATTGCTGATTGGCGCGACCGGCCGCACCGGCCGGGCCTGCGCGGATCTGCTGCTGGAGCAGCCGGAATTCGAGGTGACTGCGCTGGTGCGCCGGCACGGCTATGCGCTGCCGGGCGCGAAGGTCGTCGAGGCCGATCTGACGGGCGATTTCTCGCACGCGTTCCAGGGCATCACGCACGTGATCTACGCGGCCGGCTCGGCGGAATCGGAAGGCGCCGCCGAAGAGGAGCAGATCGACCGCGACGCGGTCGCGCGCGCGGCCGAGCATGCGCTCGCCTACAACGTGCAGAAGCTGGTCGTGATCAGTTCGCTGACCGCGTACTGGCCGGAGCGCAGCGGCGACGCGCTGCGTCACTACTCGCAGATGAAGCGCGAAGGCGACGACCGCGTGATCGCGTCGGGCATCGATTACGTGATCCTGCGCCCCGGCCCGCTCGCGGACGGCCCGGGGGTCGGCAAGATCGCGCTGACCGAGGAGCCGCTCGACGCAGCGCCGCCGGTGTCGCGCCAGGATGTCGCGTGGGCCGCGATCGAGGCGATCAAGCTGGGCATTTCGCGCAAGGTCATCGGCTTCGTCGGCGGCAGCGTGCCGATCGAACAGGCATTGCGCGCCTGACGCTTGCCCGGCCTGCCCGCGCCGCCACGGGGCGGCCGCGTGTCATCGCGCCTGCGGCCCGCGAAGCGGGCCGCTTTACGGCGGGCTGACCGCCTGCTCGTGGCTGCTTACGGCTTCGGATGCGCGTCGGCCCACGCCTTCACCGCGCCGAGCGTGTTCTCGACATGCTTGTCGGGCGACAGGCTCGTATATTCGTACAACACCTTCCCTTCCGGCGAAATCACGTAGGACACGCGGTTCGCGCGATCGAGCGCGGGCAGCTTCGCGTCGTATTCGCGGATGATCTTCGCATCCGGATCGGCCGCGACCGGGAACTTGCTGCGGCACTCGCTCACCGAGAACTTCGTCAGCGTGTCGATGTTGTCCGCGGATACGCCGATCACCGTCGCGCCGTAAGCCTTGTAACGATCGACCGCATCCGCGAACGCATGCGCCTCGATGGTGCAGCCCTTCGTGAACGCGGCCGGGTAGAAGTACAGCACGACCGGTCCGTGCTTCAGCGCATCGGCCAGCGAGTACGTGTAAGTCTTGCCGCCCAGCGACGCCTGCGTCGTGAAGTCGGGCGCCGCGGCGCCCGGCTTCAGTTCCGCCTGCGCGACCCGCGCATGGCCGGCCACCAGCAGCGCCGCCGCGGCGCCCACCCATAGTTTTCGCTTCATCTGCGTCCTCATTTCTTATAAAGTCAGCCTCGATGTAGGCCGCATCGGCGTTCGCCTGTCGAACGCCGATGTGCGCGACCCGGTCCAGCGGCCGTGCCAGCCGCGGCCGGCCGGTTAAAGATTTCGCGCAGCCTGCCGTTATTTCTTCCGGACAACCAGTTCCAGCCCTTCACGTCAGCGAGACACATGGAAGCCAACAGGAAACAGACGCCACGCAAGGGCTCCTGGCGCAATGCCTTGCATACGCTGCGCCGCTTCGCCTGGTCGGGCGGCGCGCTGATGCCTGCGCGCGCCGGCGCGCCGCGCCGCGACGACACCGTGCGCAACTGGCTGGAACAGACGGTCGGCACGGTGGACTTCCTCGCCCATGTCGACCGCGAGCTGCGTTTCCTGTACGTGTCCGATGCGAGCCTGCGCTTCATCGGCTATCACCGCGACTACCTGCACACGCTGACGCTGCGCGACCTGATCGCGGAACAGGATACCGCGACGCTCGAAGGCCTGCTTGCACGCGCCGCGCGCTCCGGCCAGGTCGAGAAGGCGACGATGTGCATCGTCAAGTCGCTCACCTATCCGCTCGACGTCGAGGTCCGCGCGTTCAAGAGCCGCCACCACGGCGTCGACGGCTTCGCGATCGCGGCGTTCGACGTGTCGGCCTGGCGTGCGCTCGAGGCCCGCCTGACGTACGAGATGCACCACGACCCGATGACGGGGCTCGGCAACCTGTCCGCACTCGTGCCGGCGCTGATGCGCGCGCAGCAGGCCGCCGACGAAAGCGGCACCTGTGCCGCCCTGCTGCTGCTCGACCTCGACGACTACCAGCGCATCAACCGTGCGCTCGGCTACGACGCCGGCGACACGCTGTTGCGCGACACCGCGCAGCGGCTGCAGGCGCTCGTCGCGCCCGGCGAGCAGCTCGCGCGTGTCGCGAGCGACAAGTTCGCGGTCGTGCTCACCGCACCGGACCGCGCGCACGCGAGCAATGCCGCGGACGCGCTCGCGCGCCGGCTGCAGGCCGCGGTGCGCGAACCTTACGCGTACCAGGGGCAGACCGTCCACCTGTCCGCGAGCATTGGCATCGCCGTGTACCCGGACGAACGGGCCGCGCCGCATCGCGCGCAGCATCACAGCCCGCTGCTGCGCCGCGCCGACCACGCACTCGCGCAGGCGAAGGCATCGGGCGGCAACGCGCTCGCGTTTCACGCGCCGGTCGACGATCCGGCCGACGCCGAGCGGCTCAAGCTCGAAGCCGACCTGTACGACGGCGTGCGCAACGGCGAGTTCTCGCTCCACTTCCAGCCGATCACGCGCAGCCAGTCGGGGGCGGTGGACGGCGTCGAGGCGCTGATCCGCTGGCGTCATCCGGTGCACGGCCTCGTGCCGCCGGCGACCTTCATTCCGCTCGCCGAATCGATCGGCCTGATCAACTATCTCGGCAACTGGGTGCTCAAGGCCGCGTGCATGCAGCTCGTCGCCTGGGATCGCCAGGGGCTCGCGCTGCAGTACGTGGCGGTCAACGTGTCGCCGCAGCAGTTCCGCGACCCGCGCTTCACGCAGAGCGTGCGCGAGGCGATCGCGCTGACGGGCATCGACCCGCGCCGCATCGTGCTGGAAATCACCGAAAGCCTGCTGATGCACGACCCCGTGCAGGCGAAGGGGCTGCTCGAGGAGCTGACCGAGCTCGGCATCCGCTTCGCGATCGACGATTTCGGCACCGGCTATTCGAGCCTCGCCTACCTGCAGCGCTTCCCGCTCGCGAAGCTGAAGATCGACCGCAGCTTCGTCGAGAACCTGCTGACGTCGCGCAACGACCGCGCGATCGTGTCGGCGGTGGTCGGCCTCGCGCAGACGCTCGATCTCGAGCTTGTCGCGGAAGGCGTCGAGACCGAGGCGCAGCGCGAACTGCTGACCGAGATGGGCTGCAACCACATCCAGGGCTGGCTCGTGTGCCAGGCGCTGCCGTCCGAGGAACTCGCACGGCGCTTCGAGGCGCAGCAGCTGCGCCTGCACGCCGCCTGACACGCGCGGCGAACCGGATAGATCCGTATGTCAATCACCGCACACCTGCCCCGCACGGCGCTGCTCGACAAGCTGTGGGCCCGGATGAACGAACGGGGCGACTTCCCGCTGCTGTCGGAATCGCTGCGCGCGACGATGGCCGCGATGAAGAACGACGACCTCGACTTCACCGCGCTCGTGCGCGTCGTGCTGTCGGATTTCGCGCTCACGCAGAAAGTCCTGCGGCTCGCCAATTCCGCGATGTACATGGCGTTCGGCGGCAACATCACGACCGTCACGCGGGCGCTGATGGTGCTCGGCATGGACACGGTCGGCCATCTGGTCGTCGGGCTGAAGCTCGTCGATCACTTCCACCACAGCACGCCGCGCCGCATCGACGCGAAGCTCGAGCTGAACCGCGCGCTGCTGTCCGGCTGCGTCGCCCGCAAGCTCACCGAGCATGCGGAGCTGCGCGGCGGCGAGGAAGCCGTCGTCTGCACGCTGATGCGCCAGGTCGGCAAGCTGCTGGTGGTCTGCTATCTCGACAGCGAATGGGACCGGATCCGCCGTCGCGCCGCCGAGCTGGACGGCGACGATGCGGCCGCGTGCATCGACGTGCTCGGCGTCGGCTTCGACGAGATCGGCCTCGAGGCCGCCGCGAGCTGGCGGCTGCCCGACGTGATCCGCGCCGGGATGGCCGACGACGACGGCCGTACCGCGCATGCCGCGAGCCTCGACGAGGACGATGACGACGCCGACGACCGCCAGCGCTCCCGCGACGCGTGCGCCGACGACAGCCCCGGCCGCGTACGCTGGCTGCGCGCGGTGAGCCGCTGCTCGACCGATGTCGCCGGTGCGCTCGCGATGCCCGCGGGGCCGCAGCGCGACGCGCACATCGCGGTGCTCGCGCAGCACTACAGCCAGGAGCTGGACATCGACGCCGACGCGTTGGTGGCGATCGCCGACCGGCTTGCATCCGAGGAAGCCAGCGACACCGTGATGCGCGAGATCGTCGAGCTGCGCGCGAACGCCGACGCGATCGCGCGGGCGCAGCCCGATCCCGAGGCATGCCTCGAGGCCGGTCTCGCGGACCTGCGCGCGCTGCCGTCCGAGCACGTGCTGACGCCGGTGCTCGCGCTCGCGTCGGAAAGCCTGCTCGCGGGCCTCGCGTTCACGCGCACCGTGATGTTCGTGCGCCGGGAAGACGGCGCGTTCGCCGCGCGTCTCGGCTTCGGCCCGGGCGTCGATGCGGCGCTCGACCGGCTGTGCTTCGACGAGCGCTTCGAGCCGGACGTGTTCCATCTCGCGATCACGAACTCGGTCGGCATCTTCATCGAGCAGGCGCAGGACCCGAAGATGGTGAAACGCCTGCCCGCGTGGTATCTCGACGCGCTTCCGGACACGCGCGCGTTCGTGCTGCTGCCGGTGCGCGTCGGCGCGAAAACGGTCGGCCTGCTGTACGGCGACTGGGCCGGCGCGCAGCCGGCGCGCAAGATCACGCAGCAGGAGATGAGCGTGCTCAACGAACTCGCGCGCGAACTGGGGCGGTTCTTTCCCGCGTAATCGGCGTGATGCGGGCGGCGCCCCAAAAGCAAACCGGCCGCAAAAGCGGCCGGCTGCAGGTACGACGGATCGAAATGCTTACTTGAGCGTGACCGGCACGCTGAAGTACTTCTTCGCGAGGTTGTCGATCGTGCCGTCGGCCTTCAGTTCCTTCAGCGCCT
Organism: Burkholderia sp. BCC1996; assembly: GCF_905339955.1. Taxonomy (NCBI): domain Bacteria; kingdom Pseudomonadati; phylum Pseudomonadota; class Betaproteobacteria; order Burkholderiales; family Burkholderiaceae; genus Burkholderia; species Burkholderia sp. BCC1996. The sequence continues at coordinate 40,322 of NZ_CAJPHM010000020.1, forward strand.
GATCGAGCGCGGTCTTCAGTGCCGCGTCGTTCTTGCGCAGGCCGAAGCCGACGCCCGAACCGAGGATCTCGGCATCGCTGACCGTGCCGCCGGCGAAGCCGAAGCCCTGGCCTTGCGGCTTCGACAGGAAGCCCTTCGAGCCGGCCTCCGAATCCTGGAACGCCGCGTCGAGACGGCCCGACTTCAGGTCGGCGTAGGCCAGGTCCTGCGTCTGGTAAGGCACGACTTCGACGCCGGCCGGCGCCCACTTCTTCTTCGCGTACGCTTCCTGGATCGTGCCCTGCAGCACGCCGACGCGCTTGCCCTTCAGTGCTTGCGGGGTCGGCTGCAGGCCGCTGCCCTGCTTCGCGATCAGCTGGTTCGGGATCGTGTAGATCGGATCGGTGAACGCGATCGCGTGCTTGCGCTGGTCGGTGATCGTCATGTCCGAGTTGATCGCGTCGAACTTGCGCGCCTGCAGCGCGGGGATCAGGCCATCGAAGTCGTTCTCGACCCACACGCACTTCGTCTTCAGCTTCGCGCACACCGCGTTGCCGATGTCGATGTCGAAGCCGGTCAGCTTGCCGTCGGGCGTCTTGTATTCGAACGGCGCGTACGAGGCCTCGACGCCGAACCGGATCTCCTTCAGATCCGCTGCCATCGCGCTGCCTGCCGCCACGGCCGATGCCGCCACTACCGCGTGCGCGGCCACTTTACGCCAATCCAACTTCATCAGGTGTTCTCCTCGATACTCGAATGTTCCGGAACTACGGGCGCATGCATCATCGCAGGGTCGGATGACGACGCCAATGCCGATGCCGCGCCTTGATGCGGCGCAACAGCCGCAAGGCCGCGATTGTACCAATCCGCGCGGCCCGGCACGGCAAAGCGGCCGCCGGCCCGCGATGCTGCGCTGCGTGCACGATGACGGCAGGATGCGCCGTCGAACTTGCAAGACGATGTCGCAAATACGCAAGCGCGACGCACGGGCCATCCGCGCGGCATGCGGGCGTCGATCGCAAAAAAGGAAATGCGGCCGGACGATGCGCGGGCCGCGGCCCCCCCGCAGCCACGCGCCATCGGCCTTGGATCAGACGAGTGCGGCCAGCGTCTCGCGCGTCGTATCGACCACGAGCAGCCCCGCGCGCAAACCCGGCTTCACGGCCGGATTCGGAAACACGATGCGCTCCTCGTCGTGCTGCACCGTGTAGCGGTAGTCGCCGTCCTGCGCGAGCACGGTACCGCGCGCGAACGCGGTGAAATTCGCGACGTCGGCCGCGACGAACAGCTCGAGTGCATCGCTCTGCTTCGTGATCTGGTCGATCACGGTGAACACGCGCGGCAACGCGGCGTCGACGTCGCGCGGCGCACCGGACACGAGCCTGCGCACCGCACGGTCCGCCGGCGCGAAGCGCGACAGGTCGTTCTGGCCGAACGGCCGCACCTTGCCGAGTTCGAGCGTGCACGCGAGCGCGCCGCAGTGCTCGGCCGTGTAATGCGAATACGTGTTGCCCTTCGCGGTATGCAGCAGCACGGCCGCGATGCGCGCATCGCCGAGCCATTCGACCATCTTGCGGGCAGGCGGCGTGCCCGTGTGCGGCAGCAGCGCGAACTGTTCGAACACCGATGCGCGGATCGCCGTGTGCATGTCGACGTGCCAGCGCGCACTGCCTGCCGGCGCGGCCGCGAAGAACGCGGCGGCCGCCGCTTCGAGCTGCACCGCGCGCGGCGCTTCGCGGCTCGCGGGCACTTGTGCGTGACGGCCGCTGAACAGGCGGTTCAGGTCGTCGTCGAGATAACGTGCGCCCGCGCGCATCGCCGGCACGTTGCCGAGCACGACGAGCAGGCGGCACGCGAGCGGCAACGTGCCCGCCGCGAGATCGCGCACGAGCATCGACAGCAGCTCGATCGGCGCGGTCTCGTCGCCATGCACGCCGGCCGACACGAGCACGCTCGGCGCGTCGGCGGCCCCGTCGGCCGGCCCGAGTTCGAGCAGCCCGTCGCCGAGCCAATGCCAGCGCACCGCGCCGTTCGCGCACGTGCCGACCTTCACGGCCGGCGCGTCGCCCGCGAGCGTGAACGCGAGGAAGTCGTCGAGCAGCACGGCGGCCGGCACGCGGGACTCAGCGCTGGAAGTCATACAGCGACCCGACGCGCAGGATCTGCGTGAGCTCGTCGAGCGCCGTGCGCGATTCGTCGAGCAGCGTCGGATCGGCGAGGTCTTCCGGTGCGAGACGGTCGCGGTAGTGCTTTTCGATCCACGCATCGAGCGACGCGAACAGCGTGTCGTTGATCCACACGTTCGACGTGACGGCCGCACGCTCGGCGTCGTTCAGCACGACGCGCAGGCGCAGGCACGCAGGCCCGCCGCCGTTCTTCATGCTTTCGCGCAGGTCGAACACGAGCACGTCGCGGATCGGGCCGTTGCCGGCCGCGAGCTGGTCGAGATAGGCGGCAACGTTCGCGTTCTCGCGGCATTCCTGCGGCACGACGAGCACCTGCGAGCCGTCCGCGCGCGACAGCAGCTGGCTGTTGAACAGGTACGACGTGACCGCATCGTTCACGCTCACGGCCGCATCGGGCACCTCGATCACGTTCAGCCGCGCGCCGCGCGCGTCGAGCGTGGCGGTCAGCGTGTCGTAGATCGCCTGCTTGTTGACGAACGCGCGCTCGTGCGTGAACAGCGTGTCGCGGTTGCCGACCGAGATCACGTCGTTGTGGAACACGCCTGCATCGATCACGTCCGGATCCTGCTGCGCATAGACCGTCGCCGTTTCGGCGAGACCGTGGCGATGCGCGACCGCGCGGCTCGCCTCGAAGGTCTGGCGCGCCGGGAAGCGCTTCGGCTCAACGCCGCGGCGGTATTCCGCGCGGCCGTACACGAAGAACTCGACGCCCGGCAGGCCGTATTCGGCGCAAAAGCGCGTGTGGTTGGCCGCGCCCTCGTCGCCGAGCGCCGGCGTGCCCGTCAGCGCCTCGTGCACCGCGAAGTGCGCGGGATCGGCGAACAGCGTCGACAGCGTGCGGCGCGTCGCTTCGTGCTCGATCGCGCGATGCAGCTTGCTGCACAGGTTGGCCGGCGTGAAGTGCACACGGCCGTCGCTCGTGTCGGCCGACGGGCTGACGGTCGCCGCGTTCGCAGTCCACATCGCCGACGCCGAGCTCGCCGCTGCGAGCAGTTCGGGCGCCTGCTTCGCGGCCTTCGCGATCACGTCCGCGTCCTTGCCGGAGAAGCCGAGCTCGCGCAGCAGGCGCAGCGACGGGCGCTCCTGCGGCGGCAGCACGCCTTGCGCGAAGCCGAGATCCGCGAGCTGCTTCATCTTGCGCAGCCCCTGCTTCGCGGCGGCCTTCGGATTCGCGGCCGACTTCTCGTTGTTGAGCGACGCCACGTTGCCGAACGACAGCCCGGCGTAGTTGTGGGTCGGGCCGACGAGTCCGTCGAAATTGGCTTCTTGTGCGTTCATCGTCGTTCCCTCGATCAGAAATGCAGGCCCGGCGACAGGCTCGCGGGCAAGGTCAGTTGGGTGCTTTCCACCGACGCCATCGGATACGCGCAATAGTCGGCCGCGTAGTACGCGCTCGGCCGATGGTTGCCCGAGCGGCCCGTGCCGCCGAACGGCGCGGCGGACGATGCGCCGTTGGTCGGGCGGTTCCAGTTGACGATCCCCGCACGAATCGTGCGGCGGAAGTGGTCCCATGCGTTGGCGTCGTCGGCGAGCAGGCCGGCCGACAGGCCGAACGCCGTGTCGTTCGCGCGCTCGATCGCTTCGTCGAACGTCGCGTAGCGGACGATCTGCGCGAGCGGGCCGAAGTGCTCTTCGTCGGGCAGGTTCGCCACGCCGGTCACGTCGATGATCGACGCGTTCACGAAGCCGAGGCGCGGATCGCGCTGCGTCATCGCGATGATCGGCTGCGCGCCCTGCTCGATCAGGCGCGACTGCGCGTCGACGAGCTTGGCGGCCGCGCGTGCCGAGATCACCGCGCCCATGAACGGCTGCGGATCGGCGTCGAACACGTCGGCCGTGATCTTCGACGTGACGTCGGCGAAGCGTGCGAGGAAGCGGTCGCCGAACGCGCCCTGCGGCACGAAGATGCGGCGTGCGCACGTGCAGCGCTGGCCGGCCGACAGGAACGCCGACTGGATCGTGTGATGCACGGCCGCGTCGACGTCCTCGACTTCGCCGATCACGAGCGGGTTGTTGCCGCCCATCTCGAGCGCGAGCACGATTTCCGGACGGCCGCCGAACTGCTTGTGCAGCAGCGTGCCGGTATCCGAGCTGCCGGTGAAGAACAGCCCGTCGATCTGCCGGTGATTCGCGAGCGCGATGCCGGTGTCCTTCTCGCCCTGCACGAGGTTCAGCACGCCGGCCGGCAGACCGGCTTCCTGCCACACCTCGACCGTCGCGCGCGCAACGCCCGGCGCGAGCTCCGACGGCTTGAACACGACCGCGTTGCCCGCGATCAGCGCCGGCACGATATGACCGTTCGGCAAATGGCCGGGGAAGTTGTACGGACCGAACACCGCGACGACACCGTGCGGACGATGGCGCAGCACCGCGACGCCGTCCGCCATGTCCTGGCGCTTCTCGCCGGTGCGTTCCTGGTAGGCCTGGATCGAGATGCCGACCTTCGCGGCCATCGCCGCGACTTCGGTGCGGGCTTCCCACAGCGGCTTGCCGGTCTCGCGGCCGATCGCGGTCGCGATCGCTTCCTTGCGTTCGGTGAGCAGCGCGGCGAAGCGCTTGACGATTTCGCAGCGCGCTTCGAAGTCGAGCGCCGACCAGCCGGCGAACGCGCGGCGCGCGCTCGCGACCGCGCGGTCGACGTCGGCCGCCGACGCGCTTTCACCCTGCCATGCGATCGCGTCGGTGCCCGGGTTGCGCGAAGCGAAGACGGGGCCCGAGCCTGCGACCCAGGCGCCGTCGATGAAGAGTTCCGTCATGATTCGTTTATCCCTGTTTGACTTTGAGCGGCAGCACGCGGACCGGATCGCCGGCCTTCACGTCGAGCGCGGCGGCATCGTCGGCCGACAGCACGAACGACCCGTTCACGACCACGCCCGGCGCGACGCCGACGCGGAAATCGCCGAGCGACGTGTTCGATACGAGCGACTTCGGCATATCTTCCCGCGCATCGGGCACGCCGATCGCGACCGGCACGACGACGCTCTCGCGCACCGTGCGCAGGTCGTTGATGTGGCATTCGAGCACCGGGCCCGCGTCGAAGATGTCGACGTGGTTCTGGTAGCGCAGCCCTTCGGCCTCGAGCATCTTGCGGGCCGGCAGCGTGTCGCGGTGCGTGAGGCCGACCGCGTCCTGCGCGTCCTGCGGCAGCAGGTCGACGTACACCGGATAGCGCGGCATCAGTTCCGCGAGGAACGACTTGCGGCCGTGCGAGCTGAGGTAGTCCGCCGCGTTGAAATCGATCTGGTAGAAGTGCGAACCGACCGCGCGCCAGAACGGCGACGTGCCGTCCTCGTCGAAGTGGCCGCGCAGTTCCGCGCAGATGCGTTCCGGGAAGCGTTCGCGGAACTGCGCGATGAACATGAAACGCGAGCGCGACAGCAGGCCGCCGACGCCGCCCGTGCGGTAACGCGGGCTCAGGAACAGCGAGCACACTTCCGCGTAGCCCGTCAGGTCGTGCGAGATGTTCAGCGCGGACATCCGCGTCCACACGCCGAGCTCCTGGCTCGCGTGCACGACCGTGCTCACGCGATAGTTGTAGAACGGCTGTTCGAGGCCGACCTGCGTCTCGATCCCGCACACGCCCGCGATGTCGCCCGTCTTCGATTCTTCCATCACGAAGAAGTAGCCGGCCTCGCCCGGTGCGGCCTCGCCGTCGAGCGTGCGGCGCGTGCGTTCGATGCGCGCGGCGAGCGCGTCGCGATCGGGCTTGAACGTGGTCAGGCCCGGCCCGGTTTCCTTCGCGAGCGACACGAGCGCGTCGACGTCGCCCGTTTGTACGACCCGAACGACGATCATGCTGCGTCTCCCTTCATGTCTTCATCGTCGCGGCGGTGCAGCGGCACGCAGCGCACGACATCACCATCCTTCACATCGAGCGCCGCGCGCACGTCGCCGGCGAGCGGCGCGTCGGCCGTATCGCCCGGCAGGTCGGCCAGTACGCAGCGGAACGATTCGCCGCTGCCGGTCGACACCATGTACGCGACGTCGCCCTGCTGATGCGCGGCTTCGCGCACCGTGCGCTCCGCGCCGTGCTTCACGCATGCGGTGCGGTCGACCTGCGCGGTCAGCACGGGGCCCGCGTCGAAGATGTCGACGAAGCGGTCCGGCTCGAAGCCTTCCTCGAGATGGATGTCGTACGCGAGCAGCGCCGTTTCGTTCGGCTCGCCGAGCACGCGCTGCGCGGCTTCCGGCAGCAGCGGCACGTAGAGCGGATACGCCGGCATCACTTCCGCGATGAACGTGCGGCTGCGGCCGCCCGACGCGATGTCGACGTCGGTGAAGTTGCGGCCGAAGAACTTGCGGCCCACCGCTTCCCAGAACGGCGATGCGCCCGTGCTGTCGCTCACGCCGAGCAGCAGCGTGAACACTTCCGGCGTGAAGCGGCGGCGGTTCGCGGCGATGTACATCATCCGCGCACGCGAGATCAGGTGCGCGGCCGCGTCGCCGCGCAGCGACGGATCGACGTAGAAGCCCGCCAGCCGGCTCTTGCCGGTCAGCTCGTGCGACATCGTGAGCGCATGGATCTTGCGGTTCACGTGCAGCTCGCGCGACGCGTGGATCAGTGCATCGTTGCGGAATGCGTAGAACGGTTCCGAGTAGCCGGCCGCGGCCACGATGCTCGCCGTGCCGAGCAGCTTGCCCGTCGACGAATCCTCGAGCACGAAGAGGTAGAACTCCTCGCCGGCGAAGTCGACGTCCGCGCGAAACGAATCCTCGGAGAGCGCCACGCGCGCTTCGAGCGCCGCGCGATCGTGCGGCAGCGAGTGCAGGACCGGCTGCGCGGTGCGCGCCATGTGCGCGAGCGCATCGAGATCCGTGAGTTTGCCGGGGCGAACAAATAGCATCGTCGTTCCTGTCTGCGATGGGCGCGCCGATCAGCGCGCGGTGGCTTCCTGGGCCGCGAGCACCTGCTCGACTGCCTTCTCGAAGCGCTTCACGCCTTCGTCGAGCAGGTCGAACGGGATCACGAGCGACGGCACGAAGCGCAGCACGTTCGGGCCCGCGATCAGCATGATCAGGCCGTTCTCGGCGGCGGCGGTGACGAAGTCCTTCGCGCGGCCGTCGAATGCGGCGGTGAGTTCCGCGCCGACCAGCAGGCCCTTGCCGCGGATGTCCTTGAAGATGCCGAAGCGTGCGTTGATGCGTTCCAGCGCGCCCTTCAGGCGCACGCTGCGTTCGCGCACGCCTTCGAGCAGCGCCGGGTCGCCGATCAGCTCGACGACCTTGTCCGCGATCGCCGACGCGAGCGGGTTGCCGCCGTACGTCGTGCCGTGCACGCCGACCTTGAAGTGGGCGGCCAGTTCGTTCGTCGTCAGCATCGCGCCGATCGGGAAACCGTTGCCGAGTGCCTTCGCGGTCGTGAGGATGTCCGGCGTGACGCCCGTGTCCATGTATGCGTAGAACTGGCCCGTGCGGCCGACGCCCGTCTGCACTTCGTCGAAGATCAGCACTGCGTCGTTGGCGTCGCACGCTTCGCGCAGTGCCTTCAGGAAGGCCGGATCGGCCGGGATCACGCCGCCTTCGCCCTGCACCGGCTCGACGATCACCGCGCAGGTTTGCGGGCCGATCGCGGCCTTGGCCGCTTCGATGTCGTTGAACGGCAGGTGCTTGATGCCTTCCGGCACCGGACCGAAGCCTTCCGAGTATTTCGGCTGGCCGCCGACGCTGACCGTGAAGAACGTGCGGCCGTGGAACGACTGGACGAACGACACGATTTCGTATTTGTCGGCGCCGTGGCGGTCGAATGCGACGCGGCGTGCGAGTTTGAGGGCGGCTTCGTTCGCTTCCGCGCCCGAGTTCGCGAAGAATGCACGGTCGGCGAAGGTCAGCGCTTCGAGGCGCTTCGCGAGGCGCAGCACCGGCTCGTTCGTGTAGCCGTTGCCGATGTGCCAGAGCTTGCGGCCTTGTTCGTCCAGGACCTTCAGCAGTTCCGGGTGGCCGTGGCCGAGCGACGTGACGGCGATGCCGCAGGCGAAATCCACGTATTCGCGGCCGGCCGTGTCCCACACGCGCGAGCCCTCTGCACGGTCCGGCACGAACGGCGCGGGGGAGAATACCGGCACCATCACTTCGTCGAATGTCTGGCGGGTCACGGTCGAGGTCGTCATGGTCGTTCCTTTCGGTTTCGTAAGAGGGTTCAACAGGATCAAGTTTAGGTAAGGGTGACGCAAGCGTCTTGCGGAATTGCGACGGGTTCTATCGGAAGCGGATAGGGCGCTTTATTTTGCCTCTCCCCGGCGGGGGGCGTAACGTTTTGTGCTCGGTTGCTGTTTTCGCGGTTTTTTGGCGGTGCGCTCGCCGTTTGTCGTGAAGCACCTGCGATCGTGTCGGTCTATTAGCGTCGCCCCTGCGCGGGGCGGCGGTTACTTTTCTTTGTCTTGCCAAAGAAAAGTAACCGAAAGAAAGGCGCCCGGATAACGCATGACTTCCCGGTGCCGTAGTCAACCAAGTGGCCCTCGCCTAAGTGTCCGCGCCAGTCGGGAACCCGGAGTGGTTCGAGCAATGGTTCTGACACCACTCACCACCCCGCGGAGTGGTATACCGCCCGCTAGCTCCGCCCTCGCTTCGCTCGGTCGACAGGTCCACACGCCCCGCTTTGAAAGCTGTCGATTGATTGGCTTCCACAATTGCGGCGGGTGGGGCATGAATTCAATAAATTGAAATCGTCGTTGCGGTGCAGCGGCACCCCACTGATTTGGGGAACTGATCAGTGGGTGTCCATGTGTGGCGCGGGCGGATGAATTGCGGCCGAAGAACCTTGCAGCCGAGCATAGCGAGGATGGAGCTAGCGGGCGGTATACCGCTCCGTTGCGTAGGGAGTGGTGTCAGAACCATTGCTCGAACCACTCCGGGTTCCCGACTGGCGCGGACACTTAGGCGAGGGCCACTCCGGTGGCCATGGCACCGGGAAGTCATGCGTTATCCGAGCGCCTTTCTTTTGGTTACTTTTCTTTGGCAAGACAAAGAAAAGTAACCGCCGCCCCGCGCAGGGGCGACGCTGATAGACCGACACGATCGCAGGTGCTTCACGTCAAACGCAAGCGCACCATCAAAAAAACAGAATCAATCCTTAGCCCCCCGCTCAACAAGCGCGCCCCCGCGAGGTTCACTACCACCGCCGGTCTGCTTCTCGAGCCAGGCTCTCCGATCCTCCCGAGGCGTGACCCCAAACCTTTCGCGATACGCATTGGAAAAGTGCGCAGCAGAAGAAAACCCACAGGCGAGGCTGACCTGAACGACCGACTTGCTGGTCCGCTGCAACTGCGTGCGAGCCTTGAGCAACCGGAGATTGAGGTAATACTTGGAGGGCATCGCCCCGAGATACTGCCGAAAGAGCCGCTCCAGCTGCCGCCGCGACACGCCGACGAGCCCGGCGATCTCATCGGTCGTCAAAGGATCCTCGACATTGGCTTCCATCAAAAGCAACGCATCGTTCAGCCGAGGATGCCGCTCACCGGGCGCGGTCACAAAAGGAATCCGCTGCCGCTCCTCGCCGCTGCGCAGCGTGCCGGCCCCGAGCGCATCGGCAATGCGCTCACCCAGATCCGCCCCGTGTTCCCGGCCGATCATGGCCAGCATGAAATCGACGGTCGCCTGCCCGCCCGCACAGGTCGCCCGATCGCGATCGATCTCGAAGATCTGCTGCGTGACGATCGAGCGCTCGAACTGTTCGGCGAACTGCTGATACGTCTCCCAGTTCACGCTCACGCGATATCCGGAAAGCTGCCCGGCCATCGCAAGCCACCACACGCCGTGGTGAATCCCCGTGACGACCGGCGTGCGCTGCCCGACCCGCGCGAGACTCGCGAGAAACAACCGATAGTCGGCAAACTGCTGAAACCGCTCCGACACGACAATCAGCCAGTCGCACGCGATCGCATCGTTGAACGCCGCATCGGCATGCCACTGCGCGCCGCCGGCGAGCGGCACCGGCCGCCCGTCCCACGAACACACCTGCCAGCGATACAGCAAGCGCCCGTCGATCTCGTTCGCGAGATGCAACGCATCGACGATCGGACCCACACCCGACATCGACACGGGCGGCAATGCAACGATCGCCACCTGCGTCGTGCGGGTGGCGCCTGCGGGACGAGACACCGGTACCACGTATGAAACGCCCTTCGCGTTACTTGAGGCTACCCGACAGGAACTGCTTCAGACGCTCGCTCTGCGGACGCACCAGCACCTCCTTCGGATCACCCTCTTCCTCGGTCCGCCCCTGATGCAGGAACATCACGTGATTCGACACGTTGCGCGCGAAACCCATCTCGTGCGTGACGACGATCATCGTGCGGCCTTCCTCGGCCAGCTTCTGCATCACCTTCAGTACCTCACCGACGAGCTCCGGATCGAGCGCCGACGTCGGCTCGTCGAACAGCATCACGTCCGGATGCATCGCCAGCGCCCGCGCGATCGCGACACGCTGCTGCTGGCCACCCGACAAATGCGACGGATACTGCTTCTCGACGCGCGGCGGCAAACCGACCTTCTCCAGGTACTCGCGCGCACGCTCCTCGGCTTCCTTCTTCGCAATGCCGAGCACGTGCACCGGCGCTTCCATCACGTTCTCGAGCACGTTCATGTGCGCCCACAGATTGAAGTGCTGGAACACCATCGCGAGCTTGGTGCGGATGCGCTGCAGCTGCTTGTGATCGGCCACCTCGAGCGCACCGGCGCGGTCGGTCTTCGTGCGCACGGCCTCGCCGTCGACGACGATCTGCCCCGCATTCGGCCGCTCGAGAAAATTGATGCAGCGCAGGAACGTGCTCTTGCCGGAACCGCTGGCGCCGATGATGCTGATGACGTCGCCGGCCTTCGCGTTCAGCGACACGCCCTTGAGCACCTCGTTGTCGCCATAGCGCTTGTGAATGTCGACCGCGGCAAGCTTGACGGAAGCGGACGCGCTCGTTTGAGTGATCTCGGCCAACTGGCTCTCCTCGAATGAAATCAATGACGGCCGGCCGCGAGATACGCGAGCCAGTGGCGCTCCGCCCGGCGAAATGCCGCGACGAGTGCGAACGATACCGCAAGATAGATCAGTGCGGCGATCCCGAACGACTGGAACGCCATGTAGGTCGCGGAATTGGCGTCACGCGCGACCTTCAGGATGTCGGGCACGGTCGCCGTGAATGCAACGGTGGTCGCGTGCAGCATCAGGATCACCTCGTTGCTGTACAGCGGCAGCGCACGGCGCAGCGCCGACGGCAGGATCACCCGGCGATACATCGTGAACGGCGACATCCCGTACGCACGCGCCGCCTCGACCTCGCCGTGCGGAATCGCACGAATCGCACCCGCGAAGATCTCGGTCGTGTACGCGCAGGTGTTCAGCGCGAACGCGAGGATCGCGCAGTTGAAGCCGCTGCGGAAGAACGCGTCGAGCAGCGAGTGCGAGCGCACGAACTCGAGGCTGTACATGCCCGTGTACAGCAACAGCAGCTGCACGTAGAGCGGCGTGCCGCGGAACACGTACGTGTAGAACCGCACCGGCATCGACAGCCACTTCTTCTTCGACACGCGTGCGACCGCGAGCGGCACCGCGCACACGAAGCCGAGCGAAATCGACGCGACGAGCAGCCACAGCGTCACCGCAAGGCCGGAGAGGCGCTGGCCGTCCCAGTAAAGGAACGCCTGGCCGAATTCCTGGAGGATCTCGATCATAATTCTGCGTGGCGCACGCCCGTGGAATAACGTTTCTCGAGCTGGATCAGCACGAGGTTGGAAACGGTCGTGATCGCGAGGTAGATCAGCGCCGCAACGAGGATGAAGAAGAACATGTTGAACGTGCTCTTGCCCGCGTCCTGCGCCGCCTTCACGACGTCGGCGAGGCCGATGATCGACACCAGCGCGGTCGCCTTCACGAGCACCTGCCAGTTGTTGCCGATGCCAGGCAGCGCGAAGCGCATCATCTGCGGAAACATGATCCGCACGAACACGCGCAGCCCGCTCATCCCGTACGCCGAGCCGGCCTCGAGCTGGCCGCGCGGCACCGACAGGAACGCACCGCGGAACGTCTCGGTGAAGTATGCGCCGTAGATGAAGCCGAGCGTCAGCACGCCGGCGACGAACGGGTCGATGTCGATCTGGTCCCAGCCGACGAGGTCGGTGAACTGGTTCAGCCAGATCTGGATGCTGTAGAACAACAGCAGCATCAGGACGAGATCGGGCACCGAGCGGATCAGCGTCGTATAACCGGTCGCGACCGCTCGCAGCACCCGGTTGTGCGACAGCTTCGCCACCGCGCCGATCAGCCCCAGCGCCACCGCAGCGGCGAGCGACAGCACCGACAGCTCGATGGTCTGCACGGTGCCGGCCCAGAGGACAGGACCAAAGCCGTAAAGGAACACGCGCGTCTCCAGTGTTGATGTGAACACCGGCGCGCATCACTGTCCGGCGCCGGGCTGACGCGGATAGTCGCAAGCGAAATTGTTTGCCTCAAATCACCGTGCGCGCGATTGCTGCGTCGCAGCAATTCGTCCCACCATTTGCAGGCACGGCCTACCGCGCTGTTTCAAAAGGAAAAAAGCCGCTTCCTGACAGTCGGATGACACGCAGGGAAGCGGACTTTTTGCAATTTTCCGGTCGCTTTTTCGATATAGCGCCGGACGCGGGTTCAGCGCCCTTTCAGGATGTCGGAGCGCGAAGTCGTATAGACAAGCCCGTCCGGGCCGAAATGGACGTTGAAGAACGCGTCGGTGTTGACGCCGTCCTCGAGCCAGCGCCAGCTCCATACGGTCTCGGGCTTCAGCGGGTACTGCGCGACGTCGCCCGGCTTGCCGAGCAGGCGCCGCACCTCGTCCTCGGTCATCCCCGGGCGCACCTTCGCGAAGTTCTCGGCGGTCAGCACCTGCGTCGCGCCCGTGTAATACCCGCCCGGGTCGAGGTCGACGAACCAGGTCTGGTTGCCCATCGGGCCACGCGGGTATTCGAGGCGCTTCGAGCCGTCGGTGAACGCGCGCTCGGTCTCGGGCTTGCCCATCGTGGCGCGCACGTCGGCTTCGGTCGAGACGCCGGCCTTCAGCCCCTTGAGCAGCAGCGGCGCCGGCTTGATCGCGTTGAAGAAGTCCCTGATACGTTGCACGTCGAGATTGCCTTGCTTGTCGTCGCAGCCGGTCAGCGCCAGCGCGGCGGCCAGCATCGTGACGGGAAGCAGCCGGAAACGGAAGATCATCGGAAGAAATGCGCGTCGAGAAAACACGCGGCAAGGATACCCGCGCAACGCCAAAAGCGCGAGACGGACCGCGCGGCCCGTCTCGTGATCAATGCGTCGTTTCGGTTTGCACCTGGGCCTCGCGGCCCGCTTGCGGGGCGCGCGGCCCGGCCGGCACCGCCTTGATCCGGCGGCGCGTGCGCACCAGCTCGGCCAGTTGCCACGACCCGAGCGCGAGACAGCCGAACAGCACCTCGCGGCCGCGCTTGACCAGCGCGAGCGACAGCGCCGTCTCGCGATCGACGCCGAACATCTGCGCGAGCAGCACGACGGTCGCCTCCTGCACGCCGAGACCGCCCGGCACCATGAACGCCGCATGCCGCACGGCCTGCGTCATCGCCTCGATCGCGATCGCGCCGCCGATCGAGACCGGATGACCGAGCAGCGCGAGCGCCCAGTAGATTTCGAGCGCGCCGAGCACGTAGCCGGACAGCTGCCAGAAGAACGCACTGAACAGCAGCGGCGTGCGCGACATCAGCGCGTCGATGTCGCCGTCGAGGCGGCGGCCGTCGACGCCCTGCAGCAACCGGTGCGAATCGCCGAGCAGACGCCCCGCGAACCGCTCGATCGCATGGAAGATCCCGCCGCGCCGCATCAGCACGACGCCGAGCACCGGCAGCGGCAGCGTCAGCAGCAGCGCGAGGCCGATCGTGCCGCCGCCCATGTCGTGCGTCGTCGCGAGCAGCAGCACGAGGCCGAGCGCCGCGAACGCATACTGGACGACGATCGTCACCAGCACCTCGACGATCACCGACGCGGTCACGCGGCTCGCGTCGGGCACCTGCCAGCGCGCCATCCGGATCCCGACCAACTCGCCGCCGATCCCGACCACCGGCAGCAGCCGGTTCACCGCTTCACGCACGGTCGCGACCCACCACAGGAACGACAGCGACGCGCGCCGGTCGAGCAGCTGGTGCCACGCATACGCGTCGAGCAGCAGCGGCAGCGCATGGAACGGCACGAGCCACAGCAGCGCGAAGCCGGCGCGCTCGAGCATCCGCGTCACGTCGCCGATGCCTTCGTGCAGCCCGAGCGCGAGCAGGATCCCGATGCCGATCGGCCAGCCGAGCCATTTGATCCACTTGGTCATGACGGCTGCGCCCCCGCTTCGCGCGACGCGCGCGTGCCGCGCCGCGCCGCCGGCTGGCCGAACACGTCGGCAAAACCGCCGGTCGCGACGCCCGCGGCCTTCAGCGCGGCCGCGACGCGCGGCGACAGCAGCGCATCCAGTTCGTCGACCGGCCGGTAAGCGGCCATCGTCGGCGTGATCGGGCCGTCGCCGGCTTCCGCCGGATGACAGTAAATCTCGCCGACCCCGGGCGGCAATGCCGCGAGCGCGTCGAGCAGCACGGCCTCGTCCATCGCGCCCGTATGCTCGATCCCGACCACGTAGTCGTTGTGCGCGAGCCCCGCACGGTCGAGCCGGGCACGCACCAGCGCGATCCACGGCTTGAGCAGCGCGGGCGCGCGCGTTTCGTACGGCAGCCGCACCGCACGCAGCCCGTAGTCGCGGCCGATCTCGATGATCATCGACAGCACGGTCGGATGCAGGTGGAAATGCTTGTGCGCGTTCACGTGGTCGAGCGGCAGGCCGCTCGCCGCGAACGCGTCGAACTGCGCGCGGATCTCGCGGCGCAGCTGCGCACGCACGTGCGGCAGGAAGAAGAAGCGGCAGCCATCCTTCGCCATCGCGTCGCCGAAGCGCCCGTCGGGGCCGACGAGCGCGGGTATGTCATGCGCGGGCAGCGTGGCCGGCCCGTCCGCGAGGACGAGATGCAGGCCGACCGCGAGCGACGGCAGGCGCCGCGCGCGTTCGATCGCATCCTGCGCCGCGGGCGCACCGACCATCAGGCTCGCGGCGTTCAGCACGCCGTCGCGATGCGCGCGCTCGACCGCCGCGTTGACGCGCGGATGCAGCCCGAAGTCGTCCGCGGTGAAGATCAGCGCCCGCGCCGCCCGCTGCGTCGCCACGAATCAGGCCTCGTGCGCGCGCAGGAAGCGGAAGAACTCGACGCCTTCGCGCAAGCGACGCTTCATCATGTCCCAGCTCGTCAGCATCTCGCGGACGATCTCCCAGATCTTCGACGGACGGAAGTAGAACTGGCGATAGAACTGCTCGAGATGGTGATAGATCTCGTCGCGCGACAGGTGCGGATAGCCGATCGCCGCGAGCTGCACGCCTTCCTTGCTGACCAGGTTGATGGTCTTGTTCTCTTCCATCCAGCCGTTCTCGACGGCCTGCTTGTAAAGCGTCGTGCCCGGATACGGCGCGGCGAGCGACACCTGGATCGTGTGCGGATTGATTTCCTTCGCGTACTCGATCGTCTTCTTGATGGTGTCCTGCGTCTCGCCCGGCAGGCCGAGGATGAAGGTGCCGTGGATCTTGATGCCGAGCTTCTTGCAGTCCGCGCTGAAGCGGCGCGCGAAATCGGTGCGCACGCCCTTCTTGATGTTCACGAGGATCTGGTCGTCGCCGGATTCGAAGCCGACCAGCAGCAGGCGCAGGCCGTTTTCCTTCATGATCTTCAGCGACTTGTACGGCACGTTCGCCTTCGCGTTGCACGACCACGTCATGCCGAGCTTGCCCAGGCCGATGGCGATCGCTTCGGCACGCGGCAGGTCGTCGGTGAAGGTGTCGTCGTCGAACATCAGTTCCTTCACTTCCGGCATGTTGTCGCGGATCCACTTCGCTTCCGCGAGCACGTTCTCGACCGAGCGCGTGCGGTAGCGATGGCCGCTGACCGTCTGCGGCCACAGGCAGAACGTGCAGCGCGACTTGCAGCCGCGGCCCGTGTAGATCGACACGTACGGGTAGTTCAGGTAGCCGATGAAGTAGTTGTCGATCTTCAGGTCGCGCTTGTAGACGGGCGCGACGAACGGCAGTTCGTCCATGTTCTCGAGGATCGGACGCGCTTCGTTGTGCTCGATCGAGCCGTCCTTCGCGCGCCAGCTCAAGCCCTTGATCTCGGGGAACGGCTTGCCTTCGGCGATTTCCTTGCAGGTGTAGTCGAATTCCTCGCGGCACACGAAGTCGATCGCGTCGCTCGCCGTGAGCGAGTTGTGCGGATCGACCATCACCTTCGCGCCCACCATGCCGACCAGCATCGACGGCTTCATCTTCTTCAGATCCTGCGCGAACATCGCGTCGGTCGGGAACGACGGCGTGCTCGTGTGGATGATCACGAGATCGTAGTCGTTGGCGATCTTCAGCGTTTCCTCGACCGACAGGCCGTCGGCCGGCGCGTCGACGACGCGGCTGCCCGGCACGAGCGCGGCCGGCTGCGCGAGCCACGTCGGGTACCAGAAGGAACGGATTTCGCGCTTCGCCTGATAGCGCGAGCCGGCTCCGCCGTCGAAGCCGTCATACGAAGGGGCCTGCAAGAACAGCGTTTTCATGAATGCTCCGGTAGCCTGCATAGTTCGATTCGTTTCAACGATTCAGTCAATCAACCGCGGGCCGCCCTGCCGGCGCCCGCCTCTCTGTCATGTCGCGTCGCGCGGCGTGGCCGCGCGGCGCGTCTCGGCCCTCGGGCCGGATTCGATCGGGACCGGGCGCATCGCCGGTTCCCTTCGGGGAACGTACGTCAGCGGCCGTCCCCGCCCTCCACGATCACCGTCGCGCGTTCGCCGCCGACGACCGTCATCCGCGCGCCGCGCCACACGACGTGCGTGCCGAACACGGCCGCGAGCCATTCGAGCGCGAGCAGCGTGTCGCGCACCGCGACGAGCGGCAGGTCGCGCCAGAACGCGCGCCAGCCGTCCTCGCCGCGCGCGTGCAGCACCAGCCGCCCGAACGCGCCCACCACGGCCGCGCCACCCGCCAGCGTGCCGGCGACGGTGCCGTCGAGACGCAGCGCGAGCGCCGCGCCGATCGCGAGCCACGGCGCGGTAAACGTGATGAACAGGAACGCGAAGCCGGCCGGGTTCAGCGAGCGGATCGTGCGCAGCCAGCGCGTCTCGCGGTGCCAGAGCGGCCCGAACGACGGCTCGATCACGTCGGTCGCGACCTCGACCTCGGACAGCACGGTGCGCCGCCCGAGGCGGCGCGGCAGCTCGGCCAGCCAGAAGTCGTCGGCCAGTTCGTCCTTCAACGCGAGAAAACCGCCGATCCGGTCGAGCGTGTCGCGCGTGAGCGCCAGCGTCGCGCCGAAGCCGAAGCGGCTCGAGCGGCCGAGGTGCGTGATCCGTACCGACGGCGCGAACCAGGCATCGACGAACTGCGCGCCGATCCGCGTCCAGAACCCGCCGACGCTGCGCGCATGATACAGGCACGTGACGACCCCGACCGACGCGTCGGCGAGCGGCGCCGTCACGCGCTCCAGATAGTCCGGCTTCACCGCGATGTCGCTGTCCGCGATCACGATGCGGCCGTACTTCGCGCGTTCGGCGAGATTGATCAGGTTGCTGACCTTCAGGTTCTTGCCGTGCACGCGCGCGTCGATCACGAGCGTGATGTCGCATTCCGGATAGTCGGCGCGCAGCCGCTCGACCACGGCGACCGCCGGATCGGATGCCGACGCGACCCCGAACAGCACTTCATGGCGCGGGTGGCGCTGTTCGCAGAACGTCGCGAGGTTCTCGTACAGGTGCGGCTCGGCGCCGCACAGCGGCTTGAGCACGCTGACGGGCTCGAAACCGTCGCGCGCGGCGGTGCGCGGCGTGCGCGGGCGCGGCGCGAACGCCGCGACGAACGCATAGCCGGCCGCAGCCAGCGTGAACACGGTCAGGAGCCAGTCGAGCAGCGTGACGGTCGGCGTCATGCGCGACGCCCTCCGGCGACGCGGGCGCCCTGCCGACCGATCGAACCGGGTTGAACGTGATTGGGTATTCCGACAGCAACGAACGCGGGCACGACCCGACTCCTTGTTCCAGCAGCGTCTGTGTAAATGGGGAGGCACGGCCCATTTCCCCGAAAGCGGCCATGCCCGGCATCGCGTGGCACATCCTCGCGCGATGCCCGGACGGGATGCGGGAAGATTCTAATGGCTACCGTCGGCACAACATGGACAGGCGCCGGATTTTAGCAGCCCGCGCCACCCCGCGCTTGGCACCACGCGAAACGGACTACTGCGATTTCGGCAAAGCTGTGCGGCCGGGGAACCATTCCGGTGCCACCTCGTTCACGTTAGCGTAAGCACTTTGCAGGCGGATTGCAGTCTTGAAAATCAAACGTTTCGTGGAAATTTGTATGTCGATGCGAAGACATGCCCAATCGCCGTAAAGATCGGTAATTATTCGGCGATTAGATTGATTTTTGCAACAGTTGTCCGCGCCACCTTGCGCCCCTGAAAGGCGCATGGGTATCCGCGCGTCGCCAGCGCGTTCCGGAACCCTTTGGCAAAATCATCGCCATCTGTTGCGCATGCGCATCACCGCGCCCCTCCCTTCCGAAGGCCACCCGATGATTCCGTTTTCCGTACTCGATCTCGCCCCCATTCCCGCCGGCGCCGACGCCGCGCAGGCGTTCCGCAACACCGTCGATCTCGCGCAGCACGCGGAGCGCCTCGGTTATCGCCGCTACTGGCTCGCCGAACATCACAACATGCCCGGCATCGCGAGCGCGGCCACGGCCGTCGTGATCGGCCACGTGGCGGGTGCGACGAAGACGATCCGCGTCGGCTCGGGCGGGATCATGCTGCCGAACCATGCGCCGCTCGTGATCGCCGAGCAGTTCGGCACGCTCGCGTCGCTGTATCCGGGGCGCATCGACCTCGGGCTCGGCCGCGCGCCCGGCACCGACCAGACCACGTCGCGCGCGCTGCGCCGCGACCTGATCGGCAGCGCCGACTCGTTTCCGGACGACGTCGCCGAACTGCAGCGCTACTTCGCGGAACCGGTGCCCGGCCAGCGCGTGCGCGCGGTGCCCGGCGCGGGGCTGGACGTGCCCGTGTGGCTGCTCGGTTCGAGCCTCTTCAGCGCGCAACTCGCCGCGATGCTCGGGCTGCCGTTCGCGTTCGCGTCGCACTTCGCGCCGGACTACCTGATGCGCGCGCTCGAAGTCTATCGCGCGCAGTACCGGCCGTCGGCCGCGTGGCCGAAGCCGCATGCGATGGTCGGCGTCAACGTGTTCGCGGCCGATACCGACGACGAGGCGCGGCGCCTCTTCACGTCGCTGCAGCAGCAGTTCATCAACCTGCGCCGCGGCACGCCCGGCAAGCTGCCGCCGCCCGTCGACGCGCTCGAGGCGAGCGAATTCGAACTCGCGAACGTCGCGCATGCGCTGTCGTTCGCGGCCGTCGGCTCGCGCGACACGGTGCGCGACAAGCTGCGCGACCGGATCGCGCAAACCGGCGCGGACGAGGTGATCATCACCGCGCAGATCTACGATCACGCCGCGCGCGTGCGCTCGTTCGAGCTGGCCGCGCAGATCCGCGACGAACTCGCGAACGAAACCCGCTGACCCGGCGGGCGGCCCACCCAGGCGGGTGCGCCCGCCTGCGCGTCACTGCGGGTGCACCGCCCCCATCCCGTCGAGCAGCGCCTTGTGGAACGCGTCCGGATCCTGGATCTGCGGCGCGTGCCCGAGCGCCGGGAATTCGACGAGCTGCGCGCCGGGAATCGCCGCCTGCGTGCGTTTCGCGAGTTCCGGGTAACGGCCGAGCTTCGCGTGCACGTCCGGCGGCGCCACGTCCTTGCCGATCGCGGTCGTGTCCTTGTCGCCGATCAGCAGCAGCGTCGGCACGCGTATCGCGCCGAGTTCGTAGACCACCGGCTGCGTGAGGATCATGTCGTAGATCAGCGCCGAGTTCCACGCGACCGCGTCGCGGCCCGAGCCGCGATACATGCCGGCGAGCATCTGCACCCAGCGCTCGTAGGACGGCGCCCACTTGCCCGCGTAGTAGGTCGCCTGCTCGTAACGGCGGATGCCGTCCGCCGTCGTCTTCTGCTCGCGTGCGTACCAGTAGTCGACCGACAGCGGCGGCACGCCGAGCGCCTTCCAGTCCTCGAGGCCGATCGGGTTCACCAGCACGAGCTGCTCGGTCGCCTTCGGGTACATCAGCGCGTAACGCATCGCGAGCATCCCGCCCGTCGAATGGCCGACGATCGTCGCCGATTTCACGCCGACCGACTCGAGCAGCGCATGCGTGTTGCGCGCGAGCTGCTGGAAGCTGTACTGGTAGCGCTCGGGCTTCGACGACTTGCAGAAGCCGATCTGGTCCGGCGCGATCACGCGATAGCCGGCGCGGCTCAGCACGCCGATCGTGTCTTCCCAGGTCGCCGCGCAGAAGTTCTTCCCGTGCAGCAGCACGACGGTGCGGCCGTTCGGGTGCGCCGGCTGCACGTCCATGTACATCATCTCGAGGGTGTCGCGCTGCGACACGAACGCGTAGCGATGCACCGGCTCCGGATAGGCGAAGCCTTCCAGGCGAGGGCCGTACGCGGGCCCGTCGTTGCCGGCCGGTGCCGGGACGTTGGCCGCGACCGACGTCGCGCATGCGGCGGCGACGCTCGCGCCGAGCACGGCCGCGCGCGCGAGGGAGAACATCTTGCAATTCGAAGGCATGGCGCTCACGGTAATGGGAAATGCACGCGGTCAGCCGGGCGGCTTCACGCCCCGCGATTCTACGCGGTCGGGCTGACGACGGCGCGCAACACTCGTCGGCCGAGCGACTTCCGCGCACGCGACGAACTCGGGTATCGTGTGACGAGACCCTGAAACGCCTGCAGGCGAACGCTCATGAAAAACGTCCTCAGCATTCAGTCGCACGTCATCTACGGACACGCCGGCAACAGCGCGGCCGTGTTCCCGATGCAGCGCCTCGGCGTCAACGTCTGGCCGCTCAACACCGTCCAGCTGTCGAATCACATGCAGTACGGCCACTGGGCCGGCAGCGCGATCGACGCCGCGAAGATGGAGCAGCTGGTCGACGGCGTCGCCGCGATCGGCGCGCTCAAGCGCTGCGACGCGGTACTGTCCGGCTTCGTCGGCTCGCCGGCGCAGGCGCGCGCGACGGTCGAGATCGTGCGCTCGGTGAAGGCGATGAACCCGAACGCGTGGTACTTCTGCGATCCGGCGATGGGCCAGACGGGCGGCATCCGCCCCGAACCCGGCGTCGAGGAATTCATCGTCGCGGAGATGCCGGCGCTCGCGGACGGCATGTCGCCGAACCACACCGAGCTGCAGAAGCTCGCCGGGCGGCGCATCGAGACCGTCGCCGAAGCCGTCGACGCGTGCCGCGCGCTGATCCGCCGCGGCCCGAAAATCATCCTCGTCAAGCACCTGCACGACCGCAGCAGCCCGGCCGACCGCTTCAACATGCTCGCCGTCACCGAGACCGAAGCGTGGATCGGCCAGCGCCCGCTGTATGCGTTTCCGCGCCATCCGGTCGGCGTCGGCGACCTCACCAGCGCCATTTTCGTCGCGCGCCGGTTGCGCGGCGACTCGGTGCGCGCCGCGTTCGAGCACACGCTCGCGGCGGTGCACGCGGTCGTGAAGGCAACCTACGACGCACGCCGCTACGAGCTCGAACTCGTCGCCGCGCAGGACGAAATCGCGCGCCCGAGCGAATGGTTCGGCGCGTGGGTGACGGACGCCTGACGCCGCTGCATCCGCATCGCAGGCGCGCGTCAAGCGCCATTTGCTGTCCTGCTGTCCTGCTGTCCTGCTTTCCTGCTTTCCTGCTTTCCTGCTTTCCTGCTTTCCTGCTTTCCTGCTTTCCCGCTTTCCCGCTTTCCCGCTTTCCCGCTTTCCCGCTTTCCCGCTTTCCCGCTTTCCCGCTGTCCGCTGTCCCGCTGTCCGCTTTCCCGCTATCCGCGTCCCCGCTGCCCGTTGCACCGCGACCGTCGGCCGTTGTCCGTTCAACGCCGCGCCTGCAAACGTTTCCGGACTTCACATGAATGACACCGATTTCTCGCTATGCTCGCGGCGGCACGACCCGGCGCAGCCGCATCCTGCGCCACGGGGCGCGTCCATTTTCCGCATGTCCCGCCAACCGGCTCCCCCCTTTAACGCACGATAACGACCATGACCCGATCGAACCGTCGTGACTTCCTGCGCGTCGCCGCCGGCACCGCCGGCGCAGCCGCGCTGAACCTGTTCCCGCCCGTGATCCGCGATGCGCTCGCCATCCCCGCGAACCGCCGTACCGGCACGATCCGCGATATCGAACACATCGTGATCCTGATGCAGGAGAACCGTTCGTTCGACCATTACTTCGGCACGATGCGTGGTGTCCGCGGATTCGGCGACCCGCGCCCGCTGCGCCTCGCGAACGGCAAGTCGGTGTTCCATCAGCCGGTCGGCCCGGCCGAGCTGCTGCCGTTCCACCCGGGCGCCGACAAGCTCGGCCTGCAGTTCCTGCAGGACCTGCCGCACGGCTGGCAGGACATGCACGCCGCATGGAACAAGGGCCGCTACGACCAGTGGGTGCCGAACAAGGGCACCACGACGATGGCGTACCTGAAGCGCGACGACATCCCGTTCCACTACCAGCTCGCCGACGCATTCACGATCTGCGACGCGTACCACTGCGCGATCCCGAGCTCGACCGACCCGAACCGCTACTACATGTGGACCGGCTACGTCGGCAATGACGGCACGGGCGGCGGCCCGGTGCTCGGCAACGAGGAAAAGGGCTACGGCTGGACGACCTATCCGGAAGTGCTCGAGCAGGCCGGCGTGTCATGGAAGATCTACCAGGACGTCGGCACGGGGCTCGACGCGAACGGCTCGTGGGGCTGGACGCAGAACCCGTACATCGGCAACTACGGCGACAACGCGCTGCTCTACTTCAACCAGTACCGCAGTGCGCTGCCCGGCACGCCGCTGTACGACAAGGCGCGCACCGGCACCAACATCAGCGCCGGCGGCACGCTGTTCGACGTGCTGCAGCAGGACGTGAAGAACGGCACGCTGCCGCAGGTGTCGTGGATCTGCGCGCCGGAAGCGTACTCGGAGCACCCGAACTGGCCGGCGAACTACGGCGCGTGGTACATCGAGCAGGTGCTGAAGGTGCTCGTATCGAATCCGGACGTGTGGAGCAAGACCGCACTCTTCATCACCTACGACGAGAACGACGGCTTCTTCGACCACGTGCCGCCGCCGTTCGCACCGCAGTCGCGCGACAACGGGCTGTCGACGGTCGCGACGACCAACGAGGCATTCGCCGGCGACGCGTCGCACATGGCCGGCCCGTACGGGCTCGGGCCGCGCGTGCCGATGCTGGTGGTGTCGCCGTGGACCAAGGGCGGCTGGGTCTGCTCGCAGACCTTCGATCACACGTCGCTGCTGCAATTCATCGAAGCACGCTTCGGCGCGCAGTACGCGGTCACCGCGGCGAACGTGTCGCCGTGGCGCCGTACGGTGTGCGGCAACCTGACGTCCGCGTTCGACTTCGCGACGCCCGACGCAAGCTGGCCGCAGCTCCCGGACACGAGCGGCTACGCGCCGCCCGACCGCAACCGTCACCCCGACTACATCCCGGTGCCGCCGGTCGTCCAGCATCTGCCGAAGCAGGAGGCCGGCCTGCGTCCGGCGCGCGCGCTGCCGTACGAACTGTTCGTGCACGGCCGGATCGACAATGCGAGCGGCCAGTTCCGGCTGACCTTCGCGAACACCGGCACCGCGGGCGCGGCGTTCCAGGTCCAGGCGCGCAATCGTGTCGACGGCCCGTGGACCTACACGGTCGACGCCGGCAAGCGGGTTTCCGACCTGTGGAGCCCGGCGCCGTCGCTCGGCCTGTACGACCTCGACGTGTACGGCCCGAACGGCTTCTACTGCCACTTCCGCAGCCCCGCGGCAGCGGCGGTCGTCCCCGCGAGCGTCAATCCCGAGGTGATCTACGGCTACGACGTCGCGAACGGCAACATCACGCTGCGCCTGATGAACCGCGGCCACCAGGCCGTGCGGCTCAAGGTGACGAGCGCATACGGCCACGGCCATGCGCGCGAGTTCGACCTCAAGCCGGGTACGCACGTCGACGACTACTGGGATCTGCGCGGCAGCCACGGCTGGTACGACCTGACCGTCAGCGACGGCCGCCCGCTCGGTTTCCTGCGCCGTTTCGCGGGCCACGTGGAGACCGGCCGCCCGAGCACGAGCGACCCGGCGATCCGCACGAGCGCGTCGCATGACGACGCCGAAGCCGCGTCGGACGCCCTGTCCGACTGACGACGGCGAACGCGGCGCGGCCCCGCCGGGGGCTGCGCCGCGCGCCCGCACCCGCCTCCCGTCCGTTCGTGACGGGAAACTCCCGATACCGGCCGCCCGCGCTCGCGCGGAAGCTATGCGCAAATCCGCATCGAATGCGCGGCAAATTGCCAAGACCCGCGCATATCGGCGACCTATATATCGAGACGATCGGGGCTCCTCGCAGAGCCTGACGGGAGGTCCTTTCCGGGAAGCATCAGCAAGCCGACCTCCACGTCCGATTCCGAGAAGCGGTCGAACCGCCCGCCCGTCGCACGCGCCCGGCCCGCCGGCTGCGTGCGGTACCCACCCGCTGGTGTTAGAACAAGAGGAACGAACATGACATTCCGTCATTCCCTGTTGTCGGTATCGGTCGTATCCGCGGTAGCCCTTCTCTCGCAACACGCCGCCCAGGCCGCCGACGCGTCCGACGTGAAGGTCGGCTTTGCCGCGCCGCTCACCGGCGTGAACGCCGGCTACGGCAAGGATCTCCAGAACGGCGTGCAGCTCGCGCTCGACGACGCCGCCGCGCAGAAGGTGCAGATCGCCGGCAAGCCCGTGCATTTCGACCTGGTCGTGCAGGACGACCAGGCCGACCCGCGCATCGGCGTGCAGGCCGCGCAGGCGCTCGTCGACCAGAACGTGTCGGTGGTGGTCGGCCACTTCAACTCGGGCACGACGATTCCGGCGTCGGTGGTCTACGACAAGGCCGGCATTCCGGTGATCGACCCGGCCGCGACCAACCCGACGCTCACGTCGCGCGGGCTCGCGAACATGTTCATGGTGATCGCGACCGACGGCCAGAACGCCGGCAACGCGGGCAAGTACGCGGTCGACGTGACCAAGGCGAAGCGCATCGCGATCATCGACGACCGCACCGCGTTCGGCCAGGGTGAGGCGGACGAGTTCGAGAAGGCCGTGAAGGCGGCCGGCGGCAACATCATCGGCCGCGAGTTCACCAGCAACCAGGCGGTCGACTTCCGCGCGCAGATCACGAGCCTGAAGGGCAAGAACCCCGACCTGATCTTCTTCGGCGGTCTCGACTCGCTCGCCGCGAACTTCATCAAGCAGATGCGCCAGCTCGGGCTGAACGCGCAGTTCGTCGGCGGCGGCGGTGTGAAGGACAACGAGTTCATCAAGATCGCCGGCCCGGCCGCGGAAGGCGCGATGGCGTGGGAATACGGACGGCCGCTCGACGAGCTGCCGCAGGGCAAGGATTTCGAGCAGCGTTTCAAGAAGCGCTTCGGCGTCGACGTGCTGTCGTACGCGCAGTTCGGCTACGACGCGGCATGGGCGGCGATCAAGGCGATGCAGGCGGCCAACTCGACCGATCCAAAGGTCTATCGCCCGGCGCTGAAGAGGGTCGACTTCGAAGGCGTCACCGGCCGCATCTCGTTCGCGAACGACGGCTCGCTGAAGAGCGGGATGTCGACGCTGTACCAGGTGAAGAGCGGCGCGTGGAAGACCATCGTGACGAAGGGGGGCTGATCGGGCAGGATCGGCGGTCCGGATAGCCGGGCCGCGCCCGGGGCGCGGGCGACGGCGGGAACGCCGCCCCGGCGCCCCTCCCACGATGCAGGTGACCGGACGATCCGCAGCCGGCGCTAAAACGATCGGCGCAATCGCACCGATCTCATACGATGACTGATGTTGCGGGGATATTCGTCAAGGCCTGCGGCGCCGCGCAGACCATGTCAGCGGCCACGCGTCAGCTGGCCTGCGTGTCGCGTTCCGCCTCGGCCGCCTCGTGCGCACGGCGCAGCCGCTCGCGGCTGTTGGTCAGGTGCGTGCGCATCGCGGCGCGCGCGGCTTCCGGGTCGTGACGCGCGATCGCCTCGTAAATGTCTTCATGCTCGTGATTGAGCCGGGCGACATAGCGCTCGAGGTCGTCGCCGGCGAAGCGCGCCGAATTCACGCGCGTGCGCGGAATGATCGACGCGCCGAGCTGCGTCATGATGTCGACGAAATAGCGGTTGCCGGTGGACTGCGCGATCTGCAGGTGGAACTGGAAATCGAGTGGTGCCGTGTCGCGGCCGCCGCCCGCCCCCGACGCGATCGCGTCGAGCGCACGCCGCAACGCGGCGAGGTCGGTATCGTTCGCACGCTGCGCGGCGAGGCTCGCGCATTCGCTTTCGAGGCTGATGCGCAGCTCGAGCACCGCCAGCACGTCGCGCAGCGTCGTGATGGTCGCGGGATCGATACCGAGCGTCTGCCGGCGCGCCGGCTCGAGCACGAAGCTGCCGATGCCGTGGCGCGTCTCCACGAGGCCGCTCGCCTGCATCCGCGAGATCGCTTCGCGCACGACCGTACGGCTGACGCCCTGCGCCGCCATGACTTCGGTTTCGGTCGGCAGCTTGTCGCCGGGACGCAGCGTGCCGTTTTCGATCTGCGCGGTCAGCGCGTCGACGACATCTTGTGCGAGGCTGCGTGCGCGACGGCGCGGCGCTGCGGGAAGCGTGGGCACGGACATGAGGCCGGTTCCTTTTTGAATGATCGTAATGTGAGCCGAGGGTTTACGCGGGGTTTGAGCGAACGCCGATGATTCATTATACTGCGTCACAAGTCATCCGACGACTGATGATAGCGACACGGATCTCCTGTCGACCGAGGCTGGCGCTCCAGCGCTGCCCCCGGTCCCGTGGTTCGCGATCGGCCGGCATTCGCGCTTCTGCGCGGCTGCCGGCGCCCGGTTTCGCGACCGATCGAAGCGCGCTTGCGCGCGTGCTCCGGCCTGTCGCGACACCGGCATCGAGCGGGTCGCCCCCATCCTTTCGGGTTGCTGTCGACATGCGGGGCTTGCGCACCGCGCACGTCGGTTGTCGAATGATCGCACCTCCCGCCGCGCGCAGCAAAGATTTTGCCGCACGGCATTGCCCACTCTTTTGCCATCGCCGCCATGAACGCCGTCACTGCCTCGCCTTCCCACGACACGCCGCGCATCGTCGACCTGCAAGCCATTCCGGTCGCCGGCCACGACAGCATGCTGCTCAACCTGAGCGGTGCGCACGGCCCGTTCTTCACCCGCAACCTCGTGATCCTGAAGGACAGCGCGGGCCGGACCGGCGTCGGCGAGGTGCCGGGCGGCGAAAGCATCCGCCGCACGCTGGAGGACGCGCGCGCGCTCGTCGTCGGTCAGCCGGTCGGCAATTACCATGCGGTGCTCAACGACGTGCGGCGCACCTTCGCCGATCGCGACACGAGCGGCCGCGGCCTGCAGACCTTCGACCTGCGCACCACGATCCACGCGGTCACCGCGCTCGAAGCCGCGCTGCTCGACCTGCTCGGCCAGCATCTCGGCGTGCCCGTGGCGGCCCTCCTCGGCGAAGGGCAGCAGCGCGAGCGCGTCGAGATGCTCGGCTATCTGTTCTACATCGGCGATCGCACGCAAACTGCGCTGCCCTATCGCGACGGCCGCGGCGCGACCGACGACTGGACCCGCGTGCGCGACGAAGCCGCGCTGACGCCCGAGGCGGTCGTGCGCCTCGCCGAAGCCGCGCATGCGCGCTATGGGTTCAATGACTTCAAGCTGAAGGGCGGCGTGTTCGAAGGCGCGCGCGAGGTCGACGCCGTGACGGCGCTTGCCGAGCGCTTCCCCGAAGCGCGCGTGACGCTCGATCCGAACGGCGCGTGGTCGCTCGACGAGGCCGTGCGGCTGTGCCGCGACCTGCATCACGTGCTCGCGTATGCGGAAGATCCGTGCGGCGCGGAGAACGGTTATTCGGGCCGCGAGGTGATGGCCGAATTCCGCCGCTCGACCGGGCTGCCGACGGCCACCAACATGATCGCGACCGACTGGCGCCAGATGGGCCACGCGGTGCAGTTGCAGGCGGTCGACATCCCGCTCGCCGATCCGCACTTCTGGACGATGCAGGGCTCGGTGCGCGTCGCGCAGATGTGCCGCGACTGGGGCCTCACGTGGGGCTCGCATTCGAACAACCACTTCGACGTATCGCTCGCGATGTTCACGCACGTCGCGGCCGCCGCGCCCGGCCAGGTCACCGCGATCGACACGCACTGGATCTGGCAGGACGGCGAACGGCTGACGCGCGAGCCGCTGAAGATCGAGAACGGGCTCGTGGAAGTGCCGAAGCGTCCGGGCCTCGGCATCGACATCGACATGGAGGCGGTCGCGGTCGCGCACGAACTGTACAAGCAGCACGG
Source organism: Burkholderia sp. BCC1996 (assembly GCF_905339955.1). NCBI lineage: Bacteria > Pseudomonadati > Pseudomonadota > Betaproteobacteria > Burkholderiales > Burkholderiaceae > Burkholderia > Burkholderia sp. BCC1996. Next base: position 68,985 of record NZ_CAJPHM010000020.1, read on the forward strand.
GCTCGGCGCGCGCGACGACGCGGCCGCGATGCAGTATCTGATTCCGGGGTGGACGTTCAACAACAAGCGCCCCTGCCTCGTGCGCTGAGCGCGGGACGAAACGGGCGGCGGGTCCGCCCGGTCGACATGCGCGGCCGGCCGGGCCTAGCCGGCCGCACCTAGCCGGCCGCACCTACCCGGCCAGCCCAATCCCCCGCGCCATCCCCGACGCGGCGAGCACGAGCACCATCACGAGCACGGCCTGCCAGTGGCCGATCCGCACATAGGTCCGTGCGCGGCCCAGATCGGGCATCTGCTGCTGCCGCGCGGCGATGCGCCAGCGGATCAGCCCGAGCATCGGCACGATCTCGAGCAGCAGGATCAGCACGAGCGCGGTCATCTTGAGGTGAAAGAGCGGCTCATGAAGGTAGTACGCCGAGCCCTTCTCGAAGCCGCCGAATGCGCGCGTGAGCCCGGTCGCGATCAGTACCAGCGCGGACAATCCCCAGGCCGCGTCGGCCTTGAACACGCCGGGCAGGTCGGCGGCCTGCGCCGACGCGATGACCCGGCGCAGCGCACGGTTGCGGCCCGCGATCGCGGCAAACGCGACGCCGAATGCCATCAGGTGAACGGCTGCCAGCAACCAGCGGACGATCATTGCGCCTCCTTGTCGCCCGCGCGCCGCGCAGGCCTTGTCAGACGATCTGTTTGAGCGCCGCGTCGAGCGCGAGCACCGCGACGCGGTCGCCCTCGGTCGCGAGCGGCGCGCGCATCACGATCTGCCGGTTATGGCCGACGGCCGCCGGCGAATCCCACAGCAGCTCCACCTTCGGCCGCCGGAACAGGCTGCCGCGACGCGGCGGCACGGCGGCCGGCTGCGCACCCTGCTCGCCCGCGGCGGGCGCGACCCGGCCGGGCCAGCGCACCGACAGTTCGCGCGCGTCGTACTGACCGACCTTGCGGCTCTCCATCCAGACGATCGCGGTACGCGTGAGCGTGTCGAGCGAGATCGCGTAGCGGCCGACCGCGAAGCGGCGCGCGGCCACGTTGGTGCGCCACAGCGGCCGCGGGCGGCACATCCAGACGATCGCCGCATACAGCGCCGGCGCGGCGACGAGCCAGCCGTTGGTCGCCGTCACCGCGTGCAGCGCGCGGCGCCAGCCGGCCGCCCACGCGAACGCGCCGATCGACCACACGGCGAACAGGAAACCGATCAGCGCGAAGACCCGCAGCGCCTGGCGCAGCCACTGCGGCAGCGGATGGAACGGCCGCTCGGCGCGCGCGACGGCGCCCGGCAGCGCGAGCAGCAGGAAGATCAGGACGAGATAGACGAACGCCCAGGGCGACGACACCATCGCCGACAGCGACGCGCGATAGCCCATCTGGGACATCGAGAACAGCCAGCGCGCGAGCAGCACGAGACCGATCGCGCGCAACGCGAAGATCACGCCGGCGCCGGGGGCCGGTGCTGCGCGCGTGGTTTTCGTTCTCGCCAAGACTGCTCTCCTCTCGATGTTCGTGCGGGGCCGGATTTCACGGCACGGCCATTATAGGGACATTACCGTCTGGACAGACGGCCGGATGGCGTGCCGGACCGCTTCCGCGGCCGTTCGCGGCGCCGGGCGCGGCGAGAATACAACAGATCCGCGCCGCAGATGTGACAACGCCCCGCCGGAGACCCGGACGGGGCGTCGATGACTGGACCTCAGCCGCGGTGCGGCCGGCGGCCCGGCATCAGCCTGCGTTGACTTCGCGCAGCACCGTGCGGCGCTTCTGGCGCAGCAGCTCCTCGTAGCCCTTCACGTAGTTCTGCGCCATCACCTTCGACGAGAAACGGGCTTCGAACGCGGCGCGCACCTTCTCGCGCGGCAGCGTATCGAGGCGCTTGAGCGCCGCGACGGCCGACAGTTCGTCTTCGACGACGAAGCCCGACACGCCGTTCTCGATCACTTCCGGCACCGAGCCGCGCTTGAACGCGATCACCGGCGTGCCGCACGCCATCGCCTCGATCATCACCAGGCCGAAGGGCTCCGGCCAGTCGATCGGGAACAGCAGCGCGTGCGCGTTGCCCAGGAATTCGGTCTTTTCCGACTCGCTGATTTCGCCGATGTACTCGACGTGCGGCAGCGCGAACAGCGGCTTGATCTTCTCTTCGTAGTAAGCGCGGTCAGCCTTGTCGAGCTTCGCGGCGATCTTGATCGGCAGGCCGGCCTGCTCGGCGATGCGGATCGCGGTGTCGACGCGCTTCTCCGGCGAGATGCGGCCGAGGAACGCGAGGTAGCTCGGCTTCACGTTCGGGATCGGCGTCAGCAGGTTTTCCGGCAGGCCGTGGTACACGGTCGACAACCAGTTCGCCTGCGGCAGCGGGATGCGCTGGTTGTCGGAGATCGACACGACCGGCACGTCGCTGAACGCATTGAAGATCGGCTGCAGTTCCGGCAGGTCGAGACGGCCGTGCATCGTCGTCAGATGCGGGACCGGCTGGCGCGAGAACAGCGAGAACGGGTAGTAGTCGATGTGGCAGTGCAGCACGTCGAACTCTTCCGCGCGGCGGCGCACCTGCTCGAGGAGCAGCATGTGCGGAGCCATCACGTCGCGGATCGTCGGGTCGAGGCGCAGTGCCTGCGGCCAGCACGCTTCGAGCTTCGCCGACGTTTGCGAATCGCCGCTCGCGAAGAGCGTGACGTCATGCCCCATCTCGACAAGTGCTTCGGTGAGGTAGGACACCACTCGCTCGGTACCACCGTACAGTTTCGGGGGCACCGCTTCGTGCAACGGAGCGATTTGGGCGATTCGCATGCGTAACTCCTAAAAAATCGGCTAAAAACCAGGTATGGGTCGGCAACCTGCCGGCGGTCCGGGCTGGATGCATTTCATCCGAAAAATCGGACGAATCAGCCTGCCGGGGGCGTCGAACCCGCGCTGCTCAAGGAGCGTCGGCGACGCGACAGGCATAGAACGTTTGAAACGAAGACCCGTTGACAGGGGTTCGTAAAAACCTGGAATCGAACCCGGAGCCGATTATCTAGGGTTAATCCCGATACGGCGCACAACATTTCAAACTCTTTGCTTTGTTACAAAGGCGCAACACTTTGCAACCCGCGGACTTGGGTGTCCGTTCTAGAGTGGAAGGCTCTTTTTGGCGTTCCGAGTCATCCGCCACGGCCGGCATCGTGATTCCGGTGCACGCGGCAGGACGGATGCCGGATTTTATCTCAAAATTGATCGCGCGCCCCTGACCAAGGCAAGATTCGCGCTGCGCAATGCACGGCCTTGTTTACAATGCCGGATTATTCAGTCCGGGCGGCCGTGGGCTGCGATCCTGACGATCCGCTCAACCACCGAATCACCGCACGCATATTTTGGAATCTCTCACCCCTGCCCAGCGCAACGCCCACAACGCGAAGCTGTCGAGCTACGCGCATCGGCCGATCGCGTTCCTGTTCCGCTACATCCGCCTGCATCCGGTCGCGCACCTGGTCGTGCTCTGCAGCGTGCTGGCCGCCGTCGGCTGCGCGCTCGGCTCGCAATACGCGATCAAGCACCTGATCGACGTGCTCGCGACCGGGCGCCATCATCCGGGCCCGCTGTGGAGCGCGTTCGCGCTGCTCGTCGGCCTGATCGCGGCCGACAACCTGCTGTGGCGCGTCGGCGGCTGGGCCGCCGCGCACACGTTCGTCGCGGTCACCGGCGACCTGCGGCGCGACCTGTTCCAGTACCTGATCGGCCATTCGCCGACCTACTACTCGGAAAAGCAGCCGGGCACGCTCGCGAGCCGCATCACCGCCACGTCGAACGCCGTCTATACGTCGGAGAACACGATGGCGTGGAACGTGCTGCCGCCGTGCATCGCGGTGATGGGCGCGATCCTGATGATCATCGTCGTGAACCCGCTGATGGCCGCCGGCCTGCTCGGCTGTTCGGCCGTGCTCTCCGTCGTGCTGTTCAAGCTCGCCGGGCGCGGCTCCGCGCGCCATCACGCGTTCGCGTCGAAGGCCGCCGCGGTCGACGGCGAGCTCGTCGACGTGATCGGCAACATGGGCCTCGTGCGCGCATTCGGGATGACGCTGCGCGAACAGAAGCGCTTCGGCGCGACGGTGAAGGCCGAGATGGACGCGCGCCAGCAAAGCCTGTTCTACCTCGAGAAGCTGCGCCTGCTGCACGCGGTGATCACCGCGATGCTGTCCGCCGGCCTGCTCGGCTGGGCGTTGTGGCTGTGGGACCAGGGCCGCGCGACCTCCGGCGACATCGTGCTCGTCAGCTCGCTCGGCTTCACGATCCTGCACGGCACCCGCGACCTCGCCGTCGCGCTCGTCGACGTCACGCAGCACGTGGCACGCCTGTCCGAAGCCGTGAAGACGCTGCTCGAGCCGCACGGGATGCCGGACCGCTCCGACGCGCAGCCGCTGTCGGCCAAGGGCGGCCGCGTCGATTTCGAACGCGTGACGTTCGCGTATCCGCATCGCCGCGCGATCCTCGATCACTTCGATCTCCATATCGAACCGGGCCAGCGCGTCGGCCTGATCGGCAAGTCGGGCGCCGGCAAGTCGACCGTGCTCGCGCTGCTGCAGCGCTTCTACGACACGCAGGACGGCGCCGTGATGGTCGACGGCCAGGACGTGAAGGCGATCACGCAGGACAGCCTGCGCCATGCGATCGCGCTCGTGCCGCAGGACATCTCGCTGCTGCACCGGACCATCTACGACAACATCGCGTACGGCCGCCCCGAGGCGACCCGCGAGGAAGTGCTCGCCGCCGCGCGCGACGCCCGCTGCTCGGAGTTCATCGAGGCGATGCCGGAAGGCTATGACACGATCGTCGGCGACCGCGGCGTGAAACTGTCGGGCGGCCAGCGCCAGCGCATCGCGATCGCGCGCGCGATCCTGAAGGACGCGCCGATCCTGCTGCTCGACGAAGCGACGTCCGCACTCGACAGCGCATCCGAGGAAGCGATCCAGAGCGCGCTCGACCGCCTGATGGTCGGCCGCACGGTGATCGCGATCGCGCACCGGCTGTCGACGCTGCGCAACTTCGACCGGATCATCGTGATGAGCAACGGCAAGGTGATCGACGACGGCAGCCCCGACGTGCTGCGCAACCGTCCGGGCCTGTACCGCGACCTGCTCGCGAAGCAGCACGGCCGCCATCACGCCCCCGACGGCACCGCGCCGACCGGCGAACGCGTGGCCTGACGCCGCCCAGGCAGCATCCCGTCCTGGCAGCCGATAAAAAAACCGCCGTGCGCGAAGCACGGCGGTTTTTTTCATGGCGCCGCGCGACCGTCGCCGCGCGGCACGCGGATCACACGCGCTGCAGGTCGCGCAGGAAGTTGTCGCGCCACACCGACACGTTGTTCTCGCGCAGCTGCGCGATCATGTCCGCATAACGCGCGCGCCGCTCCGCGAGCGGCATCGTCAGCGCCTGCGACAGCGCATCTGCCATCCCGTCGATGTCGATCGGATTGACGATCAACGCGCCCGTCAGCTCGCGCGCGGCGCCCGCGAAGCGCGACAACACCAGCACGCCCGGATCGTCCGGATTCTGCGCGGACACGTACTCCTTCGCGACCAGGTTCATCCCGTCGCGCAGCGGCGTCACGAAGCCCACGCGTGCGAGGCGATACAGTGCGGCCAGCACCTGCCGATCGTACTGGCGATGAATGTAGAGGATCGGCGCCCAGTCGAGCTCCGCATAGCGGCCGTTGATGCGCCCCGACTCCGCTTCGAGCTGCAGGCGGATGTCCTGGTACGCGCGCAGGTCGGCGCGCGTCGACGGCGCGATCTGCAGGAACGACACGCGGTTGCGGATCGAGGTCTGGTGCTCCAGCAACTTCTCGAACGCGCGGAACCGCTCGACGAGCCCCTTCGAATAATCGAGCCGGTCGACGCTCATGATCAGTTGGCGCCCGCGCAGCGACGTGGCCATGCGCGCGGCCTTGCCGTGCTCGCCCGCCTGCGCGAGCGACGCGATCTCGTCCGGATACACGCCGATCGGATAGGCGGCCGCACGCAGCGTGTTGCCGAACGCGCTCACGCGCACCGTGTGCCCTTCGCGCGCCACTTCGCCGCCGGCCTCGAACTCGATGTAGTCGCAGAACGCGCGCAGGTCCGGCTCGGTCTGGAAGCCGAGCAGATCGAACGCGCACAGCGACTCGACGAGCTCGCGATGCGGCGGCACGTTGACGAGCACCTGCGCGGCCGGAAACGGAATGTGCAGGAAAAAGCCGATGCGGTTCTTCACGCCGGCCGCACGCAGCGCACGCGCGAACGGGATCAGGTGATAGTCGTGCACCCAGATCACGTCGTCGTCCTGCAGCAGCGGCACGAGCTGCTGCGCGAGCCAGACGTTCACGCGGCCGTAGCCGTCGAACTCGTGGCGGTCGTACTGGATCAGGTCCGCGCGGTAATGGAACGCGGGCCACAGCGTCGCGTTCGAGAAACCGCGGTAGTACTGGTCGTAATCGCGGCGCGACAGCCCGACGGTCGCGAACGTCACGGGGCCGCGCTCCTCGATGCGGATCTGCGGCGCACCGGACGCGACCACCTCGCCGCTCCAGCCGAACCACATGCCGCCCGTCTCCTTCAGCGCATCGTAGACGCCGATCGCGAGACCGCCCGCCGCCGGCTCGCCTTCCGAAATCGGGGCGACGCGGTTCGAAACGATGATGAGTCGACTCATGCGCCCTGCAGCTCCGCGCCAAGCCAGCGGGCGATCTGCACGTGCAGCGCGTCGACCGAGTCGAGCCGCGTGCGGGCCGACGTCTCGCCCGCGCCGACCTTGATCGACAGGCCGCCGCGCGCGTTGACCACCGCGAAGCCCTTCTCGTCGGTCAGGTCGTCGCCCGCGAACAGCGGCACGCGGCCCGCGAACGGCGGCTCGTCGAGGAACGCGGCCAGCGCGCGCCCCTTGTCGACGCCCTTCGGCTTGATCTCGAACACCATCTTGCCGGGCTGCAGCACGTACGCATCCGCGTATTCGGCGACGAGGCGCTCGGCCGCTGCGCGCGCAACCGGCTCACGCTCGGGCGCGTTGCGGTAGTGCAGCGCGACGGCCGCGCCCTTGATTTCGAGCAGCATGCCCGGATGACGGTCGACGACGGCCGCGAGTTCGCGCTCGATGCGCAGCAGCCGTTCGTCGTTGAAGCCGATGCGCTGCGTGTCGCCGTTCGCGTCGCGCCGCTCGGCGCCGTGCAGGCCGGCGATCGGCAGGTCCGGCATGTTCAGGAACGTGTCGAGGTTGTCGATGCCGCGCCCCGACACGATGGCGACTGCACCGTGCGAACGGCGCCGCAGCTCATCGAGCAGCGTCAGCAGCGACGGCGGCACGTGAATGCTGTCGGGCGTCGGCGCCAGCTCGACGAGCGTGCCGTCGAAGTCGAAAAAGAACGCGGTATCGGTCAGGGACAGGGAAGCCGGAACGGATTGCATCGATTCGATGGTCTGAGAGCGGCCTGCCAACGCGGGGGCCGCCGCTGCGAGAATGGAATTGTGCGCATCTTACCGCGCCTGCGTACCGAGATGGGCGAAACCGGTGCGGGGCTTGCCTCGCGCCGCCGCCCGCGTCAACTGCGACATATTGCCCCGCTCGCCCGTGCCGTACGGGTTTCGAAAGGACGCGGGCGCGGGAATTGCGCTACAGTCGGCAACCGCCGGCCGCGCGACGCATGGCGCCGCGCCGGCCGACGACCGTTCCGTCCGATCGAGCCCCAGGATGTCGTCTGCCCGTCCCGCGCCGCACTGGCGCTTCCTCAGCCTGACCCGCCTCGTCCGCACGGCCGCGGCGCTGACCGCCGCCGTCGCGCTCGCGGCCTGCACGCACGACGAGCCGAGCTGGCGCCTGACCAACGTCACGGGCCACCTGCCCGACCTGTCGTTCACGCTCACCGGCGGCGACGGCCGCACGGTCGACGCGAACGCGTTTCGCGGCCACATCGCGCTCGTCTACTTCGGCTACACGCACTGTCCCGACGTCTGCCCCGAAACGATGGCGCGGCTGATGGAAGTGCTCGCGAAGCTCGGCCCGCAGGCGAACGGCGTGCGCATCCTGTTCGTCTCGGTCGATCCCGCGCGCGACACGCCGCAGGCGATGCAGTCGTACGTCGCCGCGTTCGATGCCGCACACGCGCGCGGCCTGACCGGCACCGACGGCCAGATCGAATCGCTCGCGAAACGCTATCGGGTCGCGTACCAGATGGAAAAACGCGACCCGTCCGGCGGCTACGAAGTCACGCACAGCTCGGCCGTGTACATCTTCGACGCGACCGGCCGCGCGCGCCTGCTCGCGACCGACCGCGATTCGCCCGACGCGATCGCCGCCGATGTCCGCCGGATCATCGACACTGCCTCCACCTCCTCCTGAATTCCGAACTCCGACATGAAGACGACTCTCAAGACGTTCGCCCTCCTTGCCGCGCTGTGCACCGCTGCGCAAGCCTGTGCCGCGGGCGCGATCACCGCGCAGAATGCATGGGTGCGCTGGCTGCCGAACCGGCTGCCCGCGGGCGGCTACGTGACGCTCGTCAACACGGGCGACAAGCCGGTCGATCTCGTCGACGTCGACAGCCCCGACTACGGGATGGCGATGCTGCACCAGACCGTGTCGAACGGCTCGACGCAGAAGATGGAAATGGTCGACAAGCTGACGATCCCCGCGCGCGGCAAGGTCGACATCGCACCGGGCGGCTATCACTTCATGCTCGAGGAACCGAAGCACGCGATCAAGCCCGGCGACACCGTGCGCCTGCGCCTGAAGTTCTCCGACGGCGAAACGGTCGACACGCCGTTCGCCGTGAAATCGCCGGCCAAGGCGAAGTGATGCGCGCGCGATGAACGTCCTGTACTGGCTCGATCCGTGGGAACCGTCGCCGACCGTGGTCATCGCGGTGCTGGCGGCCGCCGTGCTGTTCGCGCGCGGCGTGAAGAAGGCGAAGGTGTCGCCGCTGCGGCAGTTCTCGTTCTGGCTCGGGCTGACGGCACTCTATATCGCACTGCATACGCGGCTCGACTACTTCTTCGAGCACGAATTCTTCCTGCACCGCGCGCAGCACCTGGTGCTGCATCACCTCGGGCCGTTCTTCATCGCACTGGCCTACCCGGGCGCCGCGATCCGCGCGGGTATCCCGTTTCGCTGGCGGCAGCGCTTCGTGCGCCCCGCGCTCGCGTGGGCACCCGTGCGCGCGACGCTCGACGTGGTGTTCCATCCGGTCGTCGCGGTCGTGCTGTTCGTCGGGCTGATCTATTTCTGGCTGCTGTCGCCGATCCATTTCGTCGCGATGCTGGACTGGCGCCTGTATCGCGTGATGAACTGGAGCATGGTGATCGACGGGCTGCTGTTCTGGTGGCTCGTCGTCGATCCGCGTCCCGCGCCGCCCGCGCGGCTGTCGCCGGGCCGCCGGATCCTGATCGTCGTCGCGGCGATTCCGCCGCAGATCGCGCTCGGCGCGCTGATCTTCTTCACGCCGCACGAGCTGTATCCGATCTACTCGATCTGCGGACGCGCGTTCACGTGGCTCAGCCCGCTGCGCGACCAGCAGATCGGCGGCCTGCTGCTGTGGATTCCGGGTTCGATGATGAGCGTGATCGGCGCGCTGATCGCGCTGCGGCACTGGTTGCGGTTGTCCGCGCGCGGCCGCTTGATCGAAGAGCGGGCTGCAGCCTTGCACGCGGCACGCCCGCCGGTGACGCGCGCCGCCCACTGACGGCGCGCCGCGCGTCAGCCGCGCGCGCTGGTCATCCACACGTGCGGGATGCCGTCCTCGTCGTGCACGTCCGAACTCGGCGTGAAGCCGAATGCCCCATAGAAGCGCTGCAGGTGCGCCTGCGCATGCAGGCTCACCTGCGCATCCGGCCACTGCGCGCGGATGTGCCCGAGCGCGCGCGAGAGCAGCGCGTTACCGAGGCCCGCACCGCGAAACGCGGCGGTCGTCAGCACGCGGCCGATGCGCACGTCGGTGTGCTGCGCATCCGGCAGCAGCACGCGCAGGTAACCGGCGAGGCGGCCCGCGGGATCGTATGCGGCCAGGTGCCACGCAGCCTCGTCCGCACCGTCGATGTCGCGATAGACGCAGTTCTGCTCGACGACGAACACGGCGCTGCGCGCGTCGAGGATCGAATAGACTTCGCGCGCCGTCAGCGCGTCGAAGAATTTCCAGTGCCAGTCGAGATCGTCGGCATGCAGAGATGCGGCGGGTGCGGAAGCATTCATGGTCGGTCCTGATTCGGGCGCGCCGGCCGGCGCGCGGCAACCGTCGATTATGCCTCGAAGCGCACCCGGCACGCGTGCCGCCCTTCCGCGCGTGAAAAAAAGGCCCCGCATCGCGCGGGGCCTGTCCGTCATGCCGGCATCTGGCCGAAGCGGCCGTTGTTGAAATCGTCGATCGCGGTCCGGATTTCCTCTTGCGAGTTCATCACGAACGGCCCGTAACCGACGACCGGCTCATCGATCGGCTCGCCGCTCAGGATCAGCAGCTTGGCGTCGCCGTTCGCTTCGATCTCGACGTCGCGGCCGTCGCGGCTCAACTGCACGAACTGCGCTTCGCGGGCGACCGTCTCGCCGTTCACCAGCAGCGTACCGCTCAGCACAACCACCGCGAGTGTGCGCCCTTCGGCGATCGGGAACCGCGCACGGCCGCCGGCTGCGAGCCGCACGTCCCACACGTCGATCGGCGTGTGCGTGCGGGCCGGGCCGCGCCGGCCGTCGAATTCGCCCGCGATGATCCGCGCGCGACCTGCGCCGTCCGGCAGTTCGACCACCGGGATGTCCGCGTCCAGAATCGTCTGATAGCCGGGCGCACCCATCTTGTCGGCGGCGGGCAGGTTCACCCACAGCTGCACCATCTCGAGCGGACCGCCCCGCTTCGTGAACGCTTCCGAGTGGAATTCCTCGTGCAGGATCCCGCTTGCGGCCGTCATCCACTGCACGTCGCCCGGGCCGATCACGCCGCCCGCACCGGTCGAGTCGCGGTGCGCGACTTCGCCGTCATAGACGATCGTCACCGTTTCGAACCCGCGGTGCGGGTGCTGGCCCACCCCGCGCGGTGCCGAAGCCGGCTCGAAGTTCGCGGGACCCGCGTAGTCGAGCAGCAGGAACGGGCTCAGGTGCGTCCCGTGAGACTGGTAGCTGAACATCGAACGCACCGGGAAACCGTCGCCGACCCAATGACCGCGCGGCGCACTGTACACACCCTGGATCTTCTTCATTTGCCTTCTCCGAATTGCGGCGAAACACGTGTTTCGCAACCTGAGTAGGAATATAGAGGTGGAACGATCGATCCGGTAGACTGCCAAAATCGCACTCAGCGTTCTATTTCATGAACGATAACGAACGGGATCTGAACGATCTCTATTACTTCGTGCAGGTGGTCGAGCACGGCGGCTTCGCGCCGGCCGGGCGCGCGCTGAACATGCCGAAGTCGAAGCTGAGCCGCCGCATCGCGCTGCTCGAGGCGCGGCTCGGGATGCGGCTGATCCAGCGTTCGACGCGCCGTTTCACCGTCACCGACGTCGGCCAGACCTACTACGCGCATTGTCGCGCGATGCTCGTCGAGGCGGACGCCGCCGACGAGGCGATCGCGCTGCTGCACGAGGAGCCGCGCGGGATCGTGCGGGTCAGCTGCCCGGTCGTGCTGCTCGATTCGCTGGTCGGCACGATGATCGCCGCGTTCATGGTCGCATGCCCGCGCGTCGAGATTCACCTGGAAGCGACCAACCGGCGCGTCGACGTGGTCGGCGAAGGGATCGACGTCGCGATCCGCGTGCGCCCGCCGCCGCTCGAGGACAGCGATCTCGCGCTGCGCGTGCTGGCCGAGCGCGGCCAGTGCCTCGTCGCGAGCCCCGCGTTGCTGCGCGAGCGCGGCGTGCCGGCCGTCCCCGCCGACCTGACCCGCCTGCCGAGCCTCGATCACGGCGTGCCGCAGGCCACGCACGTGTGGCGGCTACGCGGCCCCGACGGCGCGCAGGCGGAAATCCACCATCAGCCGCGGCTCGTCACGGGCGGCATGCTCGCGCTGCGCGCGGCCGCCGTCGCGGGGGTCGGCGTCGTGCAATTGCCGACGATGATGGTGCGCGACGAAGTCGCGCGCGGCGAACTGGCGACCGTGCTGCCGGACTGGGCGCCGCGCCGCGAGATCGTGCATGCGGTGTTCGCGTCGCGGCGCGGGCTGCTGCCCGCGGTGCGCGCGCTGCTCGATTTCCTGGCCGAGCGGTTCGCCGAACTCGAGCCCGATTGAGCGGCATCGCCACGGCGGTCACCCCGCGTTCGGCGTTTCGGCGTGTGCGTCGCGAACCGGACGCTGCAGACCGGCCGCGCGTGCCGTAGACTGCGGGACGCGCATCGCGCTTTTCACGCCGTTTTCACAACCCCGCTGTTCACAACCTCTTTTCGCCTTTCAGCCATGTTCACGCTGTCCACCGACCCTCACGCCTCCAAGGCCGAACTCTATGCGACGCTCGTCGAGCAGGCACGCGCGCTCGTCGAATCGGAACGCGACCTGACCGCGAACGCCGCGAACTTCTCCGCGCTCGTCTATCACTCGCTCGACCGCCTGAACTGGGCCGGCTTCTACTTCTTCGACGGTTCGGAACTCGTGGTCGGGCCGTTCCAGGGCAAGCCCGCGTGCGTGCGGATCGCGCTCGGCAAGGGCGTGTGCGGCACGGCTGCGCAGACCCGCGAGACGCAGGTCGTGCGCGACGTGCATGCATTCCCCGGCCATATCGCCTGCGATGCCGCGTCGGAATCGGAAATCGTCGTGCCGCTGGTCGCTGCCGACGGCACGCTGATCGGTGTGTGGGACGTCGACAGCCCCGTCGCCGCGCGTTTCGACGACGAGGACCGCAACGGAATGGAAGCGCTGTGCCGCGTGTTCGTCGAACACGCGTGGCAGAAGGCGCGCGGTCGAGCCGCGTGACGCTGCCGGCGGCGGCTGCGGAGGCCGCAGCCTGCTGATCGCGCCGCTTGGCCGCCAACGAAAACGGGCCCCGCTCATTCACGCGGGGCCCGTTTTCGTTGCGTCGCTGCGCGCCGCGCGTCAGGCCGCGTGCGTGCCGGAAAGCGCCGCGAACGCCGGCGGCCTCACGTCGTCCGACAGGATCTCGAAGCCCTGCTCCGTCACGACGACCATGTGCTCCCACTGCGCGGACAGCGAATGATCCTTCGTGACGACCGTCCAGCCGTCCGCCAGCACGCGCGTATCGCGCTTGCCCGCATTCAGCATCGGCTCGATCGTGAAGATCATCCCCGGCCGCAGCGGCACGCCGGTGCCCGGGCGGCCATAATGCAACACCTGCGGCTCGTCGTGGTACACGTCGCCGATCCCGTGTCCGCAGTACTCGCGGACCACGCTGAATCCCTCACGATGCGCGACCTGCTGGATCGCATAGCCGACGTCGCCGAGCGTCGCGCCGGGACGAACCGCGCGGATGCCCGCATGCATCGCCTCATAGGTCGTCGCGACGAGGCGCCGCGCGAGTTCGCCCGGCTCGCCGACGAAGTACATGCGGCTCGTGTCGCCGAACCAGCCGTCCTTGATCACCGCGATGTCGAGATTCACGATGTCGCCGTCGCGCATCGGCCGCGACGACGGAATGCCGTGACAGACCACGTGATTGACCGACGTGCACAGGGTTTTCGGATAGCCGTGATAGCCGATGTTCGCCGGGATCGCGCCGAGCACGTCGACGATATATTCGCGGCAGCGCACGTCGAGCTCGTCGGTGGTGACGCCCGGTTTCACGTGTTCGGTGATCATCGTCAGCACCTGGGACGCGAGCTTCGCGGCCTCGCGCGACTTGGCGATTTCCGCGGCACCGCGGATCGGGATTTCGCGCCTCGCCATTACGCCACCTGCTCGATGCCGTGGGCGACGACCGATTCCGTGCCGCCGGCATCGCCGCCGCGCGCTTCGGTCTCGATCAGCAGCCGGCAGATATCGCCGTAGGACAGCGACGGATTGAGTTCCGCCAGCATCCCGACGCGCAGCCAGTGCTCCGCCTGCGCATTGATCGAACGGCTCAGCGCGGTACTGGTCGAGCGCAGCCGTTCGTGCATGTGCTCGGATATCTTGATGATTCCCATATGTCTCTAATTAAACGAAATATAGTCGTTTCGTATATTACGCTCACTCCGGTCGCCGGGCAAGCGCCGGGCTGCCTGCGAATCGCCGATCCGGGGTCCCGTTGACATCGAATTCCAACTTGCTGGAAAATAAATCCATCATGAAAGAACCAGTCAACGCCCCTGCCGACGACACCGGCATCAACGAACGCATCGCCCGGCGCGTGCGCGAGCTGCGCACGCTACGAGGCTACACGCTCGATGCGCTCGCCGCGCGTTCCGGCGTCAGCCGCTCGATGATCTCGCTCATCGAGCGCGCGTCGGCGAGCCCGACGGCCGTCGTGCTCGACAAGCTCGCGGCCGGTCTCGGCGTGTCGCTGGCCGGGCTGTTCGGCGGCGATCGCGACGACGCGCCCGCGCAACCGCTCGTGCGGCGCGCGCAGCAGGCGGAATGGCGCGATCCGGCGTCCGGTTACGTGCGGCGCAATCTGTCGCCCCCCGGCTGGCCGTCGCCGATCCAGCTCGTCGAGGTCGATTTCCCGCCCGGCGCGCACGTCGCGTACGACTCCGGCGGGCGCGAAAGCGCGCTGCATCAACAAATATGGGTCATCCACGGGCGCGTCGACGTCACGTGCGGCGACCTGCTTCACGAACTTCACGAAGGCGACTGTCTGGCCATGCGCGTCGATCAGCCGCTGATTTTCAGCAATCCGTCGTCGCACGTCGCGCGCTATGTCGTCGCGATCTGCGATGTCCCCGCCGCCGCCGGCGCGCGGAGTGTTTCATCCGTTCAAGGCCGACAGGCGCAGGAGCCCGCATGAATTCCCCGAAACCGCGCGAAGACGTGCGCCTGATCGATTGCAGCGAGGCCGAGCATGCCGCGGCCATCCTCGACATCCTGAACGACGCGATCGTGAATTCGACCGCGCTGTACGACTACCGGCCGCGCCCGCCGGAAGCGATGGTCACGTGGTTCGCGACGAAGCGCGCCGGCGGTTTTCCGGTCGTCGGCGCGGTGGATGAATCGGGCACGCTGGTCGGCTTCGCGAGCTGGGGCACGTTCCGCGCGTTCCCCGCGTTCAAGTACACGGTCGAACACAGCGTGTACGTCCACCGCGACCATCGCGGCCGCGGGCTCGGCGAACTGCTGCTGCGCGAGTTGATCCGGCGTGCGCGTGAAGCCGAAGTGCATGTGCTGGTCGGCTGCATCGATGCGACCAACGGCGGCAGCGTCGCGCTGCACACGCGCCTCGGCTTCGTGCACTCCGGCACGATCACCGAAGCGGGCTTCAAGTTCGGCCGCTGGCTCGATGCGGCGTTCTATCAGCTGAGGCTCGACACGCCGGCTCGGCCGGTCGATGGCTGATCGGCATCGCCGAATGTTTGGCACGCGCATGATGACGCGGGCGGCCGCAGCCGCGGTCCGGAAAACGGCATCGACACCCCGTCGGATCTCGAATCGGAAATTCGCAAACAGGTTTTAGACGAACCGGCCGACGGCAACAATCCGAATCGCAGGACGATCACGCTGCCGATCCTGAACAGCAAGGGCCGGCATCTGCTCGCGATTTACGACTACGACGGCAAGAGCACGTCGAAGTGCGAGCGGGTGACGCTGACGTATCCGGCGGAGTAGCCGCGCGGATCGAGCGCTGAAAAAAGAAAAGCCCCGCCGAAGCGGGGCTTTTCTTTTCTTGCTGGAGGCGCGAGCCGGAGTCGAACCGGCCTAAACGGCTTTGCAGGCCGCTGCATAACCGCTTTGCTATCGCGCCAAAAGCGGACTGTCCGGATGCCGTTGAGGCAAGCGACAGATTTCTTATTCGAGGACCATCAGTCCATCAAATAAAAAGGGAAGCGTGGCTTCCCCATGACTTGGAGCGGGAGACGAGTCTCGAACTCGCGACCTCAACCTTGGCAAGGTTGCGCTCTACCAACTGAGCTACTCCCGCATTGTCCTGCACCTGCAGCGCTTTGCCTTACAACACGCTGCCAGAAAAATCTGGAGCGGGAGACGAGTCTCGAACTCGCGACCTCAACCTTGGCAAGGTTGCGCTCTACCAACTGAGCTACTCCCGCATGTGTCCTGCATCTGCAGCGCTTTGCCGTACAACACGCTGCCAGAAAAAATCTGGAGCGGGAGACGAGTCTCGAACTCGCGACCTCAACCTTGGCAAGGTTGCGCTCTACCAACTGAGCTACTCCCGCGTATTGCTGCGCTACTTCTACTGCTTCCCCGTCACACACTTACTTCGTCGTGCAGCGGAGAAGCGAGATTATGTCGAAGGCACATTCGTGTGTCAAGGGCTTTTCCAGCCCTTTTTCCAAAAAACTGCAAACCGACCGTGCGGGGCCGATCACGCGCCGCCGCGCTCGCGAATCTGCGGCCATGCGAGCTTCATGTAGTACAGCATCGACCAGATCGTCAGCACCGCGGCGAGGTACATGAGCCACTCGCCCCACACGCGCGTGTCGATCGTCGCGATGCCGAGCGGCAGCGGGCCGTAGTACAGCAGCATCGGAATCGCGACCATCTGGCACGCGGTCTTGAACTTGCCGAGCTGGTTCACCGCGACGCTCTTCGACGCACCGATCTGTGCCATCCATTCGCGCAGCGCCGAAATCGCGATCTCGCGGCCGACGATCACGAGCGCGATCGCCGCATCGACCCGCGAAATCTGCACGAGGATCAGCAGCGCGGCCGTCACCATCAGCTTGTCCGCGACCGGATCGAGGAACGCGCCGAACGACGACGTCTGGTTCCACTTGCGGGCGAGAAACCCGTCGAACCAGTCGGTCAGCGCGGCGAGGATGAAGATCGCCGCCGCCGCGAGGTTGCGGTGCGCGCCGCCCATCACCGTGTCCGGCAGATAGAACACGCCGACGACGAGCGGGATCAGCACGATCCGTACCCACGTCAGGAAAATCGGGAAATTGAACGGCATGGCATGCGGGTCAGTAAAGGATTCGCAATTGTGCCGTGTCGACCGGCCTGCCACAAGAACGCGAGATCGCGCTCGGGCGTGGCCGGTCGCACGGCCGGATCAGTGAAGCTGCTTGTAGATCTGCTCGGCGAGCGCGTGCGAGATGCCGTCGACGCTCGCCAGCTCCTCGACGCTCGCCGCGACGACACCGCGCAGCCCGCCGAACCGCGCAAGCAGCCGCTGCCGGCGTTTCGCACCGACCCCTTCGAGCTCCTCGAGCCGCGAGGTCTGGCGCGCCTTCGCCCGTTTCGCGCGCATCCCGGTGATCGCGAAGCGGTGCGCCTCGTCGCGGATCTGCGCGACGAGCATCAGCGCGGCGCTCTCCTTGCCGAGTTCGAGCGGCGTGCGGCCGTCCGCGAACACGAGCGTCTCGAGACCGACCTTGCGCCCCTCGCCCTTCGCGACGCCGACCAGCATCGACGTATCGAGCCCGAGCTCGGTGAACACCTGGCGCGCGATCTCGACCTGCCCCTTGCCGCCGTCGATCAGCACGATGTTCGGCAGCAGGCTCGATGCCTCGGCCTGGCGCGTCGATTCGCCGTCGATGCCGGCCGCATCGTCGGCGGCCGCCGCCTGCGCGGCCTGCTCGACCATCTTCTCGTAGCGGCGCGTCAGCACCTGCCGCATGGCCGCGTAATCGTCGCCCGGCGTGATGCCGGTGATGTTGTAGCGACGGTACTCGCCCGACTGCATCTTGTGATGGTGATAGACGACGCACGACGCCTGCGTCGCCTCGCCCATCGTATGGCTGATGTCGAAACATTCGATCCGCAGCGTCGCGAGATCGTCGCTTTCGAAGCCGAGCGTTTCCGCGAGCGCGCGCGTGCGCGCCTGCTGCGAACCCTGCTCGGACAGCAGCCGCGCGAGCGCGATCTGCGCGTTCTGCTCGGCCATCGACAGCCACGCGCGCCGCTGCCCCTGCGGCTGCCGCACCAGCGAGACCTTGTGACCGGCCTGCTCGGACAGCAGCTCGAGCAGGTCGCGGCTCGCGGGCGCGTGGCTCACGACCAGCACGGGCGGCACGCGATTGCCGAGATAGTGCTGCGCGATGAACGCATCGAGCACCTCGGACTCCACCGACGCGCCCGCGTCACGCGCGGCGGCAGCGTCTTCCGCGGGCCGCTCGGGCAACGCCGCAGCGGTGTCGTCGGCAGCCTCCGCTGCGTCGGCCTCGCCCTCGGCCTCGTCGCCGAGCCCGCCTTCGGCCAGCGTCAGCGCACTTTCGACGTGCGCCGGGAAATAGGCCTTGTCGCCGAGATGCCGGCCGCCGCGCACCATCGCCAGGTTCACGCACACGCGTCCGCCCTGCGCGACCACCGCGAGGATGTCGACGTCGCTGTCGCTGCCGACCTCGATCGCCTGCTGGTGCAGCACCGTCGCGAGCGAGCTCATCTGGTTGCGCACGGCGGCCGCCTGCTCGAACTTCAGCTCGGCCGCGAACGCGTGCATCTTCTGCTCGAGTTCCTTCATCACTTCCGATTGCCGGCCGAGCAGGAAGCGCGCGGCGTTCGACACGTCGATCGCGTAGTCGTCCTCGGAAATCGCGCCGACGCACGGCGCCGTGCAGCGCCCGATCTGATGCAGCAGGCACGGCCGCGTACGATTGTTGAAGACCGAATCCTCGCAGGTGCGCAGCTGGAACACGCGCTGCAGGATCTGGATGCTCTCGCGCACGGCCCACGCGCTCGGGAACGGCCCGAAATACTGGTTCTGCTTGTCGACCGAGCCGCGGTAGTACGCCATGCGCGGAAAGCGGTGCGCGGTGAGCTTCAGGTACGGATACGACTTGTCGTCGCGAAACAGGATGTTGTAGCGCGGCGCGAGCGCCTTGATCAGGTTGTTCTCGAGCAGCAGCGCCTCCGCCTCCGAGCGCGTGACGGTCGTCTCGATGCGCGCGATGCGCGTGACCATCATCGCGATGCGCGGCGACAGCTGCGTCTTCGTGAAATAGCTCGAGACGCGCTTCTTCAGGTCGCGCGCCTTGCCGACGTAAAGCACGGCGCCCGCCGCATCGTAGTAGCGGTAGACGCCCGGCATGTGCGGCAGTTGCACGAGGATCTTCTTCGGTTCGAACGGGGTGTCGGCGGCTTCTGGGGATGTCATGCGCGATTCGGGTGCCTTGTGGCGCGGAACGGGTCCATTAGAATCGCCAGTTTAGAGCATTCACCGGTCCGCTTCGATGCCCCGCACCGCCCCCGCCTCCCCTGCCTCCGCTGCGCCGCTCGCGCCCGACGAACCGATCGCGTGCGACCTCTTCTGCACCGTGATCGACAACTTCGGCGACATCGGCGTGTGCTGGCGCCTCGCCCGCCAGCTCGCGCACGAGCACGGCTGGCAGGTGCGCCTGTTCATCGACGACCTGCGCACGTTCGCGCGGCTGCTGCCGGGGGTCGATCCCGATGCCGGGCGGCAGACGCTCGACGGCATCGTGATCGAACACTGGCATGCGGAAGTCGGCGACGCACTGGAGATCGCCGACGTCGTGATCGAGGCCTTCGCGTGCGAGCTGCCCGGCGCCTATCTCGCCGCGATGGCGCGCCGCGCGCGCCGCCCGGTGTGGATCAACCTCGAATACCTGAGCGCCGAGGACTGGGTCGCCGATTTCCATTTGCGGCCGTCGCCGCATCCGCGCTATCCGCTGCTGAAGACGTTCTTCTTCCCGGGACTGTCGGCCGGCACGGGCGGCGTGCTGAAGGAACGCGACCTCGACGCGCGCCGCACGGCCTTCGAAGCCGACGCGGCGGCGCGCACCGCCTGGTGGCGGCATGCGACGGGCGACGCGCCACCGGCGCCGGGCACGACCGTCGTCAGCCTGTTCGCGTATGAGAATCCGGGCGTCGACGCGCTGCTCGCGCAGTGGCGCGACGGCCCGTCGCCCGTCGTCGCGCTCGTACCCGCCGGCCGCGTGTCGCCGGCCGTCGCCCGCTTCTTCGGGGTCGAATCGTTCGGCGCCGGCGCGCGTGCAAGCCGCGGCAATCTGACCGCGTACGGGCTCGCGTTCGTCCCGCAGGCCGACTACGACCCGCTGCTGTGGGTGGCCGACGTCAACTTCGTGCGCGGCGAGGACTCGTTCGTCCGCGCGCAATGGGCGCGCAAGCCGTTCGTATGGCACATCTACCCGCAGGCCGACGATGCGCACCTGCCGAAGCTCGACGCCGCGCTCGCGCATCTGTCGGCCGGCCTCGCCGACGCATCGCGCGCGGCACTCGGGCGCTTCTGGCATGCATGGAACGGCGCCGGCACGCCCGACTGGGCCGATTTGCTGCAACATCGTGCCGCACTGGACGCGAACGCGGCGCGCTGGGCCGACGCGCTGGCGAGCGTCGGCGATCTCGCCGGAAAGCTGGCGGAATACGCAAAATCTCAGTTAAAATAAGCGGTTATCCGACGGCTGACCACGCAAGCGCTCGCGTTTGGGGCTCTTGGCACCTACCGGAACGCACCGCCGCTTGCGCCGTCAGCCGTTGCGCAACGCTCAGGCACCTATTTATTTGATTGGATCAGGACAGTTTTTATGAAGACCGCACAGGAACTCCGCGTAGGCAACGTCGTGCAGATCGGCAGCGAAGCATGGGTCATCGCAAAGGCGGAATACAACAAGTCGGGCCGCAACTCCGCCGTCGTCAAGATGAAGATGAAGAACCTGCTGACGAACGCAGGCCAGGAATCGGTCTACAAGGCTGACGACAAGTTCGACGTCGTCGTGCTCGACCGCAAGGAAGTGACGTACTCGTACTTCGCCGACCCGATGTACGTGTTCATGGACGCCGACTACAACCAGTACGAAGTCGAAGCGGAAATGATGGGCGAAGCGCTGAACTACCTCGAAGACGGCATGGCGTGCGAAGTCGTGTTCTACAACGAGAAGGCGATCTCGGTCGAACTGCCGACGATCCTGGTTCGCGAGATCACCTACACGGAACCGGCCGTCAAGGGCGACACGTCGTCGGGCAAGGTGCTGAAGAACGCCAAGCTCGCAACGGGCTTCGAACTGCAAGTGCCGCTGTTCTGCAATACCGGCGACAAGATCGAAATCGATACGCGTACGAACGAATATCGCAGCCGCGCGTAATCGCCTGCGATTGCCGGATCGAACAAAGCGCCCTTCGGGGCGCTTTTTGTTTGTCTGGCGTCAACAGCAGCGGGCGTCGGCACCATGGACAGCACGAAATCCAGCATTAAAGGTATTCAATTTGTATCATCGGTAACTGTTTTATAGCGTGAAAGAAATAATGCACGTCAGGCGTTCAGCGGGGCATAAAATCAGTTTTTAATCTGACATGCGGCTGCGGCCGGCTCGATGGCCGACAGCCCGCCTCTCTTGACTCGACTCGCGTCCACCATGCCACACGCCCTGATTGTCGAAGACGATCCCAACAGTCTGTCCGGCCTGACCGCGCTGCTCGCCGCAGACGGCTTCTCGGTCGACACGGCCACGTCGCTCGCCGAGGCACGCACGGCGCTCGGCCGCTCGATTCCCGATGTCGTCCTGGTCGACCTGAACCTGCCGGACGGCAGCGGATTCGACCTGCTCCAGCACCTGCCGCAGCAGCAACCGAACGGCTCGCTGCCGGTGATCGTGCTGACGGGCAACGCGACGGTCGAGAGCGCGATCGAAGGCCTGCGTCACGGCATCTGGGACTACCTGCTGAAGCCGATCAACATTCCGCGCCTGCGCAGCCTGCTGGCCCGGATTCCGCGCCCCTACGAACTGATCGACGAAGTGCGGACGCTGCGCGCGTCGCTGCGCCACCTCGGCCGCTTCGGCGCGCTGGTCGGCCGCAGCGAGGCGATGCAGCACGTGTACGACATGATCGAGCACAACGCGGGCACCGAAACGGCCGTGCTGTTCACCGGCGAAGCCGGCACCGGCAAGAAGCTGGCCGCGCGCACGCTGCACGACCTGAGCCGGCGCCGCAAAGGGCCGTTCGTGTCGTTCGACTGCCGCACGATCGCCCAGGCCGGACGCCACGGCGCGTCGCTCGACAGCGTGCTGTTCGGCCATGAACGCGGCGCGTTCGACGGTGCCGAGCGGCGCGAGTCGGGCCTGTTCGAACAGGCCGGCGGCGGCACGCTGTTCCTCGACGAGATCACCGCACTGCCGCTCGTGCTGCAGGAGGCGCTGCTGCATGCGCTCGACTCGCAGAACTTCATGCGGATCGGTGGCACGAGCTCGATCGCGAGCGACTTCCGGCTGATCGCGACCACGCGCCGCCCGGCCCGCGAGGCGGTCGCGAACGGCATGCTGCGCGAGGATCTGTGGCTGCGTCTCGATGCGGCGTCGATCACGATGCCGCCGCTGCGCGAACGCGACGGCGATGTCCTCGCCATCGCGGACGCGCTGATCGACGACCTCAACCGCGAAGCGCGCGGCACCGGCCGCAGCACGACCGACAAGCGCGCGGCGCCGGGCTTCGTGCGCGAATGCGTGTCCTACGAATGGCCCGGCAACGTGCGCGAACTCCAGGAGCGCGTGCGCTTCGCCTATGACGCATCCGGCGATTTCATCGAAACGCTGCGCGCGGGCGAGGCAAGCTTCGCGGCCGGCGCCGCGCTGAACGGCAGCAGCGTGCAGATCAAGGTCGGCACCCCGCTGTCCGACGTCGAGGATCTGCTGATCCGCGCGACGCTCGACGCGGTCGGCGGCACGCGCCATCGCGCGGCGACGCTGCTCGGCATCAGCCCCAAGACGCTGTACAACAAGTTGCAGCGGATGAAGGTCAACTGACCGGGCCGCCGTTGTTCGGGGCGCCGACCGGAGCTGACGGTTAGTTGCGCAAGGACGTGTCGCCCCGCGCTTCGCCGTCAATGGAAAAAGCCGCGCAAAAGCGCGGCTTTTTTGCTTCGGCAACGGGACCGGCAGCCTCGCGCCGCCCTTCCCGCTTACGCCAGTGCGCTGCTCAACAGCGCCTGCGCCTGCAGATACTCAGGCTGCGCGATCAGCTTGTCCCACTTGAGCGGCTTGCCGCGCGCCCGCATCCGCTTGATGCGCCGCACCGACTCGGCCGACGCCTGCGCCTTCAGGCCGTTCAGCACGACTTCGGCCGCATCCGGCTGGTTGCAGACGAGCACCATGTCGCAACCGGCGGCGAGCGCCGCGTCGGCCGCCTGCGTGAGCGTGCCGCCCTCCCGTGCCGCCTCCATCGACAGGTCGTCGCTGAAGATCGCGCCCGTGAAGCCGAGCTGCCCGCGCAGGATGTCCTGCAGCCACACGCGCGAGAAGCCGGCCGGCCGCTTGTCGACCTGCGTGTAGATCACGTGTGCGGGAATCACCGCGGTCAGCGCGAGGCCGAGCCAGTCGTACGGCGCGACGTCCTGCTTGAGGATCGCGTCGAGCGGCCGGTCGTCGGTCGGCAGCGCGACGTGCGAATCGGCTTCCGCGAAGCCGTGCCCCGGGAAATGCTTGCCGCAGTTCGCCATGCCGGCGAGCGACAGCCCGTGGTTGAGGCTCTTCGCGAGCAGCGTGACGACGCGCGGGTCGCGATGAAACGCACGATCGCCGATCACCTTCGAGTGCCCGTAGTCGAGATCGAGCACCGGCGTGAAACTCATGTCGATGCCGCATGCGCGCAGCTCGGCCGCCAGGATGTAGCCGACCGCGGTCGCGACCTTCGTCGCGAGCAGCACGTCGCGGTCCCACAGTTCGCCGAGGCGACGCATCGCCGGCAACACCGTGAAGCCGTCGGTGCGGAATCGCTGTACGCGGCCGCCTTCGTGATCGACGGCGATCAGGATGTCCTCACGCACCGCGCGGATCGAGTCGGTCAGCGCGGTGAGCTGCGCACGGTTCTGGAAATGCCGCGCGAACAGGATCACGCCGCCGGTGTTCGGATGCGCAAGGCGCCGCGCATCGTCGCGCGACAGGGCCGTGCCGACGACGTCGAGCATGACCGGGCCGGGAGTCGTTTTCATCGAATCGGAAAGTCCGTCAGGGAGTGGTTCGGGAAACAGGTGCGGGTGCAGGCGGCGCTGCGTCGGTCTCGGCGACCACGAACGACACCGCGTAGTCGCGTTCGTCGCTGACCGTCACGCGCGCCGTGATGCCGCGCGCGGCGAGCCAGTCGGCCAGTTCACCCGACGCGACGACGTACGGTTCGCCGCTGCGCTGGTTGAGGGTCTGCAGCGCGCGCCACGTCATCGGCCAGTGCATGCCGAGCCCGATCGCCTTCGAGAACGCTTCCTTCGCGGAAAAGCGCGTCGCGAGAAACGCGATGCCGCGCGCCTCGGAGCGCGCGCGGCGCGCATGGAACACGCGCAGCTCGTCGGGGCCCAGCACCTTCTCGGCAAACCGGCCGCCCGTGCGCTCGAGCACGGCCGCGATGCGGCTCACCTGGACGATGTCGGTACCGATGCCGTAGATCGCCATGTCAGCGCCCGCCGTGACGCACGGACGACGCCGGGTGACGAGCGAAGCGCGCGCGCACGGAATGCATCGTCAGTGCGCGCCGCCATGCAGCGCGGCCACACGCGCGGCGACCATGATCGCCTTCATCTCGCGCACCGCGTTGTCCCAGCCCGCGAAGATCGCGTGCGCGACGATCGCGTGGCCGATGTTCAGCTCGACGATGCCGTCGATCGCGGCGATCTGCTGCACGTTCGTGTAATGCAGTCCGTGACCGGCGTTGACCTTCAGGCCCAGTTGCGCGCCGGCCTGCACGCCCGCGACGATGCGTTCGTATTCGCGCTGCTGCTCGCCTTCGTCGTGCGCATCGGCATAGCGGCCGGTATGCAGCTCGACCACCGGCGCGCCGGCTTCGTGCGCGGCACGGATCTGTGTTTCGTCCGGATCGATGAACAGCGACACGCGCACGCCGGCGTCGGCGAGCTGCCTGCATGCCGCACGCACGGCCTCGAAGCGGCCGGCGACGTCGAGACCGCCTTCGGTCGTCAGTTCTTCGCGCTTCTCGGGCACGAGGCACGCGTCGTGCGGACGCACTTCGCATGCGATGTCGAGCATCTCGGCCGTCACCGCGCATTCGAGGTTCATCCGCGTCTTCAGCAGCGGGCGCAGCGTGCGCACGTCGGCGTCGACGATGTGGCGGCGGTCCTCGCGCAGGTGCAGCGTGATCGCGTCCGCACCGGCCTCTTCGGCGGCGAGCGCCGCGCGGATCGGATCGGGATAGGCCGTGCCGCGCGCGTTGCGCAGCGTCGCGACGTGGTCGATGTTCACGCCGAGGTCGATGACGGTGGGCGTTGTCAGGAAGAAGCTCATAGGTTTTGCAGGTCGATCAGGATCTGACGCGTGGCAAGCGGCGTACCGCCGAGATAGGTGTTCAGCAGGAAGCGCATCAGCGTCTTGCTTTGCGCAACCGTCTGGGCTCGATGGTAATCGTCCTGCTCCATGTCGAGCAACGTCTGTCCGGTAATCACCGGCCAGTGCGACGGCACGTCGTCGTCCGCATTGCGCACGCCGCGCTCGGGATCGAACACGTAGCGGCGATCGGGCTCGACCGCCCGGCGCGCGACCGTGCGGTTCAGCGCCATCGCATAGCCGGTCTCGCGCAGCAGCACGCGCTCGAACGAGCGCAGCACCTGCACCGCGGGCTCGCCGTGCGCGAGGCGCGTCAAGGTCAGCACGTAATGATTGAAGAGCGGCGGCTGCGGATCCTCGCGCGCGCAGAATTTCACGAGCAGCTCGTTCGCGTAGAAGCCGCACAGCAGCCCGTCGCCGCCGAGCGGCAGCATCCCGCCGACCCATTCGGCGCCCGTCAGCGTGCGCACTTCGGATTTGCCCGACCAGGACAGCAGCAGCGGCTGGAACGTCTGCAGCACGCCGCGCAGCGCGGAGTGCGGGCGCTTCGCGCCCTTCGCGACGAGCGCGAGCCGGCCGTGATCGCGCGTCAGCACGTCGATGATCAGGCTCGTTTCACGGTACGGATAGCTGTGCAGCACGAACGCCGGCTGCTCGGCGACGCGGAAATCGGACGTGCGAGAGGTCGCGCGCCGCGCCTTGCGACGCGGCGGTTCGGGCGGTGCCGGCAACGGCGCGTCGTTCGCGCCGGCGGTCACCGCATCTTCGGTCGACGTCAGCGCGTCATTCGTACCCATAGGCGCGCAGCCCCGCCTCGTTGTCGGCCCAGCCGCTCTTCACCTTCACGAAGGTCTCGAGGTACACGGGGCCGTCGAACAGCTTCTCCATGTCCATCCGCGCCTCGGTGCTGATCTGCTTGAGCTTCTCGCCCTTCTTGCCGATCACCATCGCCTTGTGCGAATCGCGTTCGACGAGGATCGTCGCGAAGATGCGCTTCAGGCGCCCTTCCTCCTCGAACTTGTCGATCAGGACGGTGCTCGTGTACGGCAGTTCGTCGCCGGTCCAGCGGAACACCTTCTCGCGCAGGATTTCGGCCGCGAGAAAGCGCGAGCTGCGGTCGGTCAGCTCGTCCTCGCCGTAGATCGGCTCGCCTTCCGGCAGGTACGGCTTGATCGTGTCCAGCAGGCGCTTGATGTCTTCCGGCTTCTGCGCCGACAGCGGCACGAGCTCGGTGAATTCGCGCAGCTCGCTCACCTTCTGCATGAACGGGAACAGCGTGGCCTTGTCGTTCACGCGGTCGATCTTGTTCGCGATCAGCAGCGTCGGCATGCCGGGCGGGATCAGGTCGAGCACCTTCTGGTCGTCGGGCCCGAAGCGGCCGGCCTCGATCACGAACAGGATCACGTCGACCGACGTGAGCGTCGACGTGACCGCGCGGTTCAGCGAGCGGTTCAGCGCGGTGCTGTGACGGGTCTGGAAGCCCGGCGTGTCGACGAACACGAATTGCGCGTCGTCGAACGTGTTGATGCCGGTGATGCGATGGCGCGTGGTTTGCGCCTTGCGCGACGTGATGCTGATCTTCTGGCCGACGAGTGCGTTCATCAACGTCGACTTGCCGACGTTCGGGCGGCCCACGATCGCGATCATGCCGCAACGGAAACCGGTAGGAGCGGGAGTGTTCATATCGTTTGGGAGACAGGTTCGGAAACGGCCGCGCGACGCGCGGCACGATCGATGGGCAATTCAGTGATCGGCATCGGCCACGCGCGCCTGCGCGGCAGCGAGGCTTGCGCCGCCCTGCGGCGCCTCGGGGCCGGGCGCCGCGGCGTCGCGGGCGCGCGGCGTCGCACGCGAAGCGGCGTCGGAACCGGCAGCAGGCTTGTCGGTGGGCGACACGGCCGGATCGGTCGCCTGCCCCGCCGGCTTGTCGGCTGCACGGGGCGCGCCTTCGGCTGGCTTGTCGGCGCGTTCGGCAGGCTTGTCGGCCGCGCGCGTGCCGGGTTCGTTGCGATCCGCGGGCTTGTCTGACGGTTTGTCGGTCGCCTTGTCGGCAGGCTTGTCGGCCGTCGGTTTCGCGGGCCGGTCGGCCTTGTCCGCGGCGGTATCGACATGCGCCGCGCGAATCGCGGCCATCGGCGCCTGCGCCGGCCGGTCGCCCGGCTGTGCGCCGGCATCGGCCGCTGCGGACGCGGCAGCGGCCGCCTTCGCGTCGCGCGCCGCCGCACGCTCCTTGCGTTCCGGAGAACGCAGGTCGAGCGCTTCCTGCACACCCTTCACGCCGGGCACGATTTCAGGCTCGACATGCTTCGACCCGCGTGCGTTCTTCGAACGCTTCGGCTTCGCAGCCAGCATCGGCGCGGCTGCCAGCACCTCGTCGAGCGCCTTCTTCGCGGCGGCCTGCTCGGCCGCCCGCCGGCTCGCGCCGGAGCCCGACACCTTCACGTCGAGCTTCGGCACCGTGCATTCGACCTCGAACTGCTGGTTGTGCGCCGCACCATGCGTCGCGACGACCGTGTAGGTCGGCAGCGCGATCTTGTGCCCCTGCAGGTATTCCTGCAGCAGCGTCTTCGCGTCCTTGCCGAGCGTGCGCGGATCGATGTGGTCGAGAATCGGGATATAGAGGCGCTTGATGACCCCTTGGGCGGCTTCGAAGCCGCCATCGAGGAATACCGCCCCGATGATGGCTTCGAACGCGTCCGCGAGGATCGACGGGCGACGGAAGCCGCCGCTGCGCAACTCGCCCTCGCCCAGCCGCAACCCTTCGGAAATATTCAGGGCCTGAGCGATTTCATACAGCGACTGCTGCTTGACGAGGTTGGCGCGCACGCGCGACAGGTCGCCTTCGTCCAGCTTGCTGAAACGCTGGAACAAAAGGGCGGCCACCGCGCAATTCAGAACGGAATCGCCGAGAAACTCGAGCCGTTCGTTGTGCGTGGCACTGTGACTGCGATGGGTCAAAGCCTGGCGCAACAATTCCGCATTGCGAAATTCGTAGCGCAGCCGGCTTTCCAACTGGGATAGGGGCATGTGCAGGAGTATAACGCGGGCGCCGGTCGGGCCGAAACGGCACGGCCGGACGCGAAAAGGCGTGACGGGGCGGTGTTGCCGCCGGTTCTTAAAGTAGTTCGGCAATACGCGACGCGGCCCGTGCGTCGCGCATTGCGTGTGAATCGAATACGGTCAGTTGAAGGAACCGATGCGCTTCAGGTCGCCGAAGTTCATCCAGATGAAGAACGCACGGCCGACGATGTTGTTGTCCGGCACGAAACCCCAGTAGCGACTGTCCGCGCTGTTGTCGCGGTTGTCGCCCATCATGAAGTAGTGACCGGGCGGCACCTTGCAGATCACGCCGCGGCTGTTGTACGTGCAGTTGTCACGATACGGATAGTCGTAGGCGCCCATCACGAACGGCGGCACGGCGGGATTGTTGAGGATCGCGTTCTTCTTCGTGCCGATCGTTTCCTCGAACTGCTTCGCGTAGTTCTGGCGCTCGTCGTCGAAGAAATCCGGCAGCGGCGTTTCGGGCACCGGCTGGCCGTTGATCGTCAGTTGCTTGTCCTGGTAAGCGACCGTGTCGCCCGGCAGGCCGATCACGCGCTTGATGTAGTCGACCGACTCGTCCTTCGGATAACGGAACACGACGACGTCGCCGCGCGACAGCGGGCTGCCCTGCGTGATCTTGGTGTTCGTGATCGGCATGCGCAGGCCGTATTCGAACTTGTTGACGAGGATGAAGTCGCCGACCAGCAGCGTCGGCACCATCGAGCCCGACGGGATCTTGAACGGCTCGACGATGAACGAACGCACGACGAACACGGCCAGGATCACCGGGAAGAAGCTCGCGGTGTACTCGAGCCACCACGGCTGGCGCAGCTTTTCGTCGCGCAGCTTCGAACGCGTCTGCCCCGCGTTTTCGTCCGCGAAACGCTTGTCGATACGCGACTGCTGACGATCGAACTCCTCGATCGCCGCGTCGGCCGCCTTGCGCCGCTGCGGCAGGAACACCAGTTTGTCCAACACCCACGCTACGCCCGTCACGACGACGAGCACAAAAAGAATCAGCGCAAAATTCATAAAAGGATCAGTCCTGTTATTTGTCTTCGACGCGCAAGATCGCGAGGAACGCCTCCTGCGGGATCTCGACCGAACCCACCTGCTTCATGCGTTTCTTACCTTCTTTCTGCTTCTCGAGCAGTTTCTTCTTTCGCGTGATGTCGCCGCCGTAGCACTTCGCGAGCACGTTCTTGCGCAGTGCCTTGATGTTCTCGCGTGCGACGATGTGCGCGCCGATCGCGGCCTGGATCGCCACGTCGTACATCTGGCGCGGAATGATCTCGCGCATCTTCGCGGCGACCTCGCGACCGCGGTATTGCGACTGCGACCGGTGCACGATGATCGACAGCGCGTCGACCTTGTCGCCGTTGATCAGCATGTCGACCTTCACGACGTCCGACGAACGGTATTCCTTGAACTCGTAGTCCATCGACGCGTAGCCGCGCGATACCGACTTCAGGCGATCGAAGAAGTCGAGCACGATCTCGGCCATCGGGATTTCGTACGTGAGCTGCACCTGGCGGCCGTGATACTGCATGTTGATCTGCGAGCCGCGCTTCTGCTCGCACAGCGTGATCACGGAACCGACGTAGTCCTGCGGCATGTACAGGTTCACGGTGACGATCGGCTCGCGCACTTCGGCGATGCGGCCGGGCTCCGGCATCTTCGCCGGGTTCTCGACCATGATCGTCGAGCCGTCGCTCTGCACGACCTCGTAGACGACCGTCGGTGCGGTCGTGATGAGGTCCATGTCGAACTCGCGCTCGAGTCGCTCCTGCACGATTTCCATGTGCAGCAGCCCGAGGAAGCCGCAGCGGAAACCGAAGCCGAGTGCCTGCGACACTTCCGGCTCGTACTGCAGCGATGCATCGTTGAGCTTCAGCTTCTCGAGCGATTCGCGCAGCGCATCGTACTGGTTCGCCTCGACCGGATAGAGGCCCGCGAACACCTGCGGCTTCACTTCCTTGAAGCCCGGCAGCGGCTCGGCGGCCGCCTTGGTCGCGTGCGTGACGGTGTCGCCGACCTTCGCGGCCGTCAGTTCCTTGATGCCGGCGATGATGAAGCCCACCTGCCCCGCCGACAGCGAGTCGAGATTGCGCGACTTCGGCGTGAACACGCCGACGTGCTCGACCGGATACTGCGCGCCGGTCGCCATCATCTTGATCTTGTCCTTCGGACGCAGCGTGCCGTTGACGATCCGCACGAGCATCACGACGCCGACGTAGTTGTCGAACCACGAGTCGATGATCAGCGCCTGCAGCGGCGCGGCCGGATCGCCCTTCGGCGGCGGCACTTTCGCGATCAGCGCTTCGAGCACGTCCTCGACGCCGAGACCCGTCTTCGCGCTGCAGCGCGTCGCGTCGGTCGCGTCGATGCCGATCACGTCCTCGATTTCCTCGATCGCGTTCTCGGGGTTCGCGGCCGGCAGGTCGATCTTGTTCAGCACCGGCACGACCTCGACGCCGAGCTCGATCGCCGTGTAGCAGTTCGCGACCGTCTGCGCCTCGACGCCCTGGCTCGCGTCGACCACGAGCAGCGCACCTTCGCACGCGGACAGCGAACGGCTGACTTCGTACGAGAAGTCGACGTGCCCCGGCGTATCGATCAGGTTGAGGTTGTAGACCTTGCCGTCGCGGGCGCGATAGCTCAGTGCAGCCGTCTGCGCCTTGATCGTGATGCCGCGCTCGCGCTCGATATCCATCGAGTCGAGCACCTGCGCTTCCATTTCACGGTCGGCGAGGCCGCCGCATACCTGGATGATGCGATCCGCGAGCGTCGACTTGCCATGGTCGATGTGCGCGATGATCGAGAAATTGCGAATATGATCCATTCAGTGCCGATCAAGCGAAAAAGGCGCGCTCGACGACTGCGGAGCACGCCTTGTAAGTCGGTGAAAAAACGGCTTATTTTAGCCGAAAAGGCCTTTGCCGGGCGGTAATTTGGGACGCCCGGTCAGGGACGCCCCGCCGGAGGCCCTGGCCGGCGGGTCCGCCGCCGGAAGCCCCGCGCAACGCGCTGCCGGCCGGCCGGCAGCGGAGCCGTGTTCAGCGCCGGGCCGCGAGCGCGCCGCGCACCCTCGCCTCGTCGAACCGGTGGCGGCACACTTCCGTGCCGTCCAGCAACAGCACCGGCACGTCCTCGTCGTAACGCGCAACGAGTGCCGGATCCGCATCGATGTCGACGTAGTCGACCGCGACGCCGAATTCGGCCGCCACCGGCGCCAGCGCATCGCGCAGGTCGTCGCACAGATGACACCAGCCGCGGCCGTAGAGCGTGAACATCGGCGCGTTACTTCTGAACCGGGCGCGGGCGCACCGGCACGAACTGCGTGTTGTCGCCGCGCCGCACCAGCACCGCGACCGCCTTCTGCGGATCGAGCTGCGCGGTCACGTCGGCGAACTGCTTCGCGCTCGTGATGTCGGTGTCGCCGACGCGCAGCACGATGTCGCCGCGCTGCAGCCCCGCTCGGGCCGCCGGGCCGTCGACGCCGTCGATCTGCACGCCGTTCTTGAGCTTCAGCGACTTCAGCTGATCCGCGGAAAGGTCACTGACCGTCAAGCCGAGCGAATTCGCCTGGCGCGGCTTCTGCGGCGCGCTCTTGCGCTGCTCGGCCTTCGCCGTCGTCTCGGCCGGCGTCTCGGCGATCGTGATCGGCAGATCGCGCGCCTGACCCTTGCGCCACACGCTGACGGTCGCCTTGGTGCCCGGCTTTGTGTCGCCGACCATGCGCGGCAGATCCGACGCCGTATCGACCGGCCGGCCGTTGAACTTCAGGATGATGTCGCCCGGCTGGATACCGGCCTTGTCGGCCGGACCGCCCGGTTCGACGCTGCTGACGAGCGCGCCTTCCGCCTTCGGCAGCCCGATCGAGTCGGCCACGTCCTTCGTCACCTCGCCGATCGCCACCGCGATGCGGCCGCGCGTGACCTTGCCGGTCGCCTTCAGCTGGTCGGCCACGCGCATCGCCTCGTCGATCGGGATCGCGAACGAAATGCCCATGAAACCGCCGGTGCGGCTGTAGATCTGCGAGTTGATGCCGATCACCTCGCCCTGCATGTTGATCAGCGGGCCGCCCGAGTTGCCGGGGTTCACCGCGACGTCGGTCTGGATGAACGGCAGGTAATCGCCCGTGTTGCGGCTCTTCGAACTCACGATACCGGCCGTCACGGTGTTGTCGAGGCCGAACGGCGAACCGATCGCGACGACCCACTCGCCGACGCGCACCTTGTTCGAATCGCCGATCGCGACGACCGGCAGGTTCGACGCCTGGATCTTGACGACCGCGACGTCCGTGCGATCGTCGACGCCGATCAGCTTCGCCTTGAATTCGCGCTTGTCGGTCAGCGTCACATAGATGGTGTCCGCGTCGTCGACGACGTGCGCGTTGGTCATCACGTAGCCGTCAGCCGACACGATGAAGCCCGAACCGACACCGCGGTTCTGCTCGGTGTCGGGCGGATTGTCCGGCGCCGGCGCGTTCTTCGGATTGCCATTGCCGCCGCCACCACCGTTGCCGGGCGCCTGCGGCAGCGGAATGCCGAAGAAGCGCCGGAAGAATTCCGACATGTCGCCATTATCGAAGCCTGGCGGGAGCACGCCGCGCGGGCCGGGCGTCGGCACGTTCGCGGTGGTCCGGATGTTCACGACAGCCGGCCCGACCTTTTCGACCAGATCGGCGAAATCGGGAAGGCTGGCAGCGGGAGGCGTGACCGCGGCCGCGGTATGCGGGGCGAGCGGCAGGCAGGCACACAGCACCGCCGCCGCGAACACTTTGCGCAGCGTGAGTTTCGTCATGTCGGAAGCCGTAGCGTTACTTGGAAGCCTTGTATTCTATGGCAGACGCGAACTGCTGCAACGTGGCCGGCGGCACTTCGCCGAGCACGGTGATCCAGTAGTCGCCGCGACGCTTCACGAGCACGTGGGTCGCGCCGGTGCTGCCCGCGCCTTCCTTGCGCGTATTCTTTTCGGCCGGCTCGATGAAGACGGAGATCGTCGCGAGGCCGTCGGTGAAGACGGCCTGGTCGACCGGAATCGGCGGATCGCCGGCGTCGCGCGCGGCCATCGGCCGGCGCACCTCGCGAATCTTCCGGAAGCCGGCGATGGTCGGCGCGATCTGCCAGCCCTGCGCCTCCATGTCGACCGCCGCGACCGGCGGGCGGACCACCGTCCAGCCGCTCAGGTTGCGCATGCCGGCCGCGATCGCGGATTTGTCACCGGTCGCGCCGCCCGTCTGCAGCTGCGAAAACGCGACCTGCTCGAGCACGTGATCGCTCGCATCGAGCGTCTGCGAACGCAGCAGCAGCCCGGTGCGGGCGTCGGCCCACAACTTGTAGGTGAAGCGGTACGCGTCCTTCGGCACGAGTTCGACCACCTGCGCGTCGATTCCGGCCACACGGTCCTTGCCGAGCAGCTTCGCGTCGTAGACGGACATCACGTGCTCGCCGCCGGCACCGAGCAGCGCGGGGAACGAATCGCGCGTCTGGCGGCGCTCGACCACGCACAGCTTGCGCTCGGGCACGAACGTGTACAGCTCGTCGTTATGCCGCAGCACCTTGCGCGGCTTGCCGTCGAGCGACTCGATCCGCTCGAACTCGCCGTCGCGGGACGCCACATGCGCGATGCGCGACGACTGGACATACGCGCCGCGCTGGTAGACGAACGTACCCTCGTAGCTCTGCTGCTGCGCCGCCTGCTGGATGCGGTCGAGCCAGTCCGCCGCACCCTTGCGGGTCGCGACGGGATCGTCCGGTTGCTGGGCGCTGGCAGGCAGGGACTGAACGGACAACAGGGCGGCTGCGCAAAGCAGGAGAGCCGGCAGCCGCTTCCATCCGGAGATGGCGTGATTCAACTGCAATGTCCGCATCGGGTTTATTGGCCTGGCGTGGTGGTCACGGCAGCGCGGATCAGCGGCATCGAGCCCGTGACGACGGGCTGCTGCGCGAATTGCTGGTGCGCTTCAAGGTATTGGTCGAGACTTGCGTCGCGGATGATGTTGACGTCCTGCAGGCCCGGCTGCGCGGATGCCTGCGCAACCGTCACGCGCTGCAGGTTGCCGCCTTGCGGCGCGCCTGCCGATGCGACCTGGACGGCGCCCGGCACACCGGCCGTCTGCATCTGCGGGACGACGATCCACGTCAGCGTGGCTGCCGCGGCGGCCACCGCGAACGCCGGCACGACACGCCGGCGCAGCGACAGCAGCTTGCGCGCGACCGGCGCGGCGGCCGGCGCGAGCAGGTGCGGCTCGCTTTCGAGCGCGGCGGACATGCGCGCGGTGAACGCGACGCTCAGCGCGGGCGACAGCGCGAGCTCGTCCGAGCGCAGCGCATCGCCGATCAGGTGGTAATGGGCCCACGCAGCGCGATCCGCGCGGTCGAGCTCAGCCAGAAACTGCCCGTGATCCGGGCCGTCGAACAGTTCACCGTCGACCAGAGCGGAAAGGCGCTCGCTGCGCGAGCACGCTTGCGACTGCGTATTGACCGACCCCATGATGCTCCCCATCTTGCACACACCCCGTCGTGATTTCACGACTCTATCCGTAATAGACCCCGACCCGCGTCGTTGCACCCGTCGCGCTTACCAGCGCTTGCCTTCGGGCGTATCGAGCAGCGGACGCAATTTCGCAGCGATTGCCTCGCGCGCCCGGAAGATCCGCGACCGGACCGTCCCGATCGGACAATCCATCATTTCCGCGATCTCTTCGTAGCTCAAGCCCTCGATCTCGCGCAGCGTAATCGCCTGGCGCAGCTCTTCGGGCAGGACGGCCATTGCAGCGTTAACCGTCTCGGCAATCTGCTTGCTCATCAACATCGACTCAGGCGTGTTGATATCCCTTAGTTGGTCTGCGTCGGAGAAAGTTTCCGCTTCCTCGGCATCGGCCTCGGTGGAGGTCGGTGCCCGCCGGCCCTGCGTCGCAAGGTAGTTCTTCGCCGTATTGACGGCAATCCGGTACAACCACGTGTAGAACGCCGACTCGCCGCGAAATTGCGGCAGCGCACGATACGCCTTGATGAACGCGTCCTGGGCCACATCCTCGACCTCGGCGGGATCCCGCACGAGGCGCGAGATCAGCCGAATGATCTTGCGGTGGTATTTGGAGACCAGGAGTTCGAACGCTGCCTTGTCGCCTTTCTGTACGCGCTCGACCAGAGCCTGATCGATTTCTTTTTCACTCACCTGACAAATCCGTTAACTAGGGATGCAACGCGGAGCGTTATTGTAGCGTTCCGGCGCCGGCCGCTGGTTACGGCTGGTAACCGCGCCGCCGTCATGCCCGCCCCGCCGTGCCCGCGGTACGCGCCAGCACGGACAGCGCGCTGAACGACGCGGCGTCGAGCGCATCGGCCGGAATCAGCAACGGCCGCGCGCGCCGGGCGCCCTGCCCGACCGACAGCACGAGCAGCAGGCTGCTCCAATGTGCATGGCCCGTCACGCGGCCCCGGGCCAGCAAGCGCCCGGTGCGGCCAAACGCCGCAATCTCCCCGAATGCATCGATCCGCAACTCGGCCGGCAGCCGGCGGGCACAGGCCCGCGCGGCGCACACGGCAAGCAGCGCGGCCGTCGCCGCCGACACGCACGCGCCGGCGGCGGCACCGGCCCGCGGCGCCCAGAACAGGTACGCGGAGGCGGCCGCCGCCGCGACGAACGCGGCCAGCACCACATACGACACGGCCGAGGCCCGCAATGCAAAGCATTGCGGACGCCCGGCCGGAGCATCGAATGGACTCGTCAAGCGATTTCAGCGTCAGACGCGCTTGAACACCAGCGTGCCGTTGGTACCGCCGAAGCCGAAGTTGTTCTTCACGGCCACGTCGATCTTCATGTCACGCGCGGTGTTCGCGCAGTAGTCGAGATCGCACTCGGGGTCCTGGTTGAAGATGTTGATGGTCGGCGGCGACACGTTGTTGTGCAGCGCCAGCACCGTGAACACCGACTCGAGGCCGCCCGCGCCACCCAGCAGGTGACCCGTCATCGACTTCGTCGAGTTCACCACGAGCTTGTACGCGTGCTCGCCGAATGCCGCCTTCACCGCATCGGACTCGTTCTTGTCGCCGAGCTGCGTCGACGTGCCGTGCGCGTTCAGGTACTGGACCTCGTCCGCGTTCACGCCGGCGTCGCGCAGTGCCGCGACCATGCAGCGGCGCGGACCGTCCATGTTCGGCGCGGTCATGTGGTACGCATCGCCCGTCATGCCGAAGCCCGAGACTTCCGCATAGATCTTCGCGCCGCGTGCCTTCGCCGCCTCGTATTCCTCGAGCACCATCACGCCTGCACCCTCGCCCAGCACGAAGCCGTCGCGGTCCTTGTCCCACGGACGGGACGCGGTGGCCGGATCGTCGTTGCGGGTCGACAGCGCGCGCGCGGCCGCGAAACCGCCGATGCCCAGCGGCGACACCGTCGATTCGGCGCCGCCCGCGACCATCACGTCGGCGTCGCCGGCCTGAATCAGGCGCGCCGCGAGGCCGATGCTGTGCAGACCGGTCGTGCAGGCCGTCACGGCCGCGAGGTTCGGGCCCTTCAGGCCGAACATGATGCTCAGGTGACCCGAGATCATGTTGATGATCGAACCCGGCACGAAGAACGGCGAAATCCGGCGCGGGCCGCGATCGACGTAGGTCTGGTGCGTGTCTTCGATCATCGGCAGGCCGCCGATACCGGAGCCGACCAGCACGCCGATGCGTTCCGCATTGGCTTCGTTCACTTCGAGGCCGCTGTCCCGGATCGCCTGGACGCCGGCTGCGATGCCGTAATGGATGAACGTATCCATGTTGCGGGCTTCCTTCGCCGGGATGTACTCCTCGGCGCTGAAACCCTTCACTTCGCCCGCGAAATGGCAGGCGAGGTTCGACGCATCGAACTTCGTGACGGTGGCGATACCGGACTTGCCGGCGACGAGATTGGCCCAGCCGTCGGCAACATTATTGCCAACAGGCGAAATCAGCCCCAGGCCTGTAACAACAACACGACGGCGGCTCACGGTAACCTCTTTTCCATTATTGGATGACAAAAACAAAAGCCACAGTGGCCACAGGAACCAGCCCTGCGAGCCCTGTGGCTGTTAGTCCGTCCGGCACGAAGCCGGCAGGATGGCGCGTCAATCGCGAAGATCGCGGCGACGTGGCGGACAAGCGCGAAACGCGCTTACGCCTTGACGTTTGCGCGAGCGTAGTCGATCGCTTGCTGAACGGTCGTGATCTTCTCTGCTTCTTCGTCCGGGATTTCCATGCCGAACTCGTCTTCCAGAGCCATCACCAGTTCGACCGTGTCGAGCGAATCCGCGCCCAGATCGTTCACGAACGATGCTTCGTTCTTGATCTCGGCTTCCGCGACGCCCAGTTGCTCAGCGACGATCTTCTTGACACGTTGTTCGATGTTATCCATTACCCCTCCGAGGGAAAGTTCAGATTTACAAGTGCGCGCATTTTATCAGGTTTGCTGACGGCAAAACGCGCGTTGGCTTGATGGTCGATCAAGCACCGATCCGCCTGAAAAACGGGATACGGCGCGGATGGTAAACGAAAACCGTTACGACATGTACATGCCGCCGTTCACGTGCAGCGTCGTGCCGGTGATATAACCGGCCTGCGGCGATGCGAGGAACGCGACGGCATGGGCGATGTCTGCCGGGCTGCCGAGGCGGCCGAGCGGAATCTGGGTCTTGAGCGCGGCCTGCTGTTCTTCCGGCAGCGTCTTCGTCATGTCGGTGTCGATGAAGCCCGGCGCGACGCAGTTCACCGTGATGCCACGGCTGCCGATTTCACGTGCAAGCGCACGCGTCATGCCCGCGACGCCGGCCTTCGCGGCCGCGTAGTTGACCTGGCCCGGGTTGCCGGCCGAGCCGACCACCGACGTGATGTTGATGATGCGGCCGCCGCGGGCCTTCATCATCGGGCGCAGCACCGCGCGCGACAGGCGGAACACCGACTTCAGGTTGGTGTCGATCACCGCATCCCAGTCCTCGTCCTTCATCCGCATCGCGAGCTGGTCCTGCGTGATCCCCGCGTTGTTGACGAGTACGTGGAGCGCGCCGAATTCCTTCACGGTCGCGTCGATCAGCGCTTCGGCTGCCGCCGCGTCGTTGACGTTCAGCACCGCGCCGCGGCCCGTCACGCCCGCTTCCGCGAACCCGGCGGTAATCGCGGCGGCGCCCGATTCGCTCGTCGCCGTGCCGATCACCGTCGCGCCCAGGCGCGCGAGTTCGAGCGCGATCGCCCGGCCGATGCCGCGCGATGCGCCGGTCACGATCGCGACCTGTTTATCGAGAGTCTTTTCCATGAATCGAATATCCGTCTCTTGAGGAAAGGCGCCGCGTCAGGCGGTCGCCAGCTTCAGTGCTTCGTCGAGCGAAGCCGGATCGAACACCGATGCGCCGACCAGGTTGCCGTCGATGCGCTTCGTCAGGCCTGCCAGCACCTTGCCCGGACCGCATTCGATCACGTGCGTGACGCCCGTGCCCGCGATGTGCCGCACGCATTCGACCCAGCGCACCGGGCCCGCGGCCTGGCGCACCAGCGCATCCTTGATCGCGGCCGGATCGCTGACCACCGCGACGTCGATGTTGTTGACGACCGGAATCTGCGGCGCCTTCACGTCGACGTTCGCGAGATAGTCGCGCAACTGGTCCGACGCCGGCTTGAGCAGCGACGAATGGAACGGCGCCGATACCGGCAGCGGCAGCGCGCGTTTCGCGCCCTTCGCCTTCGCGATCTCGCAGGCCTTCTCCACGGCCGCCTTCGCGCCCGCGATCACGACCTGCGCCGGCGCGTTGAAGTTCACCGCTTCGACGATGCCCGCTTCCGCGGCTTCGGCGCACACGGCGCGCACCGTGTCATCATCGAGACCCAGGATCGCCGCCATGCCGCCCTGGCCGACCGGCACGGCCGTCTGCATCGCCTGCGCGCGGAAGCGCACGAGCGGCACCGCGTCCTTGAACGCGATCGCGCCCGCGGCGACGAGCGCCGTGTATTCGCCGAGGCTGTGGCCCGCGACGATCGACGGTGCCGGACCGCCGGCCTGCTGCCATGCGCGATAGCACGCGTAGGCGGCCGTCAGCATCACAGGCTGCGTGTTGGTGGTCAGATTCAGCTCTTCGGCCGGACCTTCGGCGATCAGCTTGCCGAGATCCTGATTGAGTGCATCGGATGCTTCCTGGAGCGTCTCGCGCACGACGGCGAGATCGGCGAATGCGTTGAGCATGCCGACCGACTGCGAGCCCTGCCCCGGAAAAACGAATGCGAATTTCATATCGTCCCCAATTGAATCGATTCGGACGGCGCGCACGAACGGCGCGCC
This sequence comes from Burkholderia sp. BCC1996, assembly GCF_905339955.1. Classification (NCBI taxonomy): domain Bacteria; kingdom Pseudomonadati; phylum Pseudomonadota; class Betaproteobacteria; order Burkholderiales; family Burkholderiaceae; genus Burkholderia; species Burkholderia sp. BCC1996. Next base: position 108,588 of record NZ_CAJPHM010000020.1, read on the forward strand.
GGTTCGGGATCCGCGCGCAGCAGTTGCGCGCCGCGGATCAGTAGCGGAAGACGGACGCGCCCCACGTGAAGCCGCCGCCGACGCCTTCGATCAGCACGTGCTGACCGCGCTGGATGCGGCCGTCACGCACCGCGGCGTCGAGCGCCAGCGGGATCGACGCCGCCGACGTGTTGCCGTGCTGGTCGACCGTCACGACCATGCGCTCCTGCGGCAGGCCGAGCTTGCGGCAGGTGCTGGTCATGATGCGGATGTTGGCCTGGTGCGGAATCAGCCAGTCGACCTGCTCGGGCGCGAGGTTCGCCTTGGCGAGCGCCTCGATCGCGACCTTTTCGAGCACGTTGACCGCGAGCTTGAACACGGCCTGCCCATCCATGTACAGGAACGCGCTGCCGTCGATCACACCGCGATTGACGTTGCCCGGCGTGCAGAGGATGTTCGAATAGCTGCCGTCCGCGTGCAGCGCGCTGCCGAGCACGCCCGGCTCTTCCGATGCGGACAGGATCACCGCGCCCGCGCCGTCGCCGAACAGCACGCAGGTCGTGCGGTCCTTGAAATCGAGAATGCGCGAGAACGTCTCCGCGCCGACGATGAGCGCCGTGCGGTGCTGGCCGCTGCGGATGAAGCTGTCGGCCGTCGCCATCGCATAGGCGAAGCCCGAGCACACGGCCTGCACGTCGAATGCCGCGCCGCCGTTCTTGATGCCGAGCTTGTTCTGCAGCAGGCAAGCCGTGCTGGGGAACACGAAATCGGGGGTCGAAGTCGCGACGATGATCAGATCGATCGACTGCGGATCGATATCGGCCGCCTCGATCGCACGGCGCGCCGCTTCGAGCGCGAGATCGCTCGTCGTGACGTCCGGTGCGGCGAAATGGCGCGCATGGATGCCCGTGCGCGCAACGATCCACTCATCGCTCGTCTCGATGCCTTCCTTCGCGAGACGGTCGGCGAGCTGCTGGTTCGTGACCCGGTCGGGCGGCAGGTAGCTGCCCGTGCCGAGCACGCGGGAATAGAGAGTCGATTGGGCCATTTATGCTTTAGAGGATTGCGCAGCGGAAGGTTCGGCGTGGTGGCCTGCGGCCGGGCTCGTCGGGCCCGCGCCGCCCGCGTCGTGTTCGCCGTCGCCGAGCGACACCGAATTGTCCGCCATCGCACGCGTGAGGCGCTCCAGCACGCCGTTTTTGACGGCATCATAACCCCGTTTGATCGCCCACTCAAACGCGTAGGCGTCGGCCGAACCGTGGCTTTTGATCACGAGGCTCTTCAGCCCCAGCAGCGCCGCGCCGTTGTACTGGCGGTGATCGACGCGCTTCTTGAAACGCATCAGCACCGGCAGCGCGAGCAGCGCCATCAGCTTCGACATCAGCGACCGGCCGAACTCCTCGCGGATGATGTCGGACAGCATCTGCGCGAGCCCTTCGGACGTCTTCAGCGCGACGTTGCCGACGAAGCCGTCGCAGACGATCACGTCGACCGTGCCTTTGTAGATGTCGTTGCCTTCGACGTTGCCACGGAAATTCAGCGTGCTGGCGCGCAGCAGTTCGCCGGCGCGCTTGATGGTCTCGTTGCCCTTGATGACCTCTTCGCCGATGTTCAGCAGGCCGATCGTCGGACGCTCCTTGCCTTCGAGCGCGGCGACGAGCGCGTGCCCCATCTCCGCGAACTGCAGCAGGTGCTGCGGCTCGCAGTCGACGTTCGCGCCGAGGTCCAGCATCATCGTGTAGCCGGTCGGGTTCGGCAGCGCGAACGCGATCGCGGGCCGCTCGATGCCGGGCAGCGTCTTGAGCACATAACGGGAAACGGCCATCAGCGCGCCGGTGTTGCCGGCGGAAATACAGGCCTGGGCCGCGCCTTCCTTGACGTGGTTGAGCGCGACACGCATCGAAGAATCCTTCTTCTTGCGCAGCGCCACTTCGACAGGGTCGTCCATCGCCACGACTTCGGTGGCGGGCACGATGGTCAGCGCGGGATCGTCGAGGGCTTTCAGCTTTTTCAGCTGAGCGCGGATCGCGCTTTCGATGCCGACGAGCATCAGGTGCGCATCGGGATGCGCGCGGACGAACTTGACTGCCGCGGGAACGGTCACGGACGGGCCGTGGTCGCCTCCCATGCAATCGATTGTGAGCTTTACGGTCATGGAATGCGACGAATTTCAGGCACAAAAAAGCGGCAGTTGAATGCCGCCTTTTTGTTGCGCCAGGAAAGTGTCAAGCGAACCAGTTGTCACGCGAACGGCGATCGTAGCGCGCAACGCGTGACTTGACGCTTAGTCGTTCTTCGTCTTGACGACTTTCTTGCCGCGATAGTAGCCGTTCGGGCTGACGTGGTGACGCAGGTGCACTTCACCCGTGCTCGGCTCGACTGCCAGCGGCGCTGCCGTCAGGAAATCGTGCGAACGATGCATGCCGCGCTTCGACGGCGACTTCTTGTTTTGCTGGACTGCCATGACTAACTCCTAAATAATTTTCCGGATTCTAACACAGCCCGATCCGGCGCTTAACTACCCTGGCCCAAAGCCCTTACGCCTTCCCGCGCCACAACTGCTTAGTGTTTCTTGCTGCCGTCCCCGTCCTTCTTCAGCGCTTCCAGCGCTGCGAACGGATTCGGCCGTTTGCCTTCGTCCTCGTCTTCGGCGGACTCGTCGTCCGCGTCTTCCGAAGGACCGCTCGCACCCGACACGAGGCTTTCGTGAACTGCCGGGCAAACCTCGTGCTTGGGCACGAGCGGCAACGAAAGCAGCAATTCCTCTTCGATCAAGTCGACGAGATCGAACTGGCGTGAGCCCACGATCACATCGGCTTCATCGTCGTCGAGCGGAAATTCTTCAGCTTCTTCTTCGGTCGCAACGACCCGGTACGTCATGTCGACGTCGAACGTCTGGTCGTACGGGGTCATGCAGCGCTGACACGTGAGCCACGCATGGCCGTGCACCGCGAGGCGCAGATACGGCTGCTGCCCATCGGCGCCGTCGTCCTGCAACTCCTTCTGGGTGAACCCTTCGGCCTGCCACGTGAAGACCGTGTCGCGATCGGGCGCGTCCGCCGGCACTTCGTTCAGCATGCGCGGCAGTTGCGACAGGCGCACGGCACCCGCTGCCTGCCGCCCGCTGCGGGCGAATTCGAACAGGTCGACCGCGTGCGGATCAAGCGCTGCCGCAGGCTTGCCAGAAGAAGTGTTCATGTTGCGCTCCTGCCTACAGGCTGACTTGCGGGATCCGGCTTGCTGGCGCCACTCATTTGACGCCGCGCACGTACGCGATCCACGCCACGTACGCCTCGCACGATTACGTACTTTACTTCCGAAGACCCGGCAGGCGCCACCACTGCGGAAAGCCTGCCGACGAAAAGCGGGAAAGCATACCTGTTTTACCTTTTGCGGTCAATCACTTATGCTTGCGCCCTTGCAACACCGCGCCACACCCGACGACTCACCGACCCAACCGACCATGCCGGATACCGTTTGCCGCCCGCCGCGGCTGATTCTCGCCTCCAGTTCCCGCTACCGCCGCGCGCTCCTCGAGCGCCTCGGCCTGCCGTTCGACGTCGTGTCGCCCGACCTCGACGAAACCCCGCTCGCGGACGAAGCGCCGGCCGCGACCGCGCTGCGCCTCGCCGGTGCGAAGGCGCGCGCGGTCGCCGCGACGATCGACGCGCCGGACGGCGTGCTCGTGATCGGGTCGGACCAGGTCGCGACCTTCGACGGCCACCAGATCGGCAAGCCCGGCACGCACGAGCGCGCGCTCGCGCAGCTGCTGTCGATGCAGGGCCGCGACGTCGAATTCCACAGCGCGCTCAGCCTGTACGACAGCCGCACCGGCGAAACGCAGAGCGAGGACGTCGTCACGCACGTGCGCTTTCGCTCGCTGCCCGAGGCCGAACTCGATGCGTACCTGCGCGCGGAAACGCCGTACGACGTCGCCGGCAGCGCGAAGTCCGAAGGGCTCGGCATCGCGCTGCTGGATGCCATCGACTCCGACGACCCGACGGCGCTCGTCGGCCTGCCGCTGATCGCGCTCACGCGGATGCTGCGCGCCGTCGGTTATCCGCTGTTCGCCGCACCCCAAGGAGACCGCGCATGACCGCCGGCACGCTCTATCTCGTCCCGAACACGCTCGGCGAGGGCGACGCATCGATGCTCGCCGCCGTGCTGCCCGCCGCCGTGCAGGCGCGCGCCGGCACACTCGGCTATTACATCGGCGAAAACGCGAAAACGACCCGCGCGTTCCTGAAGAAGATCGGCACGACGCGGCCGATCCAGGAAATCGAGATCAGCGAACTGAACGTCAATACGCCGGCCGGCGCCATCGACCGATTGCTCGCGCCGATACTGGCCGGTGCGGACGCCGGCCTCGTGTCGGAAGCCGGCTGCCCGGCCGTCGCCGATCCGGGCGCGCTGCTGGTGCGCCGCGCGCACGAGCGCGGCGTGAAGGTCGTGCCGCTCGTCGGGCCGAGTTCGATCCTGCTCGCGTTGATGGCGTCGGGCCTGAACGGCCAGAGTTTCGCGTTCAACGGCTACCTGCCGGTCGATGCGGCCGCACGTGCGAAGCGCTTGCGCGAACTTGAGCAACTGTCACGCAAGGCGCGCCAGACGCAGATCTTCATCGAGACGCCGTACCGGAACCAGGCGATGCTGGATACGCTGATCGCGACCTGCGCGCCGTCGACGCAGATCTGCGTCGCGGCCGACCTGACCCTCGAGACCGAGACGATCGCCAGCCGCTCCGTGGCGGACTGGAAAAAGACGCCTGCGCCGAATCTGCAGAAGCGCCCCGCCATCTTCCTGCTGCTCGCGAACTGAAGCCGGCGGCCGCGCGACCCGGGGCGCCCTGCCCCGTTCGCCGCGGCGCCGGCTGGCCGCCGCTCAGCGCAGGCTGAACGACGTGCCGCCCGCGGTGAGCGCCTTCATCGCGGCACCGCCGACCGCCGCGCCGAACTTGCGCGCGACGCGGTTCGTCAGGCTTTCCTTCACCGTATAGTCGACGAGATCCGGCGCCTTCAGCACGTCGCGCGCGACCGTGTCGGTCGTGCCGTAGCCGTCGGCGAGCCCGAGCTCGACGCTCTTTTCGCCGGTCCAGAACAAGCCCGAGAACATGTCGGGCGTTTCGTGCAGCCGCTTGCCGCGGCCGTCCTTCACGGCCTTGATGAACTGCGCATGGACCTGGTCGAGCAGCGCCTGCGCGTGGGCATCCATCTTCGGCGTCTCGGGCGAGAACGGGTCGTAGAAGCCCTTGTTTTCGCCCGACGTATGCAGGCGGCGATCGACGCCGAGCTTGCCCATCAGGCCCGTGAAGCCGAACCCGTCCATCAGCACGCCGATCGAGCCGACGATGCTCGCCTTGTCGACGAAGATCTTGTCGGCGGCGGACGCAATGTAATAACCGCCCGATGCGCACATGTCCGTCACGACGACGTACAACGGCTTGTCCGGATACTTCATGCGCAGCCGGCGGATCTCGTCGTAGACCATCCCGGCCTGCACCGGGCTGCCGCCCGGGCTGTTGATCCGCAGCACGACGCCGGCCGTGCCGCTGTCGTCGAAAGCGGTATCCAGCGCCGTGTTGATGTCGTCGGCGTTCGCGTTGGTGCCCGCCGCGATCTCGCCGTCGATCGTCACGAGCGCCGTGTGGCGCCCGCTCGCCGAGAATTTCGAGTCGCTCGAGAAATCGATCAGCGCGAACGCGAGCAGCACGAACACGCCGAGGAACGCGAAGCGGAAGAAGATCTTCCAGCGCCGCGCGGCGCGCTGTTCCTTGACGGCCGCAAGCGCGATCCGCTCGAGCGCCGCGCGCTCCCAGTTCGGTTCGCGGCTGTCGGGACGGGACGAGGAATCAGGAAGGTTCGGTTGGTCGGCCATGCAGTGGTGTCGTCAGTCGGTCGTGGCGGGAGGGGGCGGAGCGGCGGGACCCAGGTCGGCATCCGGCACCCAGAATACCGCACGCCCGCCCGGCGTGTCGCGCTCGTCGACCTCGACCGGCCGCAGGCGGCCGCCGCGGCACGGGCCGCCGACGCACTTGCCGGTATCCGGCGCGTAGATCGCGCCGTGCGTCGCGCACATCAGGTACAGGCCCGACGACTCGAAGAACTGCCCTTCGGCCCAGTCGAGCTCCATCGGCACGTGCGCGCAGCGGTTCAGGTAGCCGTATGCACGGCCTTCGTAGCGCACGAAGAACACGACCGCCTGCTCGCCGCGCAGCGTCGCATCGACGCGCACGCCGGCGCCGCCGTCGGCCAGCGCGTCCGATGCGCACACGCGCACGGCATCCGGCGCCGCGCTCACGCGTGCTCCCGCAGCCACGCGGCCAGCGCGCCGACGTCCGGCGCGACGAAGCGCGGTGTCAGCGCGGCCAGCGCATCGGCCGTGTGCGCGCCGTACGCGACGCCGATGCCGGCCGCCCCCGCACTCGCGGCCATCTGCAGGTCGTGCGTGGTGTCGCCGATCATCACGGTGCGCGCGAGATCCTGCCCCAATTCACGGGTCAGTTCGTGCAGCATCGCCGGGTGCGGCTTCGAGAACGTTTCGTCGGCGCAGCGCGTCGCATCGAACAGGCTCGTGAGCTTCGACTGGTCGAGCACGCGGTTCAGCCCGACCCTGCCCTTGCCGGTCGCGACCGCGAGCAAGTAGCCGGTATCGCGCAATTCCGCGAGCAGTTCGCGCACGCCGGCGAACAGCTCGATGCGCTGATCGTCCAGCAGGTAGTGATAGCGGTAGCGTTCGGCCAGCCGCGGATAGTCGGACGGATCGAGGGTCGGAGCAGTAATCTGCAGTGCATCGCGCAGGCCGAGGCCGATGACGTAGCGGGACGCCTCGTCCGACGGCGTGGGCAGGCCGAGATCGCGGCAGGCGGCCTGGATGCTGTGCGCGATGTGCGCAGTCGAATCCATCAGCGTGCCGTCCCAGTCGAAGACGATCAGATCAAATTGCTGTCGGGCCATGCGAGTCAGGCGGTATCGCGCAGAGCGCTGAGTTGATCGAGGAAGCGCCGGCATTCGTCCGGCAGCGGCGCATCGAACTGCAGCGCCTCGCCGGTCAGCGGATGCGCGAGCTTGAGCCGGTGCGCATGCAGGAACATCCGCTTGAGCGACGGTTGCGCGTTCGCGCGCGCCAGCGCCTTGTTCAGTGCGAAATCGCCATACTTGGCGTCGCCGGCGATCGGCAGGCCGAGATGCGCGAGGTGCACCCGGATCTGATGGGTCCGACCCGTTTTGAGTTCCGCTTCAACCAGCGCGTAGTCCGGCCAGCGCTCGATCAGGTTGAACACCGTGTGCGACGGCAGGCCATCGTCCTGTACGCGCACGCGCCGCTCCCCTTCCGGGGTCGAATACTTGAACAGCGGGACCTTCACCACGCGACGGCGGCCCCAGTCGGGCTGCCATTCGCCGTGTCCGCACGCGAAGTAGCGCTTGTCCATCCGGTTCTCGCGGATCTGCTCGTGCAGGCCGACGAGCGCCGTGCGCTTCTTCGCGAGCATCAGGATCCCGGAGGTCTCGCGGTCGAGCCGGTGCACGAGTTCGAGGAATTTCGCGCGCGGGCGGGCCTGCCGCATCTGCTCGATCACGCCGAACGCGACGCCGCTGCCGCCGTGCACGGCGACGCCGGCCGGCTTGTTGATGACGAGCAGCGCGTCGTCTTCATACAGCACCTCGAACTGCGCGGGCGGCACGATCGGCGTGTCGGCACGCGCGAGGTCGGCCGCCGCCACCCGCACGGGCGGCACGCGTACGAGGTCGCCGAACGCGAGACGGTACTGGGCGTCGACCCGACCCTTGTTCACGCGGACTTCGCCGCTGCGCAGGATCCGGTAAATATGGCTTTTGGGCACGCCTTTACAGACGCGCAACAGGAAGTTGTCGATCCGCTGACCGGCCGAGTTTTCGTCGATCTGGATCATCGATACCTGGCCGCTTGCGACTGAATTCTGGGATATTTTGCCTAACTCATTCATACTGAATATAATTTTGCCCAGCCTGACGTTGAGGGTGGCCTGACAGGCCGGTCCCGACGGAATCGGGCAAGGCGCAAGCGCAAACCGTTATTTTACTTGCGCCGGGGGTCTGCTGCTCGCCCCTAATCAAAGAGATGCAGCAAGTTGCACGCACGGCGCCGGCCGTCGGCAAGGATCGCGCCCACAGGCGGATTCGGTCGACCAGGCGCCGCGGTAACGGAAAGTTGGTTGAAAAGAATTTGATCGGCAGCCCGACGGCGCGAGGTGCGTCCGCAGGCTGCCGGTTGCGAAAATTACGGCGTTGCGCCCGATTTGGCCCCGCGAAGCGTGCGGGGCTTGGCGACGTCAAACCAGGGAAGTACACCCCAGGCGGGAAAGTCGGGCTGGATTCGATACTCCCCGCTGCGGCCCAAGCCGCAGCATCTGCCGCCCGTCGGCGCGCGCGACGCATTGCGCGCGCCCCGTGGCAGTGCCCCGGTCTCAGGCTTAGCGCGCTTTCGCAGCGTGCGGTGTGTGGACGCCGTGCTTTGAAGCCGTGTTCGCAGGTGCCCTATGGCCGCCGGCCCCGTCTTTCGGGCCCAAGCGCCTCTTCAGGCAATTCTCCCCGCCATCCTTCCCGCTCCAGCGTGCTTGTGACAACACAACAAGGCGCGGCCTGCCGTCGTTCCCGCCCTCGCGACTGACAACCGCGAGGCGCCGGCAGCAGAGCCGCCTGGAGTCGTTCATGAAACGCATGCTGTTCAATGCGACGCAGCAGGAGGAGCTGCGCGTCGCCATCGTCGATGGGCAGAAGCTCATCGACATCGACATCGAGACAGCCGGGCGCGAACAGCGCAAAGGCAATATCTACAAAGGTGTCATCACGCGCATCGAGCCGTCGCTCGAAGCGTGCTTCGTCAACTACGGCGAAGACCGCCACGGCTTCCTGCCGTTCAAGGAAGTCGCCCGCCAGTACTTCAAGGAAGGCATCGACATGCGCTCCGCGCGCATCCAGGATGCCCTGCGCGAAGGTCAGGAGCTGATCGTCCAGGTCGAGAAGGAAGAGCGCGGCAACAAGGGCGCCGCCCTCACGACCTTCATCTCGCTCGCCGGCCGCTACCTCGTGCTGATGCCGAACAATCCGCGCGGCGGCGGCGTGTCGCGCCGGATCGAAGGCGACGAGCGTCAGGAACTGCGCGAAACCATGGCGCAGCTGCAGATTCCGGACGGCATGAGCATGATTGCCCGCACCGCGGGCATCGGCCGCAGCGCCGAGGAACTGCAGTGGGACCTGAACTACCTGCTGCAGCTGTGGCGCGCGATCGAAGCGGCGTCGCAAAGCGGCAATGCCGGCCAGCCGATGCTGATCTATCTGGAATCGAGCCTCGTGATCCGCGCGATCCGGGACTATTTCCAGCCCGATATCGGCGAAATCCTGATCGACACGACCGAGATCTACGATCAGGCCCGTGCGTTCATGGACATCGTGATGCCGGACAACGTGTCGAAGGTGAAGCGCTACCACGACGACGTGCCGCTCTTCTCCCGCTTCCAGATCGAGCACCAGATCGAGACCGCGTACTCGCGCACGGTGCCGCTGCCGTCGGGCGGCGCGATCGTGATCGACCACACCGAGGCGCTCGTCGCGATCGACGTGAACTCGGCGCGTGCGACCAAGGGCGCGGACATCGAGGAAACGGCGACCCGCACGAACCTCGAGGCGGCCGACGAAGTGGCCCGCCAGCTGCGCCTGCGCGACCTCGGCGGCCTGATCGTGATCGACTTCATCGACATGGAGTCGGCGAAGAGCCAGCGCGAAGTCGAGCAACGCCTGAAGGACGCGCTCAAGCACGACCGTGCGCGCGTGCAGATGGGCAAGATCTCCCGCTTCGGCCTGATGGAACTGTCGCGCCAGCGCCTGCGTCCGGCCCTGTCGGAAGGCAGCCACGTGACGTGCCCGCGCTGTAACGGCACGGGCCACATCCGCGATACCGAATCGTCCGCGCTGCAAGTCCTGCGGATCATTCAGGAAGAAGCGATGAAGGAAAACACCGCGGCGATCCATTGCCAGGTGCCGGTCGAGGTGACCGCCTTCCTGCTCAACGAAAAGCGTCAGGAAATCAACAAGATCGAGTCGCGCTTCAAGGTCGGCATCGTGCTGATCCCGAACAAGCACCTCGATACGCCGCACTACAAGCTCGAGCGCCTGCGCCATGACGACGCGCGCCTCGACGATCCGCGCGCGTCCTGGAAGATGGCCGAGGAAGCCGCCCGCGAACTGGAGTCGGAAACCGGCTACAGCAAGCGCGCGGCCGACGTGAAGCCGAAGCAGGAAGCGGCGGTCAAGGGCATCACGCCCGAGCGTCCGGCGCCGAGCCCGGCACCGCAGCGCCCGGTCGAGCCGGTTGCGGCACCCGCACCGGTCGCCGCGGCAAGCGGCGGCTTCATCGGCTGGCTGAAGGGTCTGTTCGGCATGTCGCCGGCTCCGGCGCCCGCGCCGGTCGCACCGGCACCGGCCAAGGAACAGGCTGCCCGTCCGGCCCGCGAGCGGACCGAGAAGACCGAGCAGCGCGGCGGCGATCGCAACCGCAATCGTCGTGGCGGCGCCCAGCAGGCTCAGGGTGGTCGCGACCAGGCAGCGGCAGGCCGTGGCCAGTCGCAACGCCAGGAGCGCGAAGGCAAGGAAGCGCGCGAGCCGCGTGAACCGCGCGAGGGTCGCGAACCGCGTGAAGGCCGCGAGCCGCGCGAAAGCCGTGAAGGTCGTGAGGGCCGCGAAGGTCGCGAGGGCCGTGGCCCGCGCGAAGGCCGCGAACCGCGCGAGCCGCGTGAAAGCCGTGAGCCGCGCGAACCGCGCGAGAACCGCGAACCGCGCGAGCGCACCGAGCAGCCGGAAGCCGTCGAGGCAGCCGGCCGCGGCGAGCGCCAGGAACGCGGCGAACGTCGCGAGCGCGGTGAGCGCCGCAAGCCGACGCAACACGCGGCTACGCTCGAGACCGTCACCCGTGGCGAGAACCATCCGGAAGCGGAAGCCGACCAGGCCGCAGCCGTCGCCCTGCCGGGCGCCGATGTCGCAGCCGACGCGGAAGCCGGCGCACGTGACGGCGAGGAACGTCGTCGCCGCCGCCGCGGTCGCCGCGGCGGTCGTCGCGAGCGCGAGGACGAAGGCGCAGTCGTCGACCACGCCGAGCAAGGCGCGGACGGCGAAGCCGTGCAAGCTGTGACGACGGAAGCCCCGCGCGCGGTCGAGCCGGCCCATACGGCCGCACCGGTCGCCGTGGCAGCGGTCGCCGCAGCGGGCGCCGTGGTAGCCGAGGCCGCAATCGAACAGCGTGCCGAAGCGGTCGAGCCGGCCGTGGTCGAGCCGCAACCGGCACCGGTTCGCGTCGAAGCGACGCCGGTCGCGCCGATCGAGTCCGCCCCGGTCGCACCGGTCGCCGAATCGGTACCGGTCGCGCCGGCCGCTGCTCCGGAAGCCGGCCCGGCACCGGTCGCGGTGTCGCCGACCGATGCGTTCGAAGTGCCGGCTGCCGTCGAAGCGCCGCAGTCCGCGCCCGTCGAGCAAGCCGCACCGGCACCGGTCGCCGCGGTTGAAGTCGCTCCGGCACCGGTCGCGCCGGCACCGGTCGCGCCGGCAGCCGTCGAACCGGCTCAGGTCGAACCGGCCCCGGTCGAAGCCGTTGCCGCGCCCGCGCCGGCGCCGGTTCAACCGGCCGCTGCGCCCGCTTCGGCGAGCCTCGACGTCGTGCTGGAACAAGCCGGCCTCGTGTGGGTGAACACGGATGCCGACAAGTTCCGCGCTGCACAGGAAGCCGCGTCGCGCCTGCCGCGTCCGGCCCGCGTCCCGCGCGAGCGCAAGGCGCTGCCGCCGGTCGATACGACCCCGATGCAGCAGGTCGAGACGTCGCACCATTAAGCGGCGCATCGCCCGACCAGGAAAAGCCCGCCTCCGGCGGGCTTTTTCATGTTCGCGCTGCGGGTTTCCGCCCACCGGCCCGGCCGGCCGCTTGCGGCTAAAATAGAAGACTGGCTCGCACTTCTTTCAACATGTCCCGACGCATCATTCCCCTCGCCGACGTCAGCGGGATGCCGGATATCTCCGGCGTCGCGCATACCCCTGACGGCGCCCTGGCCGACACGTTCGCCAGGCCGCTGCGCGACCTGCGCATCTCGGTGACGGATCGCTGCAACTTCCGTTGCGTGTACTGCATGCCGCGGGACGTGTTCGACAAGGACTACCCGTTCCTGCCGCACAGCGCCCTGCTCACGCACGAAGAGATCGAGCGCGTGGCACGGCTGTTCGTCGCACACGGCGTCGAAAAGATCCGGATCACCGGCGGCGAGCCGCTGCTGCGCAAGAACCTCGAATTCCTGATCGAGCGCCTCGCGCGCCTGACGACCCACGACGGCCGCCCGCTCGACCTGACGCTGACCACCAACGGCTCACTGCTCGCGCGCAAGGCGCGCGCGCTGAAGGATGCCGGCCTCACACGCGTGACGGTCAGCCTCGACGCGCTCGACGACACGCTGTTCAAGCGCATGAACGACGCCGACTTCGCGAGCGCCGACGTGCTCGACGGCATCTTCGCCGCGCAGGCCGCGGGCCTCGCGCCGGTCAAGGTCAACATGGTCGTGAAGCGCGGCACCAACGACGGCGAGATCCTGCCGATGGCCGAGCGCTTCCGCGGCACCGGCGTGATCCTGCGCTTCATCGAATACATGGACGTCGGCACGTCGAACGGCTGGAACATGACCGAAGTGTTGCCGTCCGCGGACGTCGTCGCACGGATCGCCGAGCAGTTCCCGCTCGTGCCGCTCGAGCCGCACACGGCGGCGGAAACCGCGCAGCGCTGGGGCTACGCGGACGGCAGCGGCGAAATCGGCGTGATCTCGAGCGTGACGCAGGCATTCTGCGGCGACTGCACGCGCGCGCGGCTGTCGACCGAAGGCAAGCTGTACCTGTGCCTGTTCGCGTCGACCGGCCATGACCTGCGCGCACTGGTGCGCGGCGGCGCGAGCGACGCCGAGATCGCGACCGCGATCGCCCGGATCTGGCAGGCCCGCACCGACCGCTACTCGCAGCTGCGCGGCAGCGCGGCCGCCGACGCCGCGCCCGACGGCGCCGGCAAGCGCGTCGAAATGTCGTACATCGGCGGCTGACGCGCGCCGCCCGCCCCGCTTTCCCGCGATGTCCGCTTCCGCCTCGCCTTCCATCACCGGCCTGCTGCTCGCGGGCGGGCGCGCGACGCGCATGGACGGCGCAGACAAGGGCCTGCAGCTGCTCGACGGTACGCCGCTCGCGCTGCACGTGCTGCGCCGGCTCGCGCCGCAGGTCGACGAGACGCTGATCAGCGCGAATCGCAACGCCGCGCGCTACGCCGAACTCGGTGCGCCGTTCGATGCGCGCATCGTGCCGGACGAAACCCCCGATTTCCCCGGCCCGCTCGCGGGCCTGCTCGCCGGCATGCGCGCGGCGCGCGCACCGCTCGTCGTGTGCTCGCCGTGCGATACGCCCTATTTGCCGGCCGACCTCGTCGCGCGGCTGCACGCGGCGCTCGACGCGCGGCAGGCCGACATCGCGATGGCGGTGACCGTCGACGCGCACCACGCGCGTTCGCCGCAGCCGACCTTCGCGCTGCTGCGCGCGTCGCTCGCCGACGATCTCGCGGCCAGGCTCACGGCCGGCGAGCGCAAGGTGCGTGCGTGGTACGCGCGCCACAAGACGGTCGAAGTCGAGTTTCGCGACGAGCGTGCGTTTTACAATGCCAATTCCTGGCAGGAACTTGCCGCGCTTGCCCGCCGCTGACGGCACCGGCATCCGTTCCCGCCCGCCGCATGCGCCTTCGCGCTTCGGCGCCCTCCGCGCGCCACCGGCCACGAACCCGATACGCCTTGCGGCGCAGTCCGACTGATGATCACGCAATCCTCGCCCGCCTCCCGAACCGCACCCGATTCCGCGGCCCCGCTGTCGCTCGCCGATGCGCAGGCGCTCGCGTGCCGGTTCGCGGTGCCGGTCGACGCGTGCGAAACGGTGCCGCTGCATGACGCCCTCGACCGCATGCTCGCGGCCGACGTGAATGCGCCGTTCGACATTCCCGCATACGACAACTCGGCGATGGACGGCTACGCATTCGACGGCAGCGCAGTCGCGCTGGCAGCGGCCGCCGACATCGCGCTGACGGTCGCCGGCACGGCACTCGCCGGCCATCCGTTCGATGGGGCCGTGGTGCCCGGCACGTGCATCCGCATCATGACCGGCGCGGCGATGCCGGCCGGATGCGACACGGTCATTCCGCAGGAGCGCGTGCGCGTCGACGGCGACGTCATCCGCTTCGCCGCACACGAGGTCGCGCGCGGCGCAAACTGCCGCCGGGCCGGCGAGGATCTCGCGCGCGGCGCCTGCGCGCTTGCCGCCGGCCGCATCCTGCGCCCGTCCGATCTTGGCCTGCTCGCATCGTTCGGATTGCGCGAAGTCACGGTGCGCCGCCGCGTGCGCGTCGCCGTGTTCTCGACCGGCGACGAACTGCGCGAACCCGGCGAGCCGCTCGGCCGCGGCACGCTGTACGACAGCAATCGCGGGATGCTGGTCGCGATGCTCGAAAGGCTGCACATCGACGCACTCGATCTCGGGATCGTCCGCGACGATCCCGCCGCGCTCGAACGCGCATTGCACGATGCGGTCGCCGCACAGGCCGACGCGGTGATCACGTCCGGCGGCGTGTCGGTCGGCGAAGCCGATTTCACGCGCGACGTGATGGCGCGGCTCGGCGACGTGACCTTCGCGAGCCTCGCGCTGCGGCCCGGCCGGCCGCTCGCGTGCGGCACGCTCGCGCGCACGGGCGACGGCCATGTGCTGTTCTTCGGGTTGCCCGGCAATCCGGTCGCCTCCGCCGTGACGTTCTACGCGATCGTGCGCCCCGCGCTGCTGACGCTGGCCGGCGCGCACACGCCGCCGCCGGCGATGTACACGGCACGCAGCACGCAGGCGCTGAAAAAGCGTCCGGGCCGTACCGAATACCTGCGTGCGATCGCGACGCGCGCCGCCGACGGCCAGTGGGACGTCGCGCCGGCCGGTTCGCAGAGCTCCGCATCGCTGAGCGGCCTTGCGGCCGCCAACTGTTTCATCGTCCTGGGCCACGATTCCGCGGCAGTCGACGCGGGCGCCCCGGTCGACATCCTGCCGCTCGACGGCCTGATCTGAATTCCAATCGGTATATTTCTACGGGGGCAATCCGCACATGAAGAAACAAATCTCGTCGATCGCCGCGGGGCAGACCGCGAAGGCGCTGATCCTCGTCTACCTGACGTTCAGCGTGCCGATCGTGCTGCTCGGCATCCTGGTCGCGTACATCCGTTACGGGATGGTCGAACTGAGCACGATCCTGAGCGCGCTGCTGCTGAACGCGATCCTCGGTTTCGTGCTGCTGTGGATCGCCTGCCACGCGTACAACTGGGTCGCGTCGCGCTTCGGCGGCATCGAGATCGTGCTGTCCGATCCGCCGGAGGAAGCGTGAGCGGCGCACCGCTGATCCGCGCGGCCGAAACGCGCGACGTCGGCGCGATCCTCGCGCTGATGCGCGAGCTGGCCGAGTTCGAAAAGCTCACGCACCTGTTCGTCGCGAGCGACGCCGACCTGGCCGACGCGCTGTTCGGCGAACGCCCCGCCGCCGAAGCGCTGGTGGCCGAGCGCGACGGCGCGATCGTCGCGTATGCGCTGTTCTTCCACAACTATTCGACGTTCCTCGGCCGGCGCGGGCTGTATCTCGAGGATCTGTACGTGCAGCCATCGCAGCGCGGCACGGGCCTCGGCACCGCGATGCTGCAGCACCTCGCGGCACTCGCCGTCGAGCGCCGCTGCGCTCGCTTCGAATGGTCGGTGCTCGACTGGAACCAGCCGGCGATCGACTTCTACGAGAAGATGGGCGCGACCGTGCTGCCGGAGTGGCGCACCGTACGCGTCACCGGCGACGCACTGGACGCGCTCGCCGCACGCTGAACGCGCGCCGGCTACGCCGGTCGCCGTGTCAAAGGAAAACGGGCGCCGCGGCGCCCGTCTTCGTTCCAGCCGGTTTCGGCTGCGTGCATCATGCGGGATGCGTCATGCGTCGTCCGCATCGGCGCCGTCGGCGGCTTCCGCGCCGAGCAGCCCGGCCGCCGTCTCGCCCGGCAACGCCTCGACCTGTTTCAGCTTGCGGTTCATCACGCGGGTGCGCTGCTCGGCGGCCTCGATCGAACGCGTGACCGTCTCGAGCTGCGCCTTCGTGCGTGCGAGCACGTCGCCGAACTTGCCGAATTCGGTCTTCACCGCACCGAGCACCTGCCACACCTCGCTCGAGCGCTGCTCGATCGCGAGCGTGCGGAAGCCCATCTGCAGGCTGTTCAGCAACGCGGTCAGTGTGGTCGGCCCCGCCACCGTCACGCGATAGTCGCGCTGCAGCAGGTCGGTCAGCCCCGGGCGGCGCAGGATCTCCGCATAAAGCCCCTCGGTCGGCAGGAACAGCAGCGCGAAATCGGTCGTATGCGGGGGTGCGACGTACTTCTCGGCGATCGTACGCGCCTCCATCCGCACGCGCGCCTCGAGCGCACGGGCCGCCTCCTCGACCGCCACCGAATCGGCACGCTCCTGCGCATCGATCAGCCGCTCGTAGTCCTCACGCGGAAACTTCGCGTCGATCGGCAGCCACACCGGCGGCGCGTCGCGCGTGCCGGCTTCGCGGCCCGGCAGCCGGA
The DNA here is from genome assembly GCF_905339955.1 of Burkholderia sp. BCC1996. NCBI lineage: Bacteria > Pseudomonadati > Pseudomonadota > Betaproteobacteria > Burkholderiales > Burkholderiaceae > Burkholderia > Burkholderia sp. BCC1996. The sequence goes on from NZ_CAJPHM010000020.1 coordinate 125,233, forward strand.
TCGCGAATTCGACGCGTTCGCTGCTCTTCGGCACCGTCGCGACGTTCTTCGCATACTGGTCGGGCGTGAGCATCTGTTCGAGCAACGCTTCGAGCTGCACCTCGCCCCAGGTGCCGCGCGTCTTCACGTTGGTCAGCACCTTCTTCAGGTCACCGACGCCGGCCGCGAGCGTCTGCATCTCGCCGAGCCCGCGGTGCACCTGCTCGAGCCGGTCCGACACGAGCTTGAACGATTCGCCGAGCCGCTGCTCCAGCGTCGCATGCAGCTTCTCGTCGACGGTGCGGCGCATCTCCTCGAGCTTCGCCGCGTTGTTCGTCTCGATTTCCTTCAATCGCTGTTCGAGCGTCGCGCGCACTTCGCCGATCCGGCGATCGTTGGCCTCGGTCAGTTGCGTGAGCTGCCGGTTCAGCGTGTCGCCGAACAGCCGCAGCGCGACCGTCTGCTCTTCGCGCGCCTGCTGCGCCTGGCGCTGCACGCTCTCGCGCATCGCGTCGAACTGCTGCGCGTTGCCCGCGACCAGCTTGCCGAGCTGTTGCGCGAAACCGTCGATCTGGTTGTTCTGCACGGTCGCGATGCTCGTCAGCTGCGTCGCGAGCGTCTGCTGAAGCTGCGAGAAACTGCCGGCCAGCTCGGTGCGCGAACCACGCGCGTTCTCGACGATCTCGCCGCGCAGCTCGCGTTCGAGCCGCTCGACCGCGAGCGCCTGCGCGTGCGCGGCGTCCTCGATCTGGTCGCCGAGCACGGCCGCGTCGTCGTGGCGGCCGCCGCCGCGCACGATCGCGACGATCGCCACCGCCAGCGCGACGGCCAGCACGACGACCGCCGCCAGCAACAACATCGTCGTCATGCGCGCGGCTTCCCGATCACGTCAGGGTTGATCGGATTCGGCGGCTGCCCCGCGCGCGGCCCTTCGCCCAGCGCGGCGATCAGGTTGTCGGCCGCGAGGTTCGCCATCGCGCGGCGCGTCTTTTCGGTCGCGCTCGCGATATGCGGCGTCAGCACGACGTTCGGCACCTCGAGCAGCGCCGGGTGCACGCTCGGCTCGCCTTCGAACACGTCGAGGCCGGCCGCGGCGATCGTCCCGTCGCGCAGCGCGACGGCCAGCGCCGCGTCATCGACGATGCCGCCGCGCGCGATGTTGGTCAGCGTCGCGGTGGGCTTCATCTTCGCGAGTTCGGCCGCGCCGATCGTGTGATGGTTCTCCTTCGTGTACGGCAGCACGAGCACGACGTGATCGGCGCGCGTGAGCAGCGCATCCTTCGACACGTATTCGGCGTTCAGCTCGGCCTCGATCTCGGGCGCGACCCGCGACCGGTTGTGATAGATCACCTGCATCCCGAAGCCGCGCGCGCGGCGCGCGAGCGCCTGGCCGATGCGCCCCATGCCGATGACGCCCAGCGTCGAGCCGTAAATGTCGCCGCCGAGGAAACCGTCGTACGCCCACTTCTGCCAGTGCCCGGCGCGCAGCCAGTGCTCGGATTCGGCGATCCGGCGCGCGGCGGCCATCATCAGCGCCCAGCCGAAATCCGCGGTCGATTCGTTCAGCACGTCGGGCGTGTTGGTGCCGAGCACGTTCGCCGCATTGAACGCGGCCATGTCGAAGTTGTTGTAGCCGACCGCCATGTTCGACACGACGCGCAGGCGCGGCGCCGCCGCGAGCGCAGCCGCGCCGACCGGGTCGCCCGCCGTCAGCGCGCCGTCCTTGTCCGCGAGACGCGCGGCGAGCGCATCGGGGGCGAGCGCGTCGCCGTTGTTCCAGTCGACTTCGAAATACTGCTCGAGCCGTTCGATCACGTCCGGAAAGATCGGACGTGCGACCAGGATCTTCTGCATCGCCATCTCCGCATGCCGCGGCCGGAACGCGGCGCATCGTGCGCCGCCCGAACCGTCCGCGCTTGGTTGAAAATCGTCAGCCTACGCCGTGAAGAAGATCCACGACGTCAGCAGGAATACGGGTACCAGGATCACGAGCGCCCAACCGAGATACGCGAAGAAGCTCGGCATCTTCACGCCGCGCGATTCCGCGATCGCCTTCACCATGAAGTTCGGCGCGTTGCCGATGTAGCTGTTCGCGCCCATGAACACGGCCCCCGCGGAGATCGCGGCGAGCGTCGTCGCGCCCGCCGTCATCAGCGCTTGCGCGTCGCCGCCCGCGAGGTTGAAGAACACGAGGTAGGTCGGCGCGTTGTCGAGGAACGACGACAACAGGCCGGTGGCCCAGAAGTACATCGCATCGATCGGCTTGCCGTCCGACCCCGTCACGAGATGGACGATCTGCGCGAACGCACCGTCCGCCCCCGCGCGCAGGATCACGATCACCGGCGCGATCGTCACGAAGATCCCCGCGAACAGCTTCGCGACCTCCTCGATCGGCGCCCAGTTGAACGCGTTGCCTTCGCGCGCGGAGCGCGGCGTCAGCGCGAGCGACGCGAGCGCCACGACAACCAGCGCGACGTCGCGCACGAGATTCTGCAGCGCGACGTGCGTGCCCCATACGTCGAACGCGATGCCCGGCTTCCAGATGCCGCTCATCAGCACGAGGCCGATCACGGCCGCGAGCAGCACGAAGTTGACCTTGCCGTCGATCGACAGCGCGCCATCGTCGGGTGTCGGGTCGAGCACGACCGGCCGCTCCTCGCCGCCCTTCCGGTAGAAGTACGTATCGAGCACGAAGAACAGCGTCAGCAGCACCGCGCAGATGAACAGCATCGGCAGCGCGAGATGCGTGGTCGTCCAGAAGAAGCTCACGCCGTTCAGGAAGCCGAGGAACAGCGGCGGATCGCCGAGCGGCGACAGCGAGCCGCCCGCGTTCGCGACGAGGAAGATGAAGAAGATCACGACGTGCACGACGTGCTTGCGATTGTCGTTCGCGCGCAGCAGCGGCCGGATCAGCAGCATCGCGGCGCCCGTCGTGCCCATCACGCTCGCGAGCAGCGTGCCGAGCGCGAGGATCGCGGTGTTCAGCTTCGGCGTGCCGTGCAGGTTGCCGTTGACGCAAATGCCGCCGGCGACCGTATACAGCGCGGTCAGCAGCACGATGAACGGGATGTACTCCTCGAGCAGCGCGTGCACCAGCGTTCCGAACGCCGTGCCCGCGCCGAACGCGACCGCGAACGGGACCAGAAACGCGATCGCCCACGCCGCAGCGATCTTGCCGAAGTGGCGATGCCAGAACACCGGCGCGACGAGCGGGAACACCGCGATGGACAGCAGGACCCCGGCGAACGGAATGCCCCAGAGTGCGGACAGCGTGGCACCGTCGAGCGTGGCGGCCGATGCGAGCGCGGGAACGGCGCCAAGCGCGGCTCCCGACGCCATGCCCGCCCAGGCGGCATGTCGTTTCATGCAGAACTTCCTTGTGCGAGTGAGTCGAGTGAGGATCGATCGGACGCGATCGTCATGCACCGCGCACGACGATCGCGTGAACGCGGTACGGGCCGTGTGCGCCCAGCACGATGGTCTGCTCGATATCGCCGGTGCGCGACGGGCCCGATACGAAATTGACCGCGCGCGGCAATTCGCCGCGCTCCGCGCGAATCAGCACGAATGCGTCTTCATGGCCCGCGACGATGCGCGACGCCGGCACGATCGCGATGTGGGTTTCCGGCAGCAGCCCGGCCGATGCATAGGTGTCGGGGCCGGACAGCAGCACCAGCGAGCCCGTTTCGGCGGTGGCGCAAAAGCAGCCGGTGAGGCCGACGAGGTCGCCGTCGCGCGGCTTGCGGCATTCGACCGACAGGCCGGCGCCGGCCCAGTCGAGCTCGGCCAGCGTGCGCCATGCGACGGCCTGCATCGGCAAGCCGTGAGCGGAAAGATAGCGGGCAGCGGCGGCGGGCGCGTCGGCCAGCGTCGCGACTTCGTCGACCGTCGTCGACAGGCGCGCCGCTTCATCGACGAATGCGGCGACGAGGTCGGCCGGCATCGGCGGGCGCGGCCCCTCGGGATGGCGGGCGAGATAGTCGGCGACGCCGTCGCGCTCCGCTGCATCGGGCTCGGGCGCACGTCCTTGCGCCGCGCGAATGCGTGCGAGGATCTGGCGACGGGCAGCGGAAGTGTCCATGAACGGTCCTCGTGACGTTGGCGTGCGATACCGTCGGATTATACCGGCCGCCCCCGCCGCGACGCACCTGGCCGCATGGCCGACGCTTACTGCGATGCGTCGTCGGCCGGCTGCGCGATGCCGAACACCTGGCGCAGGTACGCGAGATACGCCTTGTCGTCGCACATGCTCTTGCCCGGCGTATCCGACAGCTTCGCGACCGGCTGTCCATTGCAGCGGACCATCTTGATCACGATCTGCAGCGGCACGTAGCCGAGATCGTTCGTGAGGTTGGTGCCGACGCCGAACGCGAGCTTGCAGCGGCCGCGGAACCGTTCGTACAGCTGCATGACCCTCGGGATGTCGAGCGCGTCCGAGAACACGAGCACCTTGGTACGCGGATCGCAGCGGTTCGCCTCGTAGTGGCGCAGCATGCGCTCGCCCCACTCGAACGGATCGCCCGAATCGTGGCGCGCGCCATCGAACAGCTTGCAGAAGTACATGTCGAAGTCGTTCAGGAACGCGTCCATCCCGTAGACGTCCGACAGCGCGATCCCGAGGTCGCCGCGATACTCCTTCGCCCACATCTCGAAACCGTAGGTCTGCGAATCGCGCAGCCGCGGGCCGAGCGCCTGGCAGGCCTGCAGGTATTCGTGCGCCATCGTGCCGAGCGGCGTCAGGCCGTGCTTCATCGCGTAGAACACGTTGCTCGTGCCCGCGAACTGCGGTCCGAGCCCGTCGCGCAGCGTCAGCGCGACCTCTTCGTGCCAGACCTTCGAGAAGCGCCGGCGCGTGCCGTAGTCGGCGATCTTGCAGTCGGCGAACTCGGGCTTCGCGCCGAGCAGCTTGATCTTCTCGCCCAGCCGCTCGCGGCCTTCGCGATAGTCGGGCTCGCGCTGCGTGTTGCGGAAATAGACCTCGTTGACGATCGCGAGCACCGGGATCTCGAACAGGATCGTGTGCAGCCACGGCCCTTCGATCACGATGTCGATCTCGCCGTTGCCCTTCGGCGAAGGCGTGATCGAGATGTACTTCTCGTTCAGGTGGAACAGCGCGAGGAAGTCGACGAAGTCGCTCTTGATGAAGCGCATGCGCCGCAGGTAGTCGAGTTCTTCGTCGGTGAAGCGCAGCGCACACAGGCCGCGCACCTCGTCGCGGATCTCGTCGATGTACGGCACGAGATCGACGCCGGGCGTGCGACACCGGAACCGGTACTCGACGTTTGCGGCAGGAAAGTGATGCAGGACGACCTGCATCATCGTGAACTTGTAGAGATCCGTGTCGAGCAGCGAAGTGATGATCATGTTTGCGGCACCGCCAATATCGTGACAGGCCCGGCGCACCGCGCGCCGCCCGGTCTGTCGGCCATGTTACCCGAATGCGGGCCCGACCATCGTGAAACCGCCCTGCCCGACGCGCCGGGCGCGCGGCCGCACGCGCCGCGCCCGCCGCCAGCCCCATAAACTAATCACGAAACGATATAAGCCGGAAAGCCGACCACGCCATGCGGGTTTTGCGCTTCAGTTACAATGCCGCTTTTGGCGCACACGCCACCCCATATATACCGCCAAGCAGGAGCGTTTTAATGACTCACGTTGTGACCGAAGGCTGCATCAAGTGCAAATACACGGATTGCGTGGATGTGTGCCCGGTGGATTGCTTCCGTGAAGGTCCCAACTTTCTCGCCATCGATCCGGACGAGTGCATCGACTGCGCCGTGTGCGTCGCCGAGTGCCCGACCAATGCGATCTATGCCGAAGAAGACGTTCCGGGCGACCAGCAGCAGTTCACCGCGCTGAACGCCGAGCTGGCGAAGGACTGGCCGTCGATCACGAAGACCAAGCCGGCACCGGCCGACGCGGACGAGTGGAAGGACGTGCAGGACAAGCTGCACCTGCTCGAGCGCTGATCGCGCAGCGGCGCCGGAAAAAATTTTTGGTGCGCCGCCGCTCAAAAGTGTTGACAGGTTAGCGAACACTCCATACAATTTCGTCTCTCTGCTGTTGTTGTTTGTTCCCCGATAGCTCAGTCGGTAGAGCGCCGGACTGTTAATCCGTAGGTCCCTGGTTCGAGCCCAGGTCGGGGAGCCAAAAAACAAAGGCCCGTTGAAAGTGGACGGGTTTTTTGTTGGTTACCGAACACGCAAGCAGATGTACCGATTTATTCCCCGATAGCTCAGTCGGTAGAGCGCCGGACTGTTAATCCGTAGGTCCCTGGTTCGAGCCCAGGTCGGGGAGCCAGACAGCGAAAGGCCCGTCATTCGACGGGCCTTTTGTTTTTCCGGCGCCCGCCGGTCACCGCCGCGCATGCTAGAGTTTCTGTCCCGCATTCGCATCCGGTTCCGTCGATGAAGCACCGCCTCCTTTCCGCCGCGTCGCTCGCCCTTCTGCTCTCCGCCTTTGCCACCGCGCCGCTCGCGCACGCGGAGGAAGTCGGCAGCGTCAACACCCATTTCCGCGTGACAGGCTCCGACCGCGTGGTCGTCGAAGCGTACGACGATCCGCTCGTGACGGGCGTCACCTGCTACGTGTCGCGGGCGCGCACCGGCGGGATCAAGGGCACGCTCGGCGTCGCCGAGGATCCGAGCGAAGCGTCGATCGCGTGCCGGCAAGTCGGCCCGCTCAGCTTCAAGGAGCCGCTCAAGCAGCAGACCGACGTGTTCAGCGAACGGATGTCGTTCATCTTCAAGACGCTGCACGTCGTGCGCGTGGTGGACAAGAAGCGCAACACGCTCGTCTATCTGACCTACAGCGACCGCATCGTCAGCGGCAGCCCGAAGAACGCCGTGACCGCCGTGCCGATGCCGGCCGGCACGACGATTCCGGTCAAGTAAGCCCGCGCCGGCCGGGCGCGCGAGCGCTACACTGTCGATTCGACCGCCCTCGCGCCCGACCATGTCCGCCCCCCGCCTTCTTCCGGACTCCGCACGTTACTGGCGCACGCCGCTGCTGCCGGACGCGGATCTGCTCACCGCCACCTATCGCGACCACACGTTCGCGCCGCACTGGCACGACGCGTACACGATCCCCGTGATCCTCGAGGGGGCGGAGCGCTACACCTGTCGCGGCAGCGGCCATGTCGCCGAAACGGGCACCGTGCCCGTGATCAATCCCGGCGAAGTGCACACCGGCTCGCGCGCGACCGACGAAGGCTGGTGCTATCGCGTGAGCTACGTGCCGGTCGACTACATTCGTGCGCTCGCGAGCGCGATCGCGGGGCGGCCGCAGGATGCGCCATGGTTCCCGTCCGACGTGATCCGCGACACCGATCTCGCGGCACGGCTCGCGCTGGCCCACCGGATGATGGAGGCCGGCAGCGAACGCATGCCGCCGTTCCACCCCCACGAGCAGCCGGCCGCCAATGATCCGGCCGCCGCGGCACTGCGCGTCTACGATCCGCTCGCCGCCGAAACGGCGATGCTCGATGCGCTGTCGACACTGATCGCGCGCCATGCCGACGCGCGGCTGCAACCGGCGGCGCTCGCGGCCGACGAACCGCGCGTCGACGCGATGCGCGAGCGGCTCGCCGCCGATCTCACGGGCACGGTCACGCTCGACGACGTCGCGCAGGCCGCCGGCCTGTCGCCGTTTCACGCGGCGCGCCTGTTCACGCGCACGACCGGGATGCCGCCGCATGCGTGGCGCAACCAGCTGCGGCTGCAGCGCGCGCTTGCGCCGTTGCGCGCGGGCGTGCCGATCGCCGATGTCGCCGCGGCCAGCGGCTTCGTCGACCAGAGTCACTTCACGCGGCATTTCAAACGAATGTTCGGCGTACCGCCCGGACGCTGGCAGGCGCGCTGACGCCGCTCCCTGCATTCGACGACGGACGGCAACCCGCACGCACGCAGCGCCGTCGGCACCCGTGCGGGCGCAAGAACATACAAGCCGCCGCTGCATCGCCCCGCTATCCTCCATTTCATGGAGACGCGCCCCTTGAACCCCACACCCACACCTACGCCCCCGCCTCGCCGCCCGCTCAACGAATGGCTCGACGGCGCACGCGACACGATCCCGATGATGATCGGCGCGGCACCGTTCGGCGTGATCTTCGGCACGCTCGTCGGCGGCGGCCCGCTCGCCGCATGGCACGGCGCGCTGATGTCGCTCGCGGTGTTCGCGGGCTCCGCGCAATTCATCGCGCTCGGCCTGATCGCGGGCAGCGCGAGCTTCGTCGTCGTGCTCGCGACGACGCTGATCGTGAACCTGCGTCACCTGCTGTACAGCGCGACGCTCGCGCCGTACGTCGCGCACCTGCCGCTGCGCTGGCGCGCGACGCTCGGCGCGCTGATGACCGACGAGGTGTTCGCGGTCGCCTACGCGCACTACCGCCACTTCCCGCCCGGCGCGATCGGCCCCCACTACTTCTTCGGCTCGGGCCTCGCGATGTACCTGAACTGGCAGGTCTGGACGCTCGCGGGCATCGGCTTCGGCGCGGCCTTTCCGGGCCTCCAGTCGCTCGGCCTCGATTTCGCGATGGCGGCCACCTTCATCGCGATCGTCGTCCCGCAGCTCGGCACGCTGCGCTATCTGGCGGCCGCCGCGACGGCCGGCACGCTCGCGTACTTCTGGCAGGGCTGGCCGTACAAGCTCGGGCTGCTGGGCGCGGTCGCCGCCGGCGTCGTGGTCGGCGTCGCGCTCACGCTGCTGCACGAGCGTTCGCGCACCGCTTCACGTACGGAGGCCGCATCGTGAGCTACGCGCTGCTGATCCTCGGGATGGCCGTGATCACCTATGCGATCCGGACGACGCTGTTCCTGTTCGGCGAGCGGCTGACCTTCCCGCCGCTCGTGCGGACCGCGCTCGGCTTCGTGCCCGTCACCGTGCTGACCGCGATCATCGTGCCGATGACCGTCTCGCCGCACGGCGGCACGGCCGAGCTGACCTGGCGCAATCCGCAGCTGGTCGGCGCGCTCGCCGCCGTGCTCGTGTCGGCGACGACACGCCGGCCGCTCGTGACGATCGCGGTCGGGCTCGCGGTGTTCTTCTTCTGGCAAGGGGTCGTGATGCCGCACTGGCTGCCGGCCTGAGCGGACCTCGCCGGCCGCGCTCAAGTTTCCGTCCGGCGCGCCGATATAGGAAGTGAAGACCCGCCATCGGCCTCGGCGCGAACCGGTCCGTCGACGCCGCGCCCGCACCGGTGCGCGATGTCGGCCGCCGGCCCGCGCGGGCCGCCATCGAGACGATTCATGGGCCAGATCACCCTTTCCCTCAAGGACGACACGCTTGCGTCCCTGCGCAAGGACTACGACGCGTTCGTGCGCGTGTCGCTGAAACTCGACCCGCAGTTCGCGACGCCGTCGTTCGAGGATTTCCTGCGCGCCAAGCTGCTCGACAACATGGTGCCGCTGACCGAGCACGCCGTGCAGCGGATGCTCGAGGGCGGCCAGTACGCGTGGGCGAAGCGCACGCTCGACAAGGAATTCCCGGACGTCGTCGCGATCCTGATGCGGCAGGCCGGCGAATTCGGCTTCGGCTTCGCGTCGCGCTCCGAATGGACGCCCGACGAGCTAGCGAAGGCGTGCCGCGACTGGGCCAAGGCGATCGTCGCCGAAGCGCAGGGCGATGCGTCGCTGGTCGATCCGCTCGCGGCGCAGATCAAGAGCGCGGTCCACGACATCCAGGCGCTCGAGGAATCGATGCAGACGCCCGCGTGGCGGCTCGCGGAATCGCTGCGCCAGCGCATCTACGAGGCGAAGCTCGCGTGCGAGATGAGCGTCGGCAGCGCCGCGCGCGACAAGCTCGGCGAACTGCGCGGCCTGCTGCGGCTCGGGCTCGCGCACGGCTCGTTCCAGAAACAGGAAGCGCAGCAGATCATGGAATATCTGCGGCTGCTGAAGCCCGAGATCTTCGTCGACGAGCCATACGACGTATTCACGCGGCTCGCCGCGTGGCTGCGCAGCGTATTTACCCCGTCCGCGGCACGACCGGCGCACGGACCGGGGCCGGAGCAGCGCCGGCCGTGACGGCCCGCGTCCGCGCATGAAGAACGGCCCGGTTCGTGCGAAACGAACCGGGCCGCCGGTCGATCGCCGTCACGACGCGCCGTCCGGGGCGAGCGTCGTGCGACGTCGGGGTGCCGCTTACTGCGCGGCGCCCGAGGCCGATGCACCGCCCTGCACGCCGGCCGACGCACTGCCTTCGACCGCCTCGTCGCCCACCTTCGACTTCGCCGAGCCGGCGTGATGCTTGGCCGACTTCGCCGCATGCTTCGCGTGCTTCTTGGTCGAGTGGACCGACGACGCCGCCGTATCCTTCGCGCCGTCCGCTGCCGCGCCAACCGCATCGGTTGCGCCGCCGACCGCGTTGCCCGACGCATTCGCGCCGGCACCACCCTGCATACCCGCGTCTGCGCCTGCCCCCGCTGCCGGCGCCTGCGTCTGCACGCCCGCGCCTGCGGTGCCCTGCGCCGCGACGCCGGTCTGCGCGAATGCGGCCGAAGTGGCGAACGCCGTCAGCGCGGCACCGATCAGCATCGTACGAATCTTGGACATGACAATCCTCCTCAAGAAGTTGTGGGCGCGGAGCGCATCGATACGCTCCGTCGCGTCCCCTGCCGCGACACGCAGCAGGTACGATGAAAGACCCGCGGGCGGCACGGCCGGTTCTCGAATCTCTCAGACTGTTACCCACCGTTTCATTTGCTGACGAATCGCTCACAGTCCTTAACAGCTACGGGGCGCAAACATGCGCGCGCGGCCGCACTCGCGCGCGGGCCCGCGGTGCCGTATGATGCGGGGCGATTCCTCCCGCGCCTCGCGCGCCTCCTTCGTCATGCCCAACCTGGATTTCACGCTGACCGGCGAATACGTCGAGCTGCACAACCTTCTCAAGATCACCGGCCTCGCCGACAGTGGCGGCACCGCGAAGATGTTCGTCGCGTCCGGCGCGGTGAAAGTCGACGGCGTGGTCGAACTGCGCAAGACCTGCAAGATCCGCGCGGGCCAGGTCGTGCTGTTCGGCGATACGCGGATCGCGGTTCACGACGCATAGCGGTTCCCCCTGACCGTGACATGGCCATCGGCGCGCGCGTTCGACACCGTTCGAATAAAGCCGTAAGCTAGCCGTCTCTCAAAATAAATACAGACAGCGCGGGCCCGCACCCGCGCGAGCGCCCATTCCATGTCGCATTCCGGTCTTACGCGGACGGCCGCCGCGCCGCCGTCGCTGTCCAGTCATGCCGCCGATACCGCGCGCCTCGCCGCGCCGCTCGCGATCGCACAACTCTCGCAAATGGCGATGAGCGTCACCGACACGGTGCTGCTCGGCTCGCTCGGCCCCGATTCGCTCGCGGCCGGCGGCCTCGGCGCGAACTTCTTCTTCGTCATCGTGACCGTGCTGCAGGGTGTGCTGTCGTCGGTCAGCGTGAGCGTCGCGCATGCGCGCGGCGCACAGGCGGAACACCGCGTGCCGCACATCTACTGGACCGGCTTCGTGCTGTCCGTGCTGCTCGCGATTCCGGCGATCGTCGCGCTGTCGCTGTCCGAACCGATCCTGCTGATGTTCCACGAGCCGCCCACGCTCGCGCGTCACGTCGGCGAGTACACCGGCATCCTGCGGTTCGCGGCGCTCGGCAGCCTGATCGGCGTCGGGCTGATGCGCGCCTTCCTGCCCGCGATCGGCGCCGCACGGCGGCTGCTGTGGGTGTCGATCGGCGGGGTCGGCGTGAACGGCGTGCTGAACTACGGGCTGATCCACGGCGCCTTCGGCTTGCCGCGGCTCGGCTTCCTCGGCTCGGCGGTCGCGACGACCATCACCATCTGGCTCACCGCGCTCGCGCTGATCTGGCTGCTGCACGGCCGCCAGCGGTTCCGCCATTTCGTGACCGCCGCCCGCCCGAAACTGCCGATGATGGGCGAGCTGATCGGCATCGGCTGGCCGGTGGCGATCACGTACGGGGTCGAATCGACGCTGTTTCTCGCCACGGGCCTGACCATCGGCGTGCTCGGCGCGACGTCGCTTGCCGCGCACCAGATCGCGCTGAACGTCGCGTCGGTGGCGTTCATGGTGCCGCTCGCGATCGGCCAGGCCGCCAACGTGCGGGTCGGCTACTGGGTCGGCGCCGGCCAGCCGGTCGCCGCGCGGCATGCGGGCTTCGTCGCGCTCGGCCTCGGCGTCGCGTTCATGTCGCTGTCGGGGCTCGTGCTGATCGTCGTGCCGCATGCGATCGTCGGCCTGTACCTCCAGCTCGACGATCCGGCCAACGCGGCGACCGTGTCGCTGGCCGCATCGCTCCTCGGCATTGCCGCGGTGTTCCAGATCGTCGACGGCATGCAGACCGTCGGCTCGGGCGCGTTGCGCGGACTGCGCGATACGCGCATCCCGATGCTCGCGGCGACCCTCGGCTACTGGGGCATCGGCTTCCCGACCGGTTACTGGCTGGCATTCCATGCAGGCCTCGGCGCACGCGGCCTGTGGTGGGGGCTCGCGGCCGGCCTCGCGAGCGTCGCCGCGCTGATGGCCTGGCGCTTCCATATGAAGAGCGCATCGCTCGTCGCATCGAGCCGCTGAGCGCGACGACACGACGCAAAATCGCGGCCGGCGCTATGCTTGTCGGTTGAAGACCCAACACGTCGCGCCAGCGGCGCGACTGCCTCACGATACGCCAGACGCCGCGCGACGCGCGGCCTTTCCCCTTCCCAAGAGGAGTGCATCATGAACGAAGCAGTTCGGATGGAACGCGACACGTTCGGCGAGATCGCCGTGCCGGCCAACCGGCTCTGGGGCGCGCAGACGGAACGCTCGCTGCAGAATTTCCGGATCTCGACGGAGAAGCAGTCGCCCGAGCTGATCCACGCGCTCGCGATCGTCAAGCGCGCCGCGGCCGCCGTGAACCAGTCGCTCGGCGTGCTGGCCGACGACAAGGCGCGCGCGATCATCGACGCGGCCGACGAGATCATCGCGGGCAAGCATCCGCGCGAATTCCCGCTCGCCGTGTGGCAGACGGGCTCCGGCACGCAGACCAACATGAACCTCAACGAGGTGATCGCGAACCGGGCGAGCGAACTGCTCGGCGGCGAGCGCGGCGAAGCACGCAAGGTCCACCCGAACGACGACGTGAACCGCGGCCAGTCGTCGAACGACGTGTTCCCGACCGCGATGCACGTCGCGGCCGCGTACGCGATCGTCAACCATCTGCTGCCCGCGCTGCGCACGCTGCGCGCGACGCTCGACGCGAAGTCGAAGGCCTTCGCCGATATCGTGAAGATCGGCCGCACGCACCTGCAGGACGCGACGCCGCTCACGCTCGGGCAGGAATTTTCCGGTTACGTCGCGCAGCTCGACCAGGGCATTCGGCACGTCGAATCGGCGCTGCCGCACCTGTACGAACTCGCGCTCGGCGGCACTGCCGTCGGCACCGGGCTGAACGCGCATCCGGAGTTCGCGGTGCGCGTCGCCGACGAGATCGGCCGGCTGACGACGCTGCCGTTCGTGACCGCGCCGAGCAAGTTCGAGGTGATGGCGGCCGCCGACGCGCTGGTGTTCGCGCACGGCGCGCTGAAGACGGTCGCGGCCGGCCTGATGAAGATCGCCAACGACGTCCGCTGGCTCGCGAGCGGGCCGCGCTGCGGGCTCGGCGAACTGTCGATTCCGGAAAACGAGCCGGGCAGCTCGATCATGCCGGGCAAGGTGAACCCGACGCAGTCGGAAGCCGTGACGATGCTGTGCTGCCAGGTGTTCGGCAACGACGTCGCGGTGAACGTCGGCGGCGCGAGCGGCAATTTCGAGTTGAACGTGTTCCGGCCGATGATCGCGCACAACGTGCTGCAATCGGTGCGGCTGCTCGCCGACGGCGCGCAGAGCTTCAACGACCACTGCGCGGCGGGCATCGAGCCGAACCGCGCGCGCATCGATCTGCTGCTGAACGAATCGCTGATGCTCGTGACGGCGCTCAACCCGCATATCGGCTACGACAAGGCCGCGCAGATCGCGAAGAAGGCGCACAAGGAAGGCACGACGCTGAAGGCCGCCGCGCTTGCGCTCGGCTACCTGACCGAGGCGGAATTCGACGCGTGGGTGCGCCCCGAGGAAATGATCGGATCGCGGTAATCGCGGGGGCGACGCGATGATGCGACGGGCGCGGCGCGAACGCCGCGCCCGTTGTCGTCAGACGGTGCCCTTCGCCACTTCCTCGGGCTTCATCTCGACGATCTTGTCGAGCGCGGCGCGCACGTCGGCCGCATACTTCGCGAGCACCTTCTGCTCGTCGGTCTCGGGCACGAACGGCGGCACCGGCACCGGGTTGCCGTTCTCGTCGACCGCGACGAACACGACGAGGCAGTCGGTCGTCTGGCGCAGCACGCCGCCCTTCGGATCGCCGGCGTGCACGGACACATGGATGTGCATGCTGGTGCGGCCCGTCGCGACGACGCGCGCCTTCAGCTCGACCAGGTTGCCGACGAGGATCGGACGCTGGAAGCGGATGTTGCCGACGCTGACCGTCACGCAATAGCGGCTCGACCAGACCGCCGCGCACGCATACGCGACCTCGTCGATCCACTTCATCAGCGCGCCGCCATGCACCTTGCCGCCGAAGTTCACGGACGACGGCTCGGCGAGGAAGCGGAATACGGTTTCGGTGCGGTCGAGGGCGGCCGGTACGGGGGATGGTTGGGACATCGTGGTAGCTCCAGGCGGCGGGGGTACGGCAATCGGCGCATTATACGTTGCACTGCGGCAACACGTCGCAGCGCCCGCCGCACGGCCGGCCGCGGCCGCGGCCGTGCGCCGAACCGGCACCGGCACCGGCAATCGACGTCCGTCAGCGGCGCACCGTGATGCCCTGATCGATCGTCCCGTACATCTCGAGGCTGCCGCCCCGCTCGCCGGCGGCGCCCGCACCGCCCTGCGCACAGGCCGCGCAAAGGAACGCGGCGACCAACAGGCAGAAAATCGTCTTCATCGTTGCATTGTGTCGCATCCGGCGGCCCACTGCCGCCGCGTCCGGCCATTCTACGCGTGCGCGGCCGGCGACCGCGGGTCGCGCACCGCCCCGCCGCATCCGACATTTCACCCGAACCCGAAACATCGAATGTGCGCAGCACCTACACTGCAGTCATTCCGCCTGACGAGACACGACGATGACCGATCAAGACGACCACCACTTTCCGGGCCTGAGCCGGATCGGCGCACTGATCGCCGATCCGGGGCGCGCCGCGATGCTGTGGGTGCTGATGGACGGCAGCGCGCGGCCGGCCGGCGAACTGACGATGATCGCTGGGCTGTCGCCGTCCGCGGCGAGCGCGCACCTCGCGCGCCTGACCGAAGGCGGCCTGCTCGCGCTCGACGTGCGCGGCCGGCACCGCTACTACCGGCTCGCGTCGGCTGACATCGCGGCGTCGCTCGAGGCGCTCGCGAACGTGGCCCGCGCGGCCGCGCCGAACCGTCCGGTGCCGCCGCCGTCGCGCGCGGTGCCGGCCGAACTGCGCTACGCGCGCACCTGCTACGACCACATGGCCGGCGAACTGGCGGTCCGCATCTTCGACGGGCTCACCGCACGCGGCTGGCTGCAGGCGGACGGCGACGCGATCGAAGCCACCGAACTCGGCACCCAGGCGCTCGCGCGCTGGGGCATCGACGTCGCGCAGCAGCGCACGCGCCGCCGCCGCTTCGCATGCGGCTGCCTCGACTGGAGCGAGCGCCGCCCCCATCTCGGCGGCGCGCTCGGCGCGGCACTGCTCGACAGCTTCTGCGCCCACGGCTGGATCGAGCGCACCGCACGGCCGCGCGTGCTGCGCGTCACCGTGCCCGGACAGCAGGTTTTCGACGACTGGCTTACGTCCGCTTGACGCATACATTGCGACGGGACGACAACGGCGCGCGATGGACAGGTTTTGTTACATCGCGTGCCATCCGACTTACAAAACACCGAGCACTGAAACAGGCCGAGCGGATATCGTGAATTCAACGGCACGAATCGA
The DNA here is from genome assembly GCF_905339955.1 of Burkholderia sp. BCC1996. NCBI lineage: Bacteria > Pseudomonadati > Pseudomonadota > Betaproteobacteria > Burkholderiales > Burkholderiaceae > Burkholderia > Burkholderia sp. BCC1996. The sequence goes on from NZ_CAJPHM010000020.1 coordinate 141,189, forward strand.
CGCGCCGCGATAACGACGAAGACGCTCACCATGGCTTCCCTGTTCACGCTCAAGCGAACCGCCCGCTGCACGCTGCTCGCGTTCGCTGCGCTGGCGACCGTGCCCACCGCATTCGCGCAAACGACCGAGGCCGCCGCGTATGCGGCCGCCGCCCGGCAACCGGGCGGCGATCCGCCGAGCCGCGTCGCCCGGCTCAACTACAAGTCGGGTGCCGTGACGACGGAGCCCGCCGGCACCGATACGTGGTCGTACGCCGCCGTGAACCGCCCGCTGACCACCGGCGACCAGTTGTGGAACGATGCCGGCGCGCGCTCGGAACTGCACATCGGCTCGACCGCGGTGCGACTCGGCGAATCGACGAGCCTGTCGGTGCTGAACCTCGACGACACCACGACGCAATTGAAGGTCGGGCTCGGCACCGTATCGACGCACGTGCGCGATCTGCCGTCCGGCGGGTCGTACGAAATCGACACGCCCAATCTCGCGCTCGGCATCTCGGGCCCGGGCGACTATCGCGTCGACGTCGCGCCGAATGGCGCAAGCACGACGGTCACCGTGCGCAGCGGCAGCGCGACCGTCTACGGCAGCAACGGGCAGTATCCGCTGTCGCCCGGACAGCAGGTCGTGTTCACCGGCACCGACCTGCAGGTCGCGCAGCAATCGGCCGCGCCGGCCCCCGATGCGCTCGACCAGTGGGCCGCCGGCCGCGATGCGGCCGAGCAGCGCTCGGTGTCGGCCCGCTACGTATCGCGCGACGTGCCCGGCTATCAGGATCTCGACGCGAACGGCACGTGGCGCGATACCCCGAATTACGGCGAGGTCTGGGTGCCGAACGACACGCCCGCCGACTGGGCGCCGTATCACGACGGTCACTGGATCTGGCAGGCGCCGTGGGGCTGGACCTGGGTCGACGATGCGCCGTGGGGCTTCGCGCCGTATCACTACGGCCGCTGGGCCTATGTCGACGACAGCTGGGCGTGGGTGCCCGGCCCGATGGTCGTCAGCCAGCCGCCCGTCTACGCGCCGGCGCTCGTCGCCTTCGTGGGCGGCGGCGGCGGTCCCGACTGGAGCGTCGCGCTGACGGTCGGCGGCGTCGCGGCGGCCGGCTGCGCATGGTTCGCACTCGGCCCGGGCGAACCCTGGCATCCCGGCTGGGGTGGCTGGAGCCCGCATTACTACGATCGCGTGAACCGGAACATCGTGGTCAACAACGTGACGGTCAACAAGACCGTGAACGTGACGAACATCACCAACATCACGAACATCAACAAGACGTACGTGAATTTCCGCGCGCCGCATGCGATCACGGCCGTGCCGGCGTCCGCGTTCGTGCACGGCCAGCCCGTCGCGCACTTCGCGCAACGCGTCGATCCGCAGCAGTGGCGCAACGCGCACGTGATGCCGGGAACGCCCGGCATTGCGCCGGTACGCCAGAGCTTGACCGGCGGACTGCGCACGGCCAGCTACCGTCCGCCGGCGGCGCTCGGACAGCACACGTTCGTCGCGACGCGCAATCCGGCCGTGCCGGCCGCCTATCGTGACCAGGCGGCCGCGCATCTCGCCCGGCAGGGCCAGCACGTGCCGGGTGCAGGCGCACCGGTCGCGAGGACGAGCGTGCCGGCCGACTACCAGGCGCGCCCGGTCCGCGTTCCGGGCAACCCGAAAGCCGGTGCGTGGGCGATGCGCAACGTGCAGCTCGTGAATCCGCACGGTCCGGTCGTGCAACCGGCGCACACAGTACGCGACGGCCAGCCGGCACAGGCCGCACGGCCTGGTGCGCCGATGCCGGTCGTGGCGGACGGCGCACGACCGACGAACGGCGAAGCCCCCAATGCGCCGCGCTTCGCCAACGGGGCGATGCCCCAGGCGCCGGGCAATCCGGCTCCGCATCAGGCGTTGAGCCCCGGAAATGGCGTCCCGCATCCGCCGGCGGCCGCCAACGAGCCGGCCGGGCGCGACAACACGCATGCGGCCGCGGCGCCCGCGTGGATGCAGCCGCACACGCCGATGGAGCGTCAGCGCCCGACGCCGCCGACGGCACTCCACGCAGCCGGACAGAACGCGCTGCCGCCCGTGCGCAGCGCGGCGCCCGTCCCGCATCCGGAAGCCACGCCCGGTGCGCAGCCCGCCCGTCGGCAGGAAACGCCGCGCGCGTTGCCGCAACCGCGACTCGACATGACCGCGCAGATTCCGCAGCAGCGTCCGCGCCCCGATTTCGCGGCACCGGCCCGGCATGCGCAGCCGCGGCCCGAGCGGACCGCTCCGGCACCGCAACCGCGCCCCGAATTCGCGCAACCGGCACCGCGCCGCGAAGTCGCGCCGGCGCACGTGAACGAGTACCGTCCGCCCGCGCCCGCCGTGCATGACATGCCGCGACCGCAGCCGCAGGCCCCGCGCATGGAGCCGCGGCCGTCGATGCCCGCGCCGCACATGGAACCGCGGCCGTCCATGCCCGCGCCGCGCATGGAACCGCGGCCGCAACCGGCGCCGCACGTCGAGGCGCCGCACCCGGGCAATCCGCCGCCCGGCGGCCACGACGAGCGGCGCCACCAATAATCCGACCGTTGAAACGGCAAGGCCCGACCCGGCGAGTGCCGGTCGGGCCTTCTTCATGCTGCCTGGCGCGGATCGCGTCACCCGCCGCCGTCGCAGGCCGGGCTCAGACCGCCATCGGCGCGGTCAGCGGCTCATGGTGACGGTAGCCGACAAGCGAGAAATCCGACGGCTCGATCTGCTCGAGCCATTCGGGCGCATAAACGCCGGTCTTCGCGTAGTCCGGCACGCGCTCGGCAATTTCGAGCCGCGGGCTGTCGTACGGCTCGCGCGTGAGCTGCTGCTGCAGCATGTCGAGCTGGTTCTCGTAGATGTGCGCGTCACCGATGAAGTACGTGAACCAGCGCGGCGTGTAGCCCGTCAGCCGGCCGACGAGCGACAGCAGCGCGGCCCCTTCCGTCAGGTTGAACGGCGTGCCGAGCCCGACATCGTTGCTGCGGATGTACAGGCACAGCGAAATCTCGCGCTTCGTGACGTTCGGCAGGAACTGGTACAGCAGATGGCAGGCGGGCAGCGCGATCTGGTCGAGTACGGCCGGATTCCATGCGTGAAACAGGATGCGGCGGTCCGCCGGGTTCTCCATGATCGTGTCGAGACACTGGCGCAGCTGGTCGATTGCCTTGTACAGCAGCACCTTCGGCACCCCGTCCTCGTCGAAACGCGTGACGATCCGGAAACCGCGGCGCGTCGCGTCGGCGATCTGCGCCTCGGCGCCCGCGTCGAGCACCTTGTAGCCGGGCCACTGGCGCCATTGCACGCCGTACACGTCACCCAGGTCGTCGACGCCCTGGCGGTACGGGTTCGCGAGCCACTGCGCGTTGTCGTTCGCGTTCGCGTCCCACACCTTGCAGCCGAGCGCGCGGAAATCGGCCGCGCTGCGCGATGCGCGCAGGAAACCGACCAGTTCGCCGATCGCGGACTTGAACGCGAGCTTCTTGGTCGTGACCGCCGGGAAACCTTGCTGCAGGTCGAACCGCAGCATCGCACCGGGCATGCTGATGGTGCGGATGCCCGTGCGGTTCTCCTGCCAGGTGCCGGTGTCGAGGATGGTGCGAACGAGGTCGAGGTACTGTTTCATGCGGGTTCCTTCGGCCGCGAGGGCGACCGTTACCCGCCAATTCTAGCAAGCGTGATGCCGAACCTCCGGCAACGGCGCCGAAAACCCGCCCAGCGGGTCGCCGCGATCGCGCATGCCATGCGCGCACATCAGCCGGTACAGCGTGACGCGCGACACGCCGAGTTCGCGCGCCGCGTCGGCAAACCGGCCGCGGTGACGCAGCAGCGCCTGCTCGATCACCTGCCGTTCGGCCGCTTCGCGCGCCTCGGTGAGCGAGACGGGCGCCAGCACCGCGAATTCGTTGAGTTCGAGATCGGCCGCGGTAATCATCCGGCCCTCCGACATCACGATCGCGCGGCGCACGCGATTGATCAGCTCGCGCACGTTGCCCGGCCACGAATAGCCGTACAGCGCGGCGATCGCGTCCGGCGAGAAGCCGCGCAGGCGGCGATGCGCATCCCCCTTGAAACGCTCGAGCATGTGGCGCGCCAGCAGTTCGATATCCTTGCCGCGTGCGCGCAGCGGCGGCTCCTCGATCTTCAACACGCACAGCCGATGAAACAGGTCCTCGCGGAACCGCCCTTCGCGCAGCGCCGCTTCCATGTCCACGTGCGTCGCACAGATCACGCGCACGTCGACCGGCACCGATACATGCGCGCCGAGCCGCTCGATCTTGCCTTCCTGCAGGAACCGCAGCAGGCTCGCCTGGCTCTCGAGCGGCAGGTCGCCGATCTCGTCGAGAAACAGCGTGCCGCCGTTCGCGGCCTCGACCCTGCCGATCTTGCGCTGGTTCGCGCCCGTAAACGCGCCGCGCTCATAGCCGAACAGTTCGGCCTGGAGCAGCGTCGACGGAATCGCACCGCAATTGATCGCGACGAACGGCGCTTGCGCGCGCGCCGAGCGCTCGTGGATCGCCACGGCCGTCAGTTCCTTGCCGGTACCCGATTCGCCGGAGATGAACACCGGCGCATCGGTCGTCGCCACGCGCCGGATCGTCCTGAACAGCCCGAGTATCGCGTCGCAGGTGCCGACCATCTCGCCTTCGGCGCGTCCGGCACCGACGGGTGCGGCTACCGGCTCGGTCAGCGCGATCATGCCGTGCGCATGCCCGATGGTCTCGACGATGCGCGCCGCCTCGTACGGCATCGTGACGTAGTCGAAGCAATAGTCACGAATGAGATGCCGCAGCGTGGCGTCCTGCAGCTGGCCGCGCCGGGTCGCCGCGATCCAGCCGATGTGCTGGATGCTCAGACACGCTTCGAGTTCGCGCAGATCCGCGGGTCGAAAACCCGGCGAGAAATCGAGCAGGCCGGCCGTTGCCACGCCGTGCTGCACGACACGCCGCACGTCGCGTGCGCTTTCCGCAAGATCGACGCGCCACCCGCATTCGTCGAAATGCCCGCGCAACGCGTCGTTCGGCTCGCGCGAGAAGTAGATCACATGCCGCTGCTCGGCTCCCATATGCTCACCCCGTTCATCAACCGTCTAACGATTGCCGTACACGCCAAGTCGCGTGCAAAAGGATCGAACCGGGTCAGCCGAAGCGGCTCGATTCGCCATGCCGATACGCGGCGACGACAGGCCTCGCATGATGGCGCTCATCTCGCGTCCAGTTATTTTTTTGATCAAGACAGCTTAGTTATAGGCGCCGAATACGACAAACCGATTGCAGCGCGGATGAGCGAACGGTCGAATCGCTCAGTGGTCGACGTTGATCAATCGTCTGCAAATAGAAACGCGCAGCGACGCGTACCTGCATCGACACACGCGCAAATTTTCATCCTTGAAGCGTATCGATTGAATCCGCAGTATTCCCGAGCCCCCTCGTTTCACGCCTGAAACATTTCCCGGCGTTTTCGATCGCAAGTCACGACGCTTCCCCGCAAATCGCAGACGCGGCAATGCGCTTCGCCCGATGGCATGCATTTCGCTGAACGCGTAACGGATCGGGAGAAGGTGGCCATGCGAACAATTTTTTTGCAGTCTTGTGTGCAGATGACGATTGCATTCGCACTCGCCTGCCACTTCACGCCGGCACGCTCGGAAGAAAGCACGAGGCCCGAACGCGCGATGCCGCTTGCCGGTAACGCGCCGCGCATGCAACAGGACCACAGCTTCCGCATCGTGCCCGTCGCCGCGCCGCGAGCGCGTTCGTCAGACAAGTCGTCGGTGACGCTGTGGGACGAACTCGTCCCGCCGGCCCGGCTGCCGATACCGATTCCTGTGGCGCTCCCCGGCAACGTGCAGCATGCTATGGAAGGACACGCAGGGAACCGCATGCATCAATAATCCGCACACGACTCCATCATGCCGCTTGATCGATGAGGATTGCAGAATAAAATGAACGGCGCAGGTCGTTTCCTGCAGCGTCGACTTCGCGACGCGAACCGTTTTTTGCGTCCGTCCCCCGGCGGGCACTCTTTTTATTCAGGACATCACGGAGCAAACGCCGCACCTACGCCCGCGCATCCGCCCCGGCGCGGTCGCGTGCCGCCATTCCGGTAGAATCGGCGCCATTCCGGTTCTCCTCTTCCCCCGATCTTCATGACGACGTTGACCCTGATCGTCGCGCGCGCCCGCAACGGCATCATCGGCCGCGACAACCAGTTGCCCTGGAAACTTCCCGAGGACCTCGCGTTCTTCAAGCGCACGACGATGGGCGCGCCGATCGTGATGGGCCGCAAGACCCACGAGTCGATCGGCCGGCCGTTGCCGGGCCGCCGCAATATCGTCGTCACGCGCGACGCAGCGCGCCGCTTCGACGGCTGCGACACGGTCACGTCGCTCGCCGACGCGCTCACGCTCGCCGCGCGCGACGGCGCGCCCGAAGCATTCCTGATCGGCGGCGCACAACTCTATGCGGAAGGCCTCGCGCTCGCCGACAAGCTGGTCGTCACCGAGATCGATGCCGATTTCGACGGCGATGCGTCGTTCCCGGCGCCCGATCCCGCGCACTGGCGCGAAGTCTCGCGCGACCCGCACCAGGCCGCCACGCCCAATACGTTCGGCTATGCGTTCGTCGTGTACGAGCGCAAGCGCGGCTGACACTCGGCACGCGGCACGCGACAAAAAAGCCCGACCGGCTCATGAACACCGGTCGGGCTTTTCGTTTCCTGGCGGCCGATGCCGCGCCGCTTACTGCCCGGCGATCGTCATCTGCTCGATCAGCACCGAGCCCGTTTCCTTCGTACCGCGCACGATCGAATCCGCGCCGATCGCGACGATATGCCGGAACATCTCCTGCAGCGTGCTCGCGACGGTGATTTCCTCGACCGGATACTGGATCACGCCGTTCTCGACCCAGAAGCCGGCCGCGCCGCGCGAATAGTCGCCGGTCACGTAGTTCACGCCCTGCCCCATCAGCTCGGTCAGCAGCAGGCCCGTGCCGAGCTTCTTCAGCATCGCGTCGAAATCGTCGCCCGGCTGCGTGTTCGAGCTGCGCAGCGCGAGGTTGTGCGAGCCGCCCGCGTTGCCGGTGGTCTGCGTGCCGAGCTTGCGTGCCGAATAGGTCGACAGGAAGTAGCCTTCGACGACACCGTCGTTGACGACGCTGCGCGCACGCGTGCGCACGCCTTCCTCGTCGAACGGCGCGCTGCCCATCGCGCGCGGCACGTGCGGATCCTCGACGACCTGCACGTGCGGTGCGAACACCGGCTTGCCGAGGCTGTCGACGAGGAACGACGTCTTGCGGTACAGCGCGCCGCCGCTGACGGCCTGCACGAACGCGCCGAGCAGGCCGGCCGCGAGCGGTGCCTCGAACAGCACGGGCACCTTGCGGGTGTCGAGACGGCGCGCGCCCATCCGCGCCAGCGCACGCTCGGCCGCATAGCGCCCGACGGCTTCCGGCGCCGCGAGATCGACCGCGCTGCGCTTCGACGAATACCAGTCGTCGCGCTGCATGTGGCGGCCGGTGCCCGCGATCGGCGCGCACGCGATGTAGTGGCGCGAGTACGGGTAGCCGGCGAGGAAACCGCGCGACGTCGCGAGCACGAACTGCGAATGCTGCGCCGACACGCTCGCGCCTTCCGAGTTGCGGATCTGCGGGCTGACCGCGAACGCGGCGTCCTCCGCGCGGCGGGCGAGCTCGACGGCCTCGTCGGCCGTCAGCGCCCACGGGTGATAGAGGTCGAGGTCGCGCGGGTCGGTTTCGAGCAGTTCGGCCTCGGCGAGGCCGGCCGCGTCGTCCTCGGCCGTGAAGCGCGCGATGTTGTACGCGGCGGCGACGGTATCCTTGATCGCGGCCGGCGAGAAATCCGACGTGCTCGCGTTGCCGCGCTTCTTGCCGATGAACACCGTCACGCCGACCATCTTGTCGCGGTTGTGTTCGATCGTCTCGACCTCGCCGCGGCGCACCGACACCGACAGGCCGTCGCCTTCGGAGATTTCGGTCGCGGCGTCCGTCGCGCCGAGCGCCTTCGCATGGCGAAGGATGTCCGAGGCAATTTCTTTGAGCTGGTCCTGCGTGTGCGGGAAATAGCGCGCTTGTACGTCGAGATTGGCTGCCATCGTCGTGTTATCCGGTGGCGGGCGATCCGCCCGCATGGTCAAAATGTTGCGTATCCCGCGATCATAGCAAGGTCCGGGGCCATATACCGACAAGCTTGGGGCGTCCGCGCCGCGATACAATGCCGCCCATGACACGCAAAACCCGAATCCAGCCGATCGAGCACGCCGACGACGACGCCGGCAATGGCTACGATCGCCCCAGCAAATCCCAGTTGAAACGCGAGATGCACGCGCTGCAGGAGCTCGGCCAGGCCCTGGTCGACCTGCCGAAGGACGCGCTCAAGCGCATGCCGATGCCCGAGGACCTCGCGGACGCCGTGCGCGAGGCACGCCGGATCACCGACCACGAAGGCAAGCGCCGCCAGCTCCAGTACGTCGGCCGCGTGATGCGCTCGCTGACCGACGACGAAACGGCCGCGCTGCGCACCGCGCTCGACGCCCAGCGAGGCGTGAACAAGGCCGCGACCGCCCGCCTGCACTGGATCGAGCGCACGCGAGAACAGCTGCTCGCGAACGACGACGCGCTGACCGAGTTCCTCCGCCAGCACCCCGAAGCCGACATCCAGGAAGGCCGCACGCTGATCCGCAACGCGCGCAAGGAAGCGCAGCAAGGCAAGCCGCCGCGCTACTTCCGCGAGCTGTTCCAGTGGATCAAGACCGCGAGCGGTACCGACGAGGCGGAGGCAGACGAAGCGCCGGACGACGCCGGAGACGACCATGACGACGAAGCGTAACCACCCGGACGAACTCGTGGTCGGCCTCGTGTCGATCAGCGACCGCGCCAGCACGGGCATCTACGAGGACAAGGGCATCCCGGCACTGCAGGAATGGCTCGCCGGCGCGCTGCGCTCGCCATGGCGCGCCGAAACCCGGCTGATCCAGGACGACGCGCCGACGATCTCCGCCACGCTGGCCGAACTCGTCGACGTCGCCGGCTGCGATCTGGTGCTGACGACGGGCGGCACCGGCCCGGCGCGGCGCGACGTGACGCCGGAAGCCACGCTGGCCGTGGCGACGAAGGAAATGCCGGGATTCGGCGAACAGATGCGGCAGATCAGCCTGAATTTCGTGCCGACCGCGATCCTGTCGCGGCAGGTCGCGGTGATTCGCGAGACGGCCGACCACGCGGCGCTGATCATCAACTTGCCCGGCCAGCCGAAGTCGATCCGGGAAACGCTCGAAGGGCTGCGCGACGCCGACGGCAAGTCGACCGTGCCCGGCATCTTCGCGGCGGTGCCCTACTGCATCGACCTGATCGGCGGCCCGTACATCGAAACCGACGCCGCGGTGGTCGCGGCGTTCCGGCCGAAGAGCGCGCAGCGCGCGCCACGCTGAGCGCGTGCCGGCCCGCTCAGGCGGCCGGCGCGGACTCGCCTGCCGGCGCCGACGCGGCCGGAATCAGGAAATGCTCGCGGTAGTACTTCAGTTCGTCGATCGACTCGTGGATGTCCGCGAGCGCCGTGTGCATCGCACGCTTCTGGAAGCCCTTGTAGATCGCCGGCTGCCAGCGGCGGCACAGCTCCTTGAGCGTGCTGACGTCCAGGTTGCGGTAGTGGAAGAATCGTTCGAATTCCGGCATCCAGCGCGCCATGAAGCGGCGATCCTGGCAGATCGAGTTGCCGCACATCGGCGACTTGCCGGGCGACACGTACTGCGAGAGGAACGCCTGCAACTGCGCGGCGGCGTCCGCCTCGGTCACGGTCGACGCGCGCACGCGGTCGATCAGCCCGGAACGGCCGTGCGTCGACTTGTTCCAGTCGTCCATCTTCGCGAGCGTTTCGTCGCTCTGGTGGATCGCGAACACGGGGCCTTCCACCGCGATGTCGAGCGTCGAGTTGGTCACGACGACCGCGATTTCGATGATGCGGTCGTTATCCGGGTCGAGGCCGGTCATCTCCATGTCGAGCCAGACGAGGTTCAACTCGTTGCGCACGAGCGCGGGCTGGCTGGCGGAAGCGGCGGTATCGGTCATGAGTCATCCTGGAAAATGGCGGACGGCGCATGGCGCCGCCCGGGCGGCCGGCATCGCGTGAGCGGGCCCGGTCCGCAAGAACATATAATTCTCGCATAGAACCCTTTGGCGCCTTCGATGTCACCCTTTTCGTTCACCCTGCTGTTCGCGATCGCCGTGCTCGCGATGGTCGTCACCAAGCTGTGGCTCGCGTCGCGGCAGATCCGCTTCGTCGCCGCACATCGCAACAGCGTGCCCGCGCAGTTCAGCGCCACCATTCCATTGACCGCCCACCAGCGTGCGGCCGACTACACGGTCGAGCGCACCCGGCTGGCGATGTTCGAGATCGTCGTCAGCGCGGCCGTGCTGGTCGGCCTCACGCTGCTGGGTGGCGTCGGCGCCCTCGACACGCTGCTGACGGGCTGGTTCGGCCGCGGCTACGGGCAGCAGGTCGCGCTCGTCGCCGCCGTGCTCGCGATCACGAGCGTGATCGACGTGCCGTTCGAGTATTACCGCCAGTTCGGGATCGAGCAGCGGTTCGGCTTCAACCGGATGACCAAGCGCCTGTTCTTCACCGACATGCTGAAGAACACGCTGCTCGGCGCCGTGCTCGGCCTGCCGCTGCTGTTCGTCGTGCTGTGGCTGATGAACCAGGCCGGCAGCCTGTGGTGGCTGTGGACCTGGATCGTCTGGGTCGCGTTCCAGATGCTCGTGCTGCTGATCTATCCGACCTTCATCGCACCGATCTTCAACAAGTTCGAACCGCTGAAGGACGAAGCGCTGCGCACGCGCATCGAGTTGCTGATGAAACGGTGCGGCTTCGCGGCGAAGGGCCTGTTCGTGATGGACGGCAGCCGCCGTTCCGCGCACGGCAACGCGTACTTCACGGGCTTCGGCGCATCGAAGCGGATCGTGTTCTTCGACACGCTGCTCGCGCGGCTGACGGGCCAGGAAATCGAGGCCGTGCTCGCCCACGAGCTCGGCCACTTCAAGCGCCGCCACGTGATGAAGCGGATGCTCGTGTCGTTCGTGCTGAGCCTCGTGCTGCTCGCGCTCCTCGGCTGGCTCGCACAGCGCACCTGGTTCTATACGGGCCTTGGCGTCACGCCGTCGCTCGACACGAGCAACGCGGGCGCCGCGCTCGTGCTGTTCTTCCTCGCGATCCCCGTGTTCCTGTTCTTTGCAACTCCGTTCAGCAGCCTGACGTCGCGCAAGCACGAATTCGAGGCCGACGCGTTCGCGGCCAGCCAGACCGACGCGCAGGATCTCGTCAGCGCGCTCGTGAAGCTTTATGAGGACAACGCGTCGACGCTCACGCCGGACCCCGTCTACACGGCCTTCTACTACTCGCATCCGCCCGCGTCGCAGCGGATCGACCGCCTGATGCAGCACGCATGAGCCGGCCGACCTCCCGCAAGCCGGCCCCGCGCGCGTCGGGCGCGCCGCGTGTCGAAGGCCGCGTGATCGCGGCGCACGGCCGCCACTACATCGTCGCGCCCGACGACGGCGGCCCGATGCTGCAGTGCTTCCCGCGCGGCAAAAAAAGCGAGATCGCGGTCGGCGACCGCGTCGTGTACGAGCAGGCGTCGGCCGACCAGGGCGTGATCGTCGAGATCGGCGAGCGGCGCAACCTGCTGTACCGCTCCGACCAGTTCAAGTCGAAGCTGTTCGCGGCCAACCTCGACCAGCTGCTGATCGTGCTCGCGACCGAGCCCTATTTCAGCGAGGACCTGCTCGGTCGCGCACTGATCGCGGCCGAAGCGAACGAACTGAAGCCGCTCGTCGTGCTGAACAAGATCGACGTCGAGGCCGCGCTGCCGGTCGCCCGCGAGCGCCTCGCGCCCTACCGCGCGCTCGGCTACGACGTGCTCGAGCTGTCGGTGAAGGGCGCGCCCGACGATGCGCGTGCGCAGCTGATGCCGCATCTGGCCGGCCATTCGACCATCCTGCTCGGCCAGTCCGGAATGGGCAAGTCGACGCTCGTGAACCTGCTCGTGCCCGATGCCGAGGCCGCGACCCGCGAAATCTCGGCCGCGCTCAACAGCGGCCGCCACACGACGACGTTCACGCGCCTCTACCCGCTCGACGGCGGCGGCGCGCTGATCGATTCGCCGGGTTTCCAGGAATTCGGCCTCTACCACCTGACGGAAGGCCGCCTCGAGCGCGCGTTCCCGGAATTCCGCCCGCTGCTCGCGGACTGCCGTTTCTATAATTGCCATCATCTGCACGAGCCGGGCTGCGCGATTCTCGAGGCCGTCGCCGACGGCCGCATTGCACCGTCGCGGCATGCGCTTTACGCGCAGCTCGTGCACGAGGCAAGCCAGATCGTCCGCTGACCGCGGCGGGCAGAAGGCGGCCGGCGCCCCGCCCGGCCTTCACCGACAGGAGCCGCGATGCGTTTCAAGGCCCCCGATCTCGCCACCGCGCAGCATTGGGCGAACGTGCTGCAGGTGGCCGGCATCGGCTGCGAGTTGCACAACTGCTACGCGACCGGTGCGCTCGGCGGCCTGCCCGCCGACGCGTGCACGCCCGAGCTGTGGCTCGACGACGAGCGCGACGATGCGCTCGCGCGGCGGCTTCTCGATGCCGCGTCGCACGGCCCGTCGGCCGGCGCCGCGCCGTGGCGCTGCCGTCAGTGCGGCGAGGCGCTCGAGGCCCAGTTCACCGCCTGCTGGCAATGTGGCGCCATACGCGATCCGCTCGACGATTGAGCGAATGGGTCACGCACAGCAAAAAGGCCGGCATGAAGCCGGCCTTTTCGTTTCATCGCGCACTGCGCTGCCGCGTCACGATACCCAGACGGCCAGCGTCAGCATCAACAGCAGGATCATCCACAGGATCACGGCGCGCCACACCAGGCCGACTGCCGACTGCAGCGTGCGCGGCGTGCAATCGTCACCGACCGTCAACGGACCGCTGTCGCCGACCGCCAGTGCGTCGAGGCTCGATGGTTCCGCGAGCGGCCCCGCGAGACGCGCGCCGAGCGCGCCGCTGCCGGCCGCGAGCAGCACGCCGTCGTTCGGGTCGGGCCACTGGCGCGTGTGATTGCGCCACGCGTAGATTGCATCCTCGAAGTTGCCGACGATCGCGAAACCGAGCGCGGTCAGCCGCGACGGAATCCAGTCGATCACGAAGAACGCGCGCTGCGCGAACGTCGAGAACGCGGCCGTGCGATCGTCGCCCGGCGTCGACCAGCTGCGCGCGAGATATTCGGAGATGCGGTACAGCACCGCGCCGGCCGGACCGATCGGCAGCACGTACCAGAAGAACACGCCGAACACGTGACGATGCGACGCAACGACCGCATGAATCAGCGTATGACGGACGATTTCGCCGACCGGCATGTCGACCGTGTCGAGGCCCGTCCACTCATGCAGGATTTCACGCGCGCGCGGCACGTCGTCGTTGTTGAGCGCGAGATGGATATCGGTGAAGTAGTGGCTGAACTGGCGAAAACCGAGCGTGAAATACACGACGGCGACGTTCCAGATGAACGCCAGCACGAAGCTCACCTTGTACAGCAGGAAGTAGATCAGCGCGACGATCAGCACCCACGGCAGCACGACCGCGAGCCATGCGAGCACGCCATGCTTTTGCTTGCCGGCGTCGAGGCCATGCGCGACGGTTTCCGCGTGAAACTGGAACAGCGCAAACACCGGATTGCTCGGCGACAACGCGCGGACCTGTTCGATGATGAGAGCGAGGAGAACCGAAAAGAAAGTCATGCGTGCGCCGTCTTCGGAGTTATGTCATTTTTTGCATAACGATAGCACAGCGTAAGCGACGCATGGCTGACGATGCGATCGCCCGGCGGCCGGCCGCGCGCGCCGCACAGCGCGGGAAGTCAGCCGGCTGCCAAGAAGCGGTAGAGATTGCGCAACATGCCGGCAGTTGCGCCCCAGATGAAGTAATGCCCGGCTGATTCGCCACTGGGATAGGGCATCGCAAAAAAACGACGCTCGCCGCCTTCCCAGCGGAACACGCGCACCTGGTGGTTCGCGGGGCTCATCAGGAACGCGAGCGGCACCTCGAAAATCTCGGCGACTTCGAACGTGTCGGCCTGCACGGTGAACGGCGGATGCACGAGCGCCACGACGGGCGTCACGCAGAAACCGGTCCCCGTCAGGTAGTCGGGCAGCGCACCGAGAATCTCCACCGGCTCGGCGGCCAGTCCGATTTCTTCCTTCGCCTCGCGCAACGCGGTTGCCGTCGCATCGCGATCGAACGGCTCGCGACGGCCGCCGGGGAAGCTGATCTGCCCGGCATGGTCGTTCAGGTGATCGGCGCGCTGGGTCAGCAGCACGGTGAGGCCGCTCTCGCGAACGACGAGCGGGATGAGGACGGCGGCGCTGCGCGGGTCGACGCCCTCCTGCAGCCGCGCCTCGCCGGGCTCGACGCTCCATTCGAGCGTGCGCGCAAAACGCTCGCGCAGCCCGGGCGGCGTCATCAGGCGGGACTCGATGGACGGCAGGCCCGCGCCGGTGCCTTCAACCGGCAGCACTTCGGGATCGATGATGGGGCGGCGATTCAATGGGGCTCTCGTGTTCGTGACATAACGAGCATATTGTCGCGCCAGAATGAAAAAAGCACCCGGGTGGGTGCTTTTTCCTTACAGCTCTTACTCTTGGGAAGCTGCTGCGGCGCGATCCTTCGACACCAGCTTTTCCTTGATACGAGCCGACTTGCCCGAACGCTCGCGCAGGTAGTACAGCTTCGCACGACGCACATCACCGCGACGCTTCACGACGATGCTCGCCAGCAGCGGCGAGTACGTCTGGAACGTACGCTCGACGCCTTCGCCCGACGAGATCTTGCGGACGATGAAGTTCGAGTTCAGGCCGCGGTTGCGAATCGCGATCACGACGCCTTCGTAAGCCTGAACGCGCTTGCGGTTACCTTCAACCACGTTCACGTTCACGATCACCGTGTCGCCCGGGGCGAAATCGGGGATCGTCTTGCCGGCGAGCGCGCGCTCGATCTCTTCCTGCTCAAGTTTTGCGATCAGATTCATTACTGACTCCTTATGCCATCTTGTCGGCGTTTGCACCCGCCCGTTTCCAGGCCTGGCCCCGATAGAGGATGGATTCACATCAGGCACCGCACACACATGCACGGCACCGCCATTTCCCGTCCGCGACGCCGCCTCAGGAGGCGTTCTTCGCTTCGCGTGCGAGGTTCGCAAGCCACGCCTCGTCGGCACGGCTCAGCAACTTCTCGCGGCGCGCCCGGACGATCAGGTCCGGCCGCTTCCGCAACGTATTCTTCAATGCTTCCTGCCGCCGCCACTTCTCGATCTCGGCATGATGCCCGCCGAGCAGCACGTCCGGCACACGCATTCCCTCGTATTCCTCGGGGCGCGTGTAGTGCGGGCAATCGAGCAGCCCGTCGGCGAAGCTGTCCTGCACGGCCGACTGCGCATCGTTCAGCACGCCGGGCAACAGGCGCACGACGGCATCCATCATCGCCATCGCCGGCAGTTCGCCGCCGGACAGAACGAAATCGCCGAGGCTGATTTCCTCGTCGACACAACGGTCGAGCAGACGCTGATCGATCGCCTCGTAGCGACCGCACAGCACGATGACACCGGGCTCCTGCGCCATCCGCACCGCACGTTCGTGCGTGAACGGAGCACCTTGCGGCGACATCATCACCACCCGCGTGCTCGCGACGCCCTGCTCCGCCTGCGCGGCTTTCGCAGCACCGATCGCGGCCTCGAGCGGCCTGGCCAGCATCACCATGCCCGGACCGCCGCCGTACGGACGATCGTCGACCGTGCGGTAGTTGTCCGTCGTGAAATCACGCGGATTCCAGGTGCGCAGCCCGAAGCGCTCCTGCTTCACGGCCCGGCTGGTGATTCCCCAGTCGGTCAGCGCGCGGAACATTTCGGGAAAGAGCGTGACGACGTCGAACTGCACCGCGCTCTCCGTAACCTGGTTCATTAGTAATCGGCTTCCCAGTCGACGACGATGCGACGTGCCGCCTGATCCACCGTCTTGACGTAGACGCCGACGAACGGAATCAGCCGCTCGTCGGTGGTCGGCCGACCATCCTTGCCGACTGCCGGATACTCGACGCGCATGATCGAATGCACGCCGTTGTCGATCATCCCGCTCACCGTCCCGAGCGCCACCGATTGCTCGTTGACGACCTCGAGGCCGATCAGGTCGACCCAATAGAATTCGTCCGCGGCCAATGCCGGGAAATCTTCCCGGCGCACGAACACGCGAAAGCCGCGCAAAGCCAGTGCGGCATCGCGGTCGCTGACACCCGCGGTATGCGCGACGACCGTGTCGCCGTGCGTCTTCGACTGCAGGATGCGGGCGGACAACCGCTCCCCACCCCGTTCCAGCCACCAGCGGCGCGCCGTGAGCAGCGCATCGCCACCGCGACCGGCGTCGGCATGCGTCGCCACCTTGACCCAGCCTTTCAGGCCGTAGGCGTCGACTACTGCACCGACCTCGACAGCATCGTCGGGCCAGGCTTGCACCGCTTCGAGACTGCCCTGCTCGGCAGCCGTACCGGCGCTCGCGACAGTGTCGCGCTCGACCGGCTTGCGGACGAATGCGCCAAACGACGCTCGCCCGCGCCTTGCGTTACCGGAATCGTGACCGGACATCAATGCTCCTTGCAGCCGGCACGACCGGCACACCGCGCCATGTTAGGCAGCCGGTTGCGCCTTTTGCGCTTCCTTCACGAGACGCTGGACGGTCGGCGACAGTTGCGCGCCAACGCCTTGCCAGTACGTCAGGCGGTCCTGAGCGATACGCAGCGATTCGCCCTTCGTGGCGACCGGGTTGTAGAAGCCGACGCGCTCGATGAAGCGGCCGTCACGACGGTTGCGCGAATCGGTAGCAACGATGTTGTAGAACGGGCGCTTCTTCGAGCCGCCGCGAGCCAGACGGATGATAACCATATGAAATCCTTCGGGAAAACCGGGTTCGAAACTACTGAAACGTGCGATTATAGCCGGAAACCAAAGCCACAACAAACACTTACGCGCAAAAATTCCGCAGACACCCTGTGCGCCGGGCATACAATCGTCGTGTCCACGACGCTCCCCGCCGCCATGCCGCTATTTCGCGTCACCCCGGCGCGCCGCGCGCAGCACCGCCTCGCAGGCTTGCTGACCGGCCTCGTCACCTGTCTCGCATCCGCCGCGGCTTACGCCGCACCACCGGTGGACGAACTCGTCGTGCCACCCGGCTTCCATGTCGACGTGCTGACCAACGCCGTGCCGACCGCCCGTGAAATGGCGTGGTCGCCGCGCGGCATCCTGTATGTCGGCTCGCAGGAAGGCCGCGTACATGCCTTCGTGATGCAGGAGGGCCGGATCACTGCCCGCCATGTAATCGCGTCGGGGCTCGACACGCCCGTCGGCGTCGCATATCGCGATGGCGCCCTCTATATCTCCGCCGTGTCGCGCATCCTGCGCCTCGACCACATCGACGACCGGCTCGCCAGGCCGCCCGCGCCGGCGGTCGTGACGGACGCGCTGCCGACCGATCATCATCACGGCTGGAAATTCATCGCGTTCGGCCCCGACGGCAAGCTCTACGTGCCGGTCGGCGCACCGTGCAACGTCTGCCTCGCCGATCGCAGCCGATACGCGATCATCGCACGCATGCACGCCGACGGCAGCAACCGCGAAGTATTTGCCCGCGGCGTGCGCAATACCGTCGGCTTCGCGTGGCACCCCGATTCGGGCGAGCTATGGTTCACCGACAACGGGCGCGACATGATGGGCGACGACGTGCCCGACGACAAGCTGAACCGTGCGCCGCGCGCGGGCCTCGATTTCGGCTTTCCGTACTGCCATGGCGGCGACACGCCCGACCCCGAATTCGGGAGCCCCGACGTGTGCCGGCGCTACGCGCCGCCCGCGCTGAAACTCGGCGCGCACGTCGCGGCGCTCGGCATGCGCTTCTATACGGGGCCGATGTTTCCGGCGTCGTATCGCAACAACATCTTCATTGCCGAGCACGGTTCGTGGAATCGCAGCACGAAGGTCGGCTACCGCGTGATGCGCGCTGTCGTGTCGGCCGACGGCAGTCATACGCGCCAGACGCCGTTCATCACGGGCTGGCTGCGCGCGGACGGCAGCGTGTGGGGACGCCCGGCCGACGTACTGCCGCTACCGGACGGCTCGCTGCTCGTCAGCGACGACTACGCGGGCGCCATCTACCGTGTCACCTATGCGGCACCTTGACGCAGCCGAGGGGTGACCGGGCCCGACCGGGCATCGTAGAATGCGTGCCGGGCCCGAGCGCCCCGCGCCGGCCTGCCGGCCGCCCATGCCACCGATAATCCGCCGCCACCCATGTCCAGCAGCACCGCATCGCCCCGCCGCTTCCGCTCCAAGACGCTCACCGCCGCCCTCGCGTTCCTGTTCGGTTCGCTCGGCGCGCACCGCTTCTACCTGTACGGCTTGCGCGACGTGTACGGCTGGGCGCACCTGCTCGCGACGATCGTCGGGATCCCGGGTTTCCTGCTGCTCGCCGCGAGCCAGCGCAGTGCCGGCCTCGGCTGGTGGCTCGCCGTGCCGGGTGCAATCTCGCTGCTGGGCGCGTTCCTCGCCGCGCTCGTCTACGGCCTGCGCCCCGACGAGAAATGGGACGCGCAATTCAATGCCGACACGGGCAAGCACAGCCGGTCAGGCTGGACGGTGATCTTCATCGTGATCTTCTCGCTGCTGATTGGCGCGTTCCTGCTGATGACCGCGCTCGCGCTGTCGTTCCAGACGTATTTCGAGTCGCAAGTCGAAGCGGCGAAGCAAATCTCGCAGTAAGCTGCCGACGCGGGTCGGTCAGAACAGGCTCATCTGCAAGTCGTCGCGCGATTTCGCGCCAGTTGCGCCCTTCACCGTGCGCGGCGCGGCCGCCCCGGCCGCCGGCGCACCGCGAAACTGCGACAGATCCAGAATGCCGTTCCTGCGCTCGTTCAACCCGAGCCGCTTCACGGCCTGACGGAAACGCTGCCGCAACAGGTCGGCCCAGATCCCCTCGCCCTTCATCCGTTTCGAGAAATCCGAGTCGTAGTCCTTCCCGCCGCGCATGTCGCGCACGCGATTCATCACGCGCTCCGCTCGATCGGGGAAATGCGCGGAGAGCCAGTTCTTGAACAGTGGCGCGACCTCCCACGGCAGCCGCAGGATGATGTAGCTCGCGTGCGTCGCGCCGGCTTCCGCACAGGCTTCCAGCACACGCTCCATGTCCGGCTCGGTGACGAACGGGATCATCGGTGCAATGCTCACACCCACCGGCACGCCCGCGTCGCGCAGTGCGCGGATCGTACGCAGCCGTCGCGCCGGTGTCGCCGCACGCGGCTCGAGCGTGCGCGCGAGATCGGCGTCGAGCGTCGTGATCGTGACTGCGGCCATCACCTGCCCGCGCTCGGCCATCGGGGCCAGCAGATCCAGATCGCGCTCGATCAGCGACGATTTCGTGATCGCGGCGAACGGCAGCCCGTGATCGTGCATCACCTGGATCACGCTGCGCGTGATGCGCAGATCGCGCTCGACCGGCTGGTATGCATCGGTGTTGACGCCTAGCGCGATCGGCTCCGGCACGTAGCGCTTGCGCGAAATCTCGCGCTCGAGCAGTTCGGCCGCGTTGACCTTCGCGTAGATGCGACTCTCGAAATCGAGCCCCGGCGACAGGCCGAGATAGCTATGGGTCGGCCGTGCGAAGCAGTAGATGCAGCCATGCTCGCAGCCGCGATACGGATTGAGCGACACGCTGAACGGAATGTCCGGCGACTGGTTGTGCGTCAGGATGCTCTTCGCGCGCTCCTCGAACACCTGGGTGCGCAGCGGAGCAGGCAGATCGGCGTCGTCCGATTCGTGCGTCCAGCCGTCGTCGACCGCTTCGCGCAGTGCCGTTTCGTACCGCCCCTGGAGATTGTCGACCGCACCGCGCCCCTTGCGGGGCGCCGGCGGCGCTATCGGAAATTCGTTGTCGGACCGACCGTCCATGTGCTCACCCATTCGCCTGCACCCAATACTGTATATTTATACAGTATTGGGTGCAGCATGCCAAGGGCGAGATAGCGGGGCCGGCAGCAGGCCCCCGCCGCGCTCATTCGCCGACCGAAATCGTCAGCGTCTCCTTGATTTCCTCCATCACGACATAGCTCTTCGACTGCACCGCGCCGGGAAGTTGCAGCAGGATGTCGCCGAGCAGCTTGCGATAGTCGGCCATTTCGCCGATCCGCGCCTTGATCAGGTAGTCGAAGTCGCCGGACACGAGATGACATTCGAGCACCTCGTCGATCTTCATCACTTCGCGGCGGAACTGCTCGAACATGTTGCCGCCCTTGTGGCCAAGTGTGATCTCGACGAACACCAGCAGCGCGGCATCCAGCTGGTGAGGATCGACACGCGCGTGGTAGCCGGTGATCACGCCGTCGCGCTCCATGCGCCGCACGCGCTCGATGCACGGCGTCACGGTCAGTCCGACCTGTTCCGCGAGGTCCTTCATCGCCATCCGGCCGTCCTCCTGGAGCAGTTTCAGGATGCGCCGGTCGAGCTTGTCGAGCGAGCGTACTGGCTGGCGTTGCGTTCTCATTTGTTTATGCTGAAAACCTGAAAAATACGATAACAAAACCTACACATTCGACAATACCATAGCGCAAAAAACTAGATCAGCTAGAGGTTACACGGAGACGCAGGTGCGCCCGGCCTCGACCTGATCCCTTCCATCTGGAGCAGCTATGCGAGTCGTCATTCTGGGCAGCGGTGTGGTGGGCGTGGCAAGCGCGTATTACCTCGCGCGCGCCGGTCATGAAGTCACGGTGATCGACCGGGAAGCCGGCCCGGCGCTCGAGACGAGCTTCGCAAACGCAGGTCAGATCTCGCCCGGCTATGCGGCGCCGTGGGCCGCGCCCGGCGTGCCGCTGAAGGCCGTCAAGTGGATGTTCGAGAAGCACGCGCCGCTCGCGATCCGCCTCGACGGCACGCGCTTCCAGCTCCAGTGGATGTGGCAGATGCTGCGCAACTGCACGGCCGAGCGCTATGCGGTCAACAAGGGCCGCATGGTCCGCCTCGCCGAATACAGCCGCGATTGCCTGCAGGCGCTGCGCGCCGACACGGGCATCGAGTACGAAGGGCGCACGGGCGGCACGCTGCAACTGTTCCGCACGCAACAGCAACTCGACGGCGCGGCGAAGGACATCGCGGTGCTGCAGGAAGCGAACGTGCCGTTCGAACTGCTGTCGCCGGCCGAACTGAAAAATGCCGAACCGGCGCTCGCCGCCGTGTCGCACAAGCTGACCGGCGGCCTGCGCCTGCCCGGCGACGAAACGGGCGACTGCCAGCTGTTCACGACGCGCCTCGCGGCGCTCGCGGAATCGCTCGGCGTGAAGTTCCGCTACAACACGCCGATCGACGCGCTCGCGATCGCGGGCGGCAAGATCGCCGGCGTGCAGTGCGGCAGCGAGACGGTGCGCGCGGATGCGTACGTCGTCGCGCTCGGCTCGTACTCGACCCGCTTCGTCTCGAACCTGATGAAGATTCCGGTCTATCCGCTGAAGGGCTATTCGATCACCGCGCCGATCGTCGACGAGGCGGCCGCCCCCGTGTCGACGGTGCTCGACGAAACCTACAAGATCGCGATCACGCGTTTCGACAAGCGCATCCGTGTCGGCGGCATGGCGGAAATCGTCGGCTTCGACAAGAACCTGCGCGCAGCGCGCCGCGAAACGCTGGAAATGTGCGTGAACGACCTGTTCCCGGGCGGCGGCGACACGTCGAAGGCAACCTTCTGGACGGGCCTGCGCCCGATGACGCCGGACGGCACGCCGATCGTCGGCCGCACGCCGGTCTCGAACCTGTTCCTGAACACCGGCCACGGCACGCTCGGCTGGACGATGTCGTGCGGATCGGGCCAGTTGCTCGCCGACCTGATCTCGGGCAAGAAGCCGGCGATCCAGGCCGACGACCTGTCGGTGCATCGCTACCTGAAGGACGTGGCCGGCCAGACGCGCCCGGCATACGCATAAGTCGGGACGGCCCGCGGCGACGCAGGCCGGTCGGTATCAATGGAGAAGGCGCCCGTCAGGGCGCCTTTTTCGTTTCAGCGCATGCGATACCGGCTCGGAAAGGGGGCTTGCGTCAACGCGCACGCGCGTTGCCCCTTCGCTCCGGCGATCGATGCTTCGGTCCCATCTGCTCGCACAAAAACTGTTCCGTACGGCATGGTGCGATGGCGATGCGCTGCATCGAAGACAGATGCGTCCCCGCCCCTTCTGCCATTGCACAAAAAAAGGGGCGCTCATCGCGCCCCTTTCGTACGACTTGCCGCCGAAGCATCAAGTCACGCAGCGTCAGCCCAGCTCGTTCACGAGCTCCGGCACGAGCGCGAACAGATCGCCGACGAGGCCGTAGTCGGCCACGCTGAAGATCGGCGCTTCCGGATCCTTGTTGATCGCGACGATCACCTTCGAATCCTTCATGCCGGCCAGATGCTGGATCGCACCCGAGATGCCGACCGCGATGTACAGCTGCGGTGCGACGATCTTGCCGGTCTGGCCGACTTGATAGTCGTTCGGCACGTAGCCGGCATCGACTGCCGCGCGCGATGCGCCGAGTGCGGCGCTCAGCTTGTCT
>NZ_CAJPHM010000021.1:0-132176 GCF_905339955.1 Burkholderia sp. BCC1996
ACGTGAAGGGCAACTTCCTGCCATTGCGCCAGTTCCGCGACTTCACCGACCTCAATGTTCAGGCGTGCCACTGGGTCATGCAGGAAGCCGGACGCCGCGTTCACGGCACGACGCGCAAAGCGCCGCTCGAGCTGTTCGAGATCGAACGGCCGTTGATGCGCGCACTGTCCGCCGTCGCGCCCGATCTGGGCACCTGGCACAAGGTATCGGTCCATCGCGACTGTCATGTCGCGCATCAGCGCGTGCTGTATTCCGTGCCGTTCGCGTTGGTCGGCAAGACCCCATGATTGCGCGACCGACGCCTCGATCAGCCTCTACGACGATTACCGACTGGTCGCCTCGCATGTGCGGGGCCGCCGTCCCGGTGATCGGCTCACCGTGCGTGATCATTTGCCACCGGAAGCTCGTGCGTTTCTCGCTCATGACCGTCAGTGGTGCCTCGAACAGGCCCAGCGCGTGGGCCCCGCCTGCGCCGAACTCATCGAGCGACTGCTGGCCGATCACATTCTCGAGCGCTTGCGCGCCGCGCAAGGCGTCATGCGTTTGCAGCGCACCTACGGAGCTCCACGCCTGGAAGCCGCCTGCGCGCGCGCCTTGGCACACTGCAGCCCGTTCTATCGGACCGTCAAGACCATCCTCGCCGGCGGCTTCGATCGACATCCACCGAGCGATCCGGGCGAACACGTTCACGCTCCCGGCGCGCGCTTCGCCCGCAACGCGCAATCGCTGTTCACCCCCGACGCCGATGTGCGTCACTGATCCAAGGAGCCTGTCATGCAACCCATGCCTGCCTTGACCCCGCATCTGAAGCAACTGCGCCTGTCCGGCATTCTCGACTCGCTCGAAGCGCGCAATCGCCAGGCCATCGATGCGAAGCTCTCCTACGTCGACTTCCTGGCGCTGCTCATCGAAGACGAAGTCGCCCGGCGCAGCAGAAGAAGTTCGCGTTACGCATGCGCCGCGCCGCGTTTCGCACCAGCAAGACACTTGAGCAATTCGACTTCGATCGACTACCGCAACTGAACCGCGCACTCGTGCACGATCTGGCCGGCGGCCGTTACCTCGGCGAACACGCGCCCGTGCTCATCGTCGGGCCGTGCAGCACCGGCAAGAGCCGTCTGGCCCAGGCACTCGGCCATTGTGCCGTGCGCCAGGGCGTGGATGTGCTGTTCACCACCTGCACCCAGCTCACGGCCAGCCTGAACGCCGCGCGCGCCACCGGCGCCTACGAGCGCCGGCTCGCCAGCCTGATGCGTGTCGAATTGCTCACCATCGACGACTTCGGGCTCAAACCACTTCGTCCGCCCGCCGACGAGGATTTGCACGAGTTGATCGCCGAGCGCTACGAGGCCGCCTCCACGATCGTCACCAGCAATCTCGATCTGACCGAATGGGATCAGGCGTTTCCTTCCAATCGCCTGCGGGCTTCCGCCACGCTCGACCGCCTGCGTCACAACGCTTATTGCCTCGTGCTCGACGACCACTCCTATCGCAGCCCGCGGCACCTTCCGGACCACCATTTGAACCTTGCAAACGGCAGCTAACCCCCCATTCTTGAACCTCCCACGATGCTCGTTTCTGACCACTTCCGCTGGCGCCTATATGCCGGAAATACCCGGCTCCTTTATGCCGGAAGGTGACAACAAGCACGTCTTCGGAGTATTGACGTGCACAGGTGCGAGTGCCACTCCGGAGTCTTGAGCAAGACCGAGGTGTTCTTGCAAGAAGCTCCTTGGCTGCATAAAGCCGGTTACACCGGCTGATTTGCGGAGTGTTTCCCTTCGACGTAGAATGCTTCAATTTATCAATTGATTGATATGTGGTGGTCTGATATGACGAATCCAAGGCTCGAAATCCTCGAGCAACTTGCCGAACTGGCTCGTGTGCTGGGGAACGCGCACAGACTAGACCTTTTGGATCATGTGGCCCAAGGTGAACGATCTGTCGAGCGACTCGCTGATGTAACCGGCTTGACCTTCGCAAACGTCTCACAGCACTTGCAGCAGCTCCGACGGGTAAATCTTGTCCGATCGCGTCGAGATGGCAAGCGTGTGTTGTACGCGCTTGGTGATGGACCAATCGTCTCATTGCTATCGGCACTACGCGTCCTTGGCGAGCAGAATCTCTCGACGTTGAGAGAGTTGGTAGCTGCGAACTTTAGCCGGCTCGATGATCTAGAACCGATTTCGCGTAATGAGCTTGTCGATCGTTTGCGGCGCGGAGAGGTGATGCTCCTCGACGTCCGCCCGCCCGAGGAGTACGCGGCGGGTCATGTGGCAGGTGCGGTGAATGTGCCAGAGAAAGAGCTGGAGGTGCACCTATCGGCTCTCCCGAAAAATCAGGAGATAGTCGCATATTGCCGGGGAACCTATTGTCTACAGTCGTTCCGCGCCGTTGCGAAGTTGCGTGAGCTCGGCTTCTCCGTCCGACGTCTAGAGGATGGTTTCCCTGAGTGGAAGGAGGCAGGACTGAAGGTTGAGTCGACCCAGTAGACGCCAAATTGATATTGGCCTGTGCGTCCTAATGCTACATGGTCAGAAGGCGCTACAACAATTTGCGCCATCTTTCTTGGCTCGCCGCGGCTGGGCCGCAGGACTTAAGTTCGGGCTGCGACGCCGCCTTGATTATGCTTCCCGTCGCGCTGCCGTGCCGAGCGGAGGCTCGTTCTCATATGGCGTCGATTCGAAATAGAACGCCATCCCTCCTGCGCGCGCGGGTTCGAGAGGTGTCTGGGATGGGGTTTGCCCTAATCATTCAAAAACTCTATTGAATGTTAGTATGTCTATCATGGCCAGTGCAAAGCGCGTCAGGAAGTGCCGGCCAGGATCGGTCTGAACGAACTGTAGTGACGTCGGCGATTGCCTGATGGCTGCGCGTATTGAAGGTTAGCGTCAATGAAGCAGATGAATGGTTGCTGATCGAGTCTGATGCGTGGCGAATAGGCGGGCATGTATCAATGATATAGATTCGGACAACAAAATATTGAAAGGCATCGGAGAAATCTATGAGTAGCCCGAAGTATTCAGCCCTTGTTTCTGCTGACGAAATGAGGGGCGCGTCAGGCTGGAAGATCTTTGACTGTAGTCATGATGTTTCCGATGGTACGGCTGGGGAGAGGCAATTTCTCGAAGAGCACATTCCTGGCGCGCTTCACATTAACCTGGACGAAGTCTTATCGGGGCGAAAAACGGGTCGCAATGGGCGTCATCCGTTGCCGGATCCGGAGGATGTGGCAGCAGTCCTCTCTCGCTTTGGTGTCGGCCAGAACGATCGAGTCGTTGCCTATGACCGGTCTGGAGGATTGTTTGCGTCACGCTTTTGGTGGACCCTCCGATGGTTGGGTCACGATTCTGTTTCTGTGCTCGATGGAGGTTTTGCAGAGTGGAAGGCTCGCGAAGGCGTAGGGACTGTTGAACTCCACGTTCCGACGCCGACGCTCTTTACTCCGCGACCCGATAGACAAATGACCGTTGATGCAACGTTTATCGAAATGTCTCTTCGCGACCCTTCACTCATACTTGTCGATGCCCGAAGCACTAGTAGGTTCGCCGGCATCGGTGAAACTCTTGATTCTCGAGGGGGGCATATTCCAGGGGCCATCAACAGGCCGTATACGGAAAACCTCGCCGCAGATGGTTGTTTTAAGATAAAAGAAGTATTGGCTATAGAATGGCGTGCATTGCTCGGTCACCGAGAAGTTCGGAATCTCATTTCCACTTGCGGATCCGGTGTAAGCGCATGTCACAACTTGCTCGCGCTCGAAATTGCCGGATTGGCCGATGGGGCGCGCCTTTATCCAGGCTCATGGAGCGAATGGTCAAGTAACCCCGATTTACCTATTGAAACATCGGTGTGATCGGTTGGCCTGAAGCGCTCTTTGCGATTATTCGAAACACTAGGATCGAGCTGCTTCAGATCGTGTTTTTCAGGACGGTTCGACAGCGTTGGATAGGCACGCAGGTCTGAACCAAACACGCATCACTTCAAGGAGAATGCCATGGAATATCCGGGACCAGTTGTAAGCGCGTCTTGGCTGCACGAACGACTTGGGAAGTCAAATATCGTTATCGTGGATGCCAGCGTGCATCTGCCCGATACTGGGCGTGTGGCACGCGAGGAATATGTGCAAGAGCATATTCCGGGAGCGTTGTTTTTCGATCTGGATGAAATCGCAGATCCCGATAATCCACTTCCCCGAAAAGTGCCGTCTGCGGAATTGTTTGCGGAACGCGTTGGTAATTTGGGTATCGATAACGAAACGCACGTTGTTGCCTATGACACACCAGGGCTTTACAGTGCTGCTCGGGTTTGGTGGCTATTCAGGCTTTATGGATACGATCGAGTGTCTATTCTCGATGGTGGCATGAAGGCATGGAAAGCGGATGGTTACTCGGTTGAAAGCGGAAGCTGCTCTGCGACAGCTAAGAAATTTCATGTGCCCGAGGCAAGGCCGCTGCTTGCTCGTTGGGATGACGTACTCAGAACATCCCAGAGCAAAGATGAGCAACTGATTGACGCGCGTACGCCAGGCCGTTTTTCCGGTACGGAACAGGACCGCTATCCCGGTACGCGGCCTGGTCACATTCCTCGAAGCCTGAATTTGTACTGGGCCGATTTGCTGGATAATTCGACGCGGAAACTGTTGTCCGCGGACGAGATCAGAATGAAATTCACGCAGTCGGGGATCACGTGGAACCATCCGGTTACCGTTACATGTGGATCGGGCCTTACTGCATGCATTTTGGCATTGGGGCTCACCGTGGCCGGGATGAATGAATGGCGCGTCTATGATGGATCGTGGGACGAATGGGGGCGCCGTCACGATCTTCCGATCGAAAGTGCGGTCGGCTGACCGTTACAAGGAGTGCATTCGCCTTCTCAGTCCTCGGTTACGTACCGTGGCCTGATGGGCGAGTGGCGCTCCAGCTATTAAAATACGTGCATTAAATAGATAACACAACGGAGACAGAAATGATGAATGATTGGAAAGAACAGTTGGCATCTACGCGTCAGGCCCATACGCTTTTGAGAAAAGCGAATCAGGAATTTGCGGGGGCTTTCGTCGGCCTTCGTGAGGCCGAGCACGCTGGTAAAGCTATTGATGCGAAGACGCGTGAGCTGATCTCTATCGCTGTCGCAGTTACTACACATTGCGACAGTTGCATCGCCGGGCATGTTCAGGCTGCTCGAAAGGCGGGGGCAACGGTTCAGGAGGTTGGTGATGCGCTCGCTGTTGCTGTTACTTTGAACGCTGGCGCGGCATACGTCTATTCGCTTCGTGTGCTGGAGGCATTTGATCAGTTTGGCGAAGGGGCGTAACGCCTTTTCATTGCAGGCAGAAAATCGATTCGGGCGGGTCCATAGATTATAGAAAATTAGGACTCCGCCAAATTAGTGGGCCGTATTGCGCTGCTAGATGTCGCGCGTATCGGAGGAGACACGATGTTTCGTATAATTCAGAGCCGCCAGCCAGCATTATCAGTGAGTCGAGCTAATAACCGGAATCAGTTTCGCAGTGAAGGTGCGACGATAAGGGGGGGGCGATGAGCATTATCATTATCATTTTATCTTTGGCGTTCTTGATAATTGCGGCATATCGCGGATATAGCGTAATTCTCTTTGCTCCCATAGCTGCACTTCTTGCTGTCATGGCATTCCACCCAGCAGCCGTCGCGCCGGTGTACACCAATTTGTTTATGGCAAAGACAGCGGAGTTCGTGAAGAGCTATTTCCCGGTGTTCATGCTTGGGGCACTTTTCGGGAAGGTGGTGGAATGCTCGGGATTTTCAAAATCTATTGTTGAATCGACGGTTAGATTTGCTGGGGCAAGAAATGCAATACTGTCTGTCGCGATTGTTTCTGCGTTGCTGACATATGGCGGGGTATCCGTATTTGTGGTGGTATTTGCGGTCTATGGGTTCGCCGCGCAGATGTTCCGGGAATGCAATATACCGAAGAGATTGATACCGGGAACAATTGGCCTCGGCGCATTTACCTTTGCTATCGACGCGCTGCCAGGCTCTCCGCAGGTTCAAAATATTATTCCTACCACCTTCTTCGGAACCGACACATGGGCAGCTCCCGTACTTGGAATCATCGGCTCATTGCTCATTCTTGTGCTTGGAATTTTTTATCTTAACCTAATGCGGGCGCGCGCCGAAGCAAAGGGTGAAGGTTACTCGACGGACGGGGTTCATTTAGTGAATGAACCGGACACCCATGAGCATGGTGGAAGGAAAATCAGCTTCTTCGTCGCGGTATTGCCACTGGTCGTGGTCTGCCTGAGCAATAAACTGCTGAGCATGTGGATTCCTCGCATCTATGGGAAGATGCATACGGTGGCGCTGACACAAAATGGCGACGTTATAACGACTAGCATCGACAAAGTCGTCGCCGTTTGGGCAGTCGAGGCAGCTCTCGTGTTGGGAATCGTAACGGTGTTGATGTTCGCTTGGCGTCAGGTATTCACTCGATTTGCGGAGACGAGCAAGGTGGCAGTGAGTGGCGCTTTGTTGGCGTCATTAAATACTGCGTCAGAGTATGGGTATGGGGCCGTCATAGCGTCGTTACCTGGTTTCGCACTTGTCTCCAATTCTTTGAGCGTTATTCAAAATCCATTGATGCGTGAAGCAGTTAGTATCACAACCTTGGCAGGTATAACTGGTTCCGCGACAGGCGGCTTGAGTATCGCACTGGGTGCAATGGGAAAGTCATTCATTGAGAGTGCGCGTATGGCAAACATCCCCATGGAAGTTTTGCATCGAATCGGTGCTATGGCAGCGGGGGGGTTCGATACACTTCCGCACAATGGTGCGGTCATCACGTTGCTCGCGGTCACTGGGTTGACTCATAGACAATCGTATAAAGACATTTTTGCTATTACATGTATTAAGGCAATGGTGGTTGTGGTTGTAATTTTGTTCTATTACATGACTGGAATTCATTAAAAAATACAATTGTATTTATTTGATGTCGCGTGGGAAATATTTTCGCGATTTAACAGGAGAAATCATATGTCTGGCGAAAGAATTGCATTCATCGGTCTTGGAAACATGGGGCGGCCGATGGCCTCCAACCTGGTAAAGCGTGGTTATAACGTAACGGGTTTTGATGTTTTGGCAGCCAATCTCGATGCTGCCGCCAGTGCCGGGATTATTCCCGCTATGTCCGCACAGGCTGCGGCAGCCAATGCCGATGTCGTCGTTACCATGTTGCCAGCAGGTGAGTATGTGCTCAATGTTTGGCGCGAGATTGTCCCGGTCATGACGAAGAACAGCGTGATCATCGACTGTTCTACGATCGACGTCAAAACTGCGGCGCTGATCCATGAGCTAGCCGGTAATGCCGGAATGTTGAGTCTCGACGCGCCGGTTTCTGGTGGGGTTGGCGGGGCCGGTGCAGGGACGCTGACATTCATGGTCGGGGGGGCTGACGAAGCGATCGCCCGGGCGACGCCAGTCTTGGAGGCGATGGGTCGGAAAGTCGTTGCTTGCGGAGCTGCGGGAGCTGGTCAAGCAGCGAAGATTTGCAACAATTTGATTCTCGGAATCTCGATCATCGCGGTATCCGAAGCTTTCGTGTTGGCTGAGAAGCTTGGCCTTTCCGCAAAGGCGCTGTTCGATGTCGCGTCAACGTCGACTGGCCAGTGCTGGGCATTGACAACCTATTGCCCCGTTCCCGGCTTGGTTCCGACCTCGCCTGCCAATAACGACTACCGGCCAGGCGCCCCCGTCACGATGTTGTTGAAGGATCTCAACCTCGCACGAAACGCGGCTGAAATTTCGGGTGCCATTACGCCGCTTGCCGAACATGCCGTGGAAATTTTTTCGACATTTGCTGGCGCGGGGCACGCACAGGAAGATTTTTCGGCAGTTATCCGCTACATCCGCGAGCTGAGCAGCGGCGGCAGCTCGGACGTCTGACCCTAGATCCAACAGCCACTCCAACTTGGTGTGAGTAACAACGTTTCATGTTGGAGTGGCTGGATAAGTTAATATGTACAACTAAATGATAGATAGATCTATATAGATCACTAGAAGTCTTCGTAGCCGTCCTAGTAGAGTTTTCGGAGGTGGTCGCAATGCTGTTCCGGCAGTTTTTTGATTCGGCATCTAGCACTTTCACATATGTTCTCGCGTCACGGCAAGGTGGAGAGGCATTGATTATTGATCCTGTAAAGGAGCAGATCAATCAGTACCTGAAGTTTCTTCGTGAACTCAATCTGTGCCTTGTGCACGCGATCGATACTCATACACACGCTGACCATGTAACTGCATTGGGTGATCTCCGGGATGCTACAGAATGCATTACGATTATGGGTGAACGCTCAAAAGCTCAATGTGTAGTGAGGCGGGTGCAAGACGATGAGTTAATCGTGATTGATAACCTGTCTCTGCGAGCGGTTTACACACCAGGACATACGGATGAATCGTTTAGCTTCGTTCTTGATCATCATAGTTTGAATGCCGTATTTACGGGAGATGTATTGCTCATTCGCGGAAGCGGTCGGACCGATTTCCAAGGTGGAGATGCCTCCCAATCTTGGGATTCGATCGTCAACAAATTATTTCGACTTCCAGATAACACGGTCGTATATCCCGCGCATGATTACAAAGGGTGGGGCGCGAGCACGATTGGGGAAGAAAAAATGTTCAATCCACGACTTGCTGGAAAGACGAAGATGGAATACGTGAAAATCATGGATTCTCTTAACTTGCCACATCCGAAAATGATGGATATTGCAGTTCCCGCAAATCTTGCTTGTGGTCAGGCTGACACATTGCATAAATACAAAGGATGATAAACGTGGCAAGCCTGTTGATTCTTCATGGCCTTGCATCAGTTTTGTGTGGGGCCGCAGTGAGCTTCTTCCTTGCATTGGTTGGTGGCGGGGGATCAATTCTTGCGGTACCGATGATGCTTTACATTGTTGGGCTTCCAAATGCACACGCGGCGATCGGGACAGCCGCGCTTGCGGTCGCAATTACGGCCTATCTGAACATGATTCCGCACGCTAAAGCCGGAAATGTACGCTGGAGGTCTGCGCTGGTGTTCGCCGGGTTTGGTGTCGTAGGTGCTGCGCTCGGCTCAAGTGTGGGGAAGCAGGTCGACGGTCAAAAACTGCTAGTCGTTTTCGCGTTGCTGATGTTTGTTGTCGCGCTTTTAATGTTAAAACCACGGACTGAACCGTCGGATTCAGAACAATTGCGTCCTCGAAGTGAGCTTTGGCGGGTTTGTGGAACCGGGCTCGGGGCTGGCGGACTGTCGGGTTTCTTTGGTATCGGCGGTGGGTTTCTGGTAGTGCCGGGGCTAATGTTGGCAACGAGGATGCGAATCTTGGACGCAATAGGTTCCTCACTATTCGCAGTCGGATCATTTGGTCTAACCACGGCGATTAATTATTCGCTTGCAGGACAAGTAAACTTGCTTGTTGCGATCGAATTTGTAATCGGTGGATTGCTGGGGGGGCAATTGGGCGCGCGATCGGCCGGTCGTCTCGCTCAAAAGCGGGGAGCATTGAATATTGCGTTTTCGACCATGATTGTCGTGGTTGCTGTTTACATGCTTTATCAATCTTACCATTCGGCGCTTCGGTAAAAACTTGCCGGTGATTACGTCGACGAACTGCGATTGCGATGCGGAATTCGATAGGTGGATAGCGGGACGATATTTAATTATACTGATGCGGCATGGTTTATTAAAGTGCCTCTTGTAGAGGGGCGCCGGCGTGGAGGGTTAGGGTGAGTAGCGTAGATTACCAATCCATAGATATGGAATTTCCGTATAGAAAGCAGTACGCCAATTTTATTGGTGGAGAATGGGTTGAGCCTCTGGGAGGGGAGTATTTATTCAACGTCTCACCCATATCCGGAGAACTATTTACGATCGTTCCTCGTTCTGAGGAGGCCGATGTTGAGCTAGCGCTGAGCGCCGCGGATAGTGCGAAAGACACGTGGGGTAAAACTTCGCCGAAAGAAAGGGCAAGACTGTTAAATATAATTGCGGATCGAATGGAAAACAATCTGCAGCGCCTTGCAGTTGCGGAGACCATCGATAATGGTAAGCCTTTGCGTGAAACGCTTGCTTCCGATATTCCAATTGCAATAGATTATTTTCGCTATTTTGGGGAATGCGTCCAGGAACCGAAAGGAATAACTTCTGATGTCGATAGCAATACAGTAGCATACCAGTTCCATGAGCCGCTTGGTGTTGTAGGCCAGATGCTTCCGTGGGATTTCCCTCTCTTGGCGGCCGCACGAAAACTTGCCCCGGCACTTGCTGCAGGGAATTGTGTTGTCGTTAAGCCTGCGGAGCAAACACCTGCTTCGTTGCTTGTCTTTGTACAGCTGATTCAGGATTTGCTGCCTCCCGGAGTTCTCAATGTTGTGAATGGAGTTGTGGCTGAAGCGTGTAAATCGCTCGCGTCGGATACGCGACTTTCGAGAATTGAGCTTACCAGTGAGGCTCCACTTGCAGCGTTGAGTTTGGAATACACGGGCTCGAATATTTCCCCGTTTTCTTCGGAAATCGTGGGAAAGATACCAAACGTATTCTTTGCTGATGTCCTTGAGCGCGATGATGCGTTTTTTGCGAAGGCCCTAGAAAGTTTCTTGACGTTCGCCTTGAATCAAGGTGAAGCATGCACTTGTCCGTCCCTTGTGCTCATCGAAGAGAAAATCTACGATCGATTCATGGAACGAGCGTTGCCACGCGTTGCGGCGATCCGTCAAGGTCATCCTCTTGATCTATCGACCATGATTGGAGCCCAGGTGTCGCAAGAGCAGCTTGAGAAGATTATAAAATATATTGATATCGGGAAGCGGGAACACGCTGAGTGCTTGATTGGTGGCGAACGCAACTATTTGGGCGGTGCACTGGCAAACGGGTACTACGTTAAACCGACAGTGTTTCGCGGCCACATTGGCATGCGCATCTTTCAGGAGGATGCCTTCGGGCCGGTGGTCTCAGTAGCTACGTTTAAGGACGAAGACGAGGTCATCGAGATTGCAAACGCGGCGCTATATGGGCATGGCGCCAGCGTCTGGACGCGCGATGCGATGCGGGCTTACAGATTCGGACGGGCAATCCAGGCAGGGCGTGTATGGACGAACTGCTATCACGGGTATCCCGCGCACGCAGTTTTCGGAGGGAGAGCACAATTCGGACTCGATCGTGAATCGCACATGGAGATGCTCAGGAACTACCAGCGGGTCAAAAACGTCTTGGTAAGTTATAGTGAAAAGCCGCTTGGGATATTTTGAAAATAGATGCCTGCGGGTGCATGTTTATAGTTGATGTTATGAGTAAATCAACTGTCGTGTGCGAAATTCGCCGCGAAGGTGGTGCGTATATGAGTTGTGTTGGGTCATGGCAGTAAGACATAAATATCGTGCCAGTTGATGTTCGTGGTAAATAATTTTACTCTGGAGATGTGGATAATGGCGAAAGCATACTGGGTAAGTGCCTATCGTTCAGTTTCAGACGACGAAAAACTCGCGGCTTACTCGAAGCTTGCAGGAGAGGCAATTAGTGCCGGCGGAGGACGCGTGCTTGCGCGCGGCGTTGCTGCTGCGGCATATGAATCTGGCGTCGCGGAGCGTACCGCAATTGTCGAATTTGATAGCCTTGAAAAGGCGATCGCCGCACGGGAATCGGAGGGATACCGCGCGGCTGTTGCTGCATTGGACGGAGGCGCTGAACGCGACTTCAGAATTGTGGAAGGGCAATAGAAAATCTGGAAAAGCGGAATTATTTTCGCTCCGGTTGTGATGCTTAAGATCGAGACTTGGGAGGTGTCGCGACGAGCTTGATGGGTTTGCACTTGATGCAGGTGCTGTTGATACTCGCTCTCATAAAGTTGACTCTGAATTCTCTCGTGGCTAGAATCTGATTCGTATAGGATTTAAAATTGCGCTGGTTGATTGAGTTTTAGATCGATATTAATAAATGTCGTGAGTCGTGAAATTCAATGCGTCAGCTCATTCATCGTGTGAGGTTTTTGCCCGGCCATGCCGGGTTTTTTTTGATTCTCGCGACTAGAATTTTTTCTTTGGGTCAAGATTTATTGGTGCGTTTTGTCTTGATGCGTGATGTTTTTTGTTTGTGTAAAAATGCACTGCTTGAGTGATGTTGAATGGGTTAAAATATCGTGGGCTGCGCGTTCGACGATTTTCGAACAAACGAGAGGGCAGCCGATTATCAAAATGCGCTCATTTACGTCGGCACATAGCTCGCAGCGAACACAAAGGCGAGGGAAGATGTGGGGGCGGGGGAGTTTGTTCGACAATCCTACAATATTGGCGCGGCCCATTGTGTTCTTGGTAGCGATTCGCGATTGGAATAGACAATTTTGGCGTTTGAAGCGGACGTCCGAGCATATCGCGGAGCAGCGAGATTGCACCGGCGAGCTACAGCAACTGCGTGACGTCGTTGGTATCCGCGCCGGTCAGAATCGCGCTGACCGGCACGCCGCCGGCGCCTACGAGGATGCGGGGCTTGGAACCGCGGCGTGTGCGGTTCGTGCCGTTGGGACCAGCTTTCCGCCGCCCCGACTGTCCGCAACGGCGAGGAATGGGGGCAGCACCTTCTTCGGCATCGAGTTGTTCAATATGCTGTTCGATCCGGCGGTCCGGCTCCTCCTAGCGGCGACCGAACTGCGTGCGACATGGCTGTGCGAATAGCATTGAGATCTTCGATCTCTGCTTGTCGGTTGCCGTTGCTGCCTTGTGCGATTCGATCGTGTCTTCCAGATGCCCGATGCGGGCATCGCGCTTGAGCAGTAAGGGCATGAGCGCTTCGTTGTCGTCCGAGTACGAGCTAGCCGTCGTGATACCCGCGATCAAAACTCCGGTGGGGGATGCAACGCCGAGGTCGGCGCTGCTGTGTGCACCGGCTGCCGTCAGTCGATACCTTCCGACAGCACGGACAACGTCGCCTAGCTTATGCTGACAACACCCCGATGAGACGAAGCTTCCGCGCGCAAGGCGTTTCATCAGTAGGTACATGCCAATGCCGGTCCACCATTGGAGCTTGATGAGATTGCCGCGTCGGCCACGAAACACATACGCGTGCCCCGTGAACGGGTTCCGGTCAAACACGGTCCGCACATTCGCGGATGGGCTGTTAAAGCCGGAGCCCATGTCCGTCGCGCCAGTTGCAGGCCGCGCCCACGTGCCAGCGGGAAGACCCAGCGTTATTAACCCGCGGCTAGCACGCTCGTCAGCACCAGCCGCAGGACATCAGACTCAGGCTTGCCTTCGAAATGCACTCGCATACAGTGACATTCGATGTTGAGCCCGGATGAACTGATTGGATCTGGCGTCGGCGGCGGGTCTATCTGAACTGGCAAGCATGATTCGGCTAGCCCGGGTGCGGACGGCGCGGCTCGCTCATAATCCCGCCGCCACTTCGACACGGGATTCGCGCTGAGACCATGCGAGTGCCCCACTTCTGCTAGTGAGTATGCCGGCTCTGGCACTTCCGCCACGACTTGCGCGCAGAATTCCTTCGTGCAATTCGTCGAGCCTCGCTCGGTGACCCCGTATCTTGATTTTGATTTCTTCTGTCTCACACCACGTTTTGGTGGGAACCGGATTGCCCCCTATGGCACTTCATGAACAGACGGTGTTGGAGAAAGCTTACGGGGGTGTCAGGATTTCCGTGTTCAAGGCGGGTTGAGTAACTACACGGAAGGTCGAACGAATCGATCTGCGTAAAGGATAGCGAACTGGTTCATGGCCGTCTTCCAGTCATGAGCGGCACTGCCCCAATTCGCCGTGATGTTGCGCAGGGCCAGCCAGATGAGTTTGGTGGCTGCCTCGTCGGTCGGGAAGTGGCCACGGGTCTTGATGATCTTGCGCAGTTGCGAGTTGATATTTTCAATCGCGTTCGTCGTGTAGATGATCTTGCGCACGCCCGGAGGAAACGCGAAGAACGGGATGACGCGATCCCAGGCGCTGCGCCATGCGCCACTGACGGTCGGGAATTTCTGGCCCCAGGGACCCGCAGCAAATGCATCGAGTTCAGCCTGAGCGGCTTCTGCACTGGGGGCTGCGTAGATCGGTTTGATCGCCGCAGCCAACCCGCGGCGGTCTTTCCAACTGGCGTAATCCAGGCTATTGCGGATCAGGTGGACGATGCAGGTTTGCAGCGTCGTCGCCGGAAATACTGCCGCCAAGGCCTCGGGCATGCCCTTCAGACCGTCGGTCACGGCGATCAGGATGTCGTGAACGCCGCGCGTCTTCAGATCGTTGAACACCCTCATCCAGAACTTGGCGCCCTCGGTGTTCTCGATCCACAGACCCAGGATCTCCCGGGTGCCGTCGGGCAGCACGCCCAGCGCCAGATACACCGCCTTGTTGCGCACGACGGCGTCTTCGCGAATCTTGACCCGCAGCGCGTCGAAGAACACCACCGGATACATCGGCTCAAGCGGTCGGGCCTGCCAGGCCGTCACCTCGGCCATGACTTCATCGGTCACGGAGCTGATGAAGTCCGGCGAAACCTCGGTGCCGTATTGCTCCAGCAGGAAACCTTGAATCTCGCGCACGGTCATGCCCCGGGCATACATAGCGACGATCTTGTCGTCGAAGCCAGTAAAGCGCCGTTCGTGCTTGGGAATCAGGATGGGTTCGAAGCTGCCGTCGCGGTCGCGAGGCACCTCGATGCGAATCGGACCGTCTTCGGTCAGGACCGTCTTGGCACCTTTGCCGTTGCGCTGATTCGTGGCATTGGTCGGCTTGGCCGCACCGGCAGGGTAGCCGAGATGATGGCTCATCTCGCCGCCCAACGCCCGTTCGATCAGCGCCTTCTTGAGTGCCAGTGTCGCGGCATTGATGGCTTCAGCGGTCATCGGACCGTTGCCGAACTGCTCAAGCAGCTCGGCCGGAATCGCCGGCAGAGCCGCCGGCTGGGCTTTCGGTTTGCGAGGCATACACTCTCCTTGAGAGCATGTTATGCCTTAAACACGAAATTCCTGACAGGCCCATGCTTACCGCCTATCTGCGCCACGTCCTTGCACGCGTCGCCGAACATTTTGGTATTCGCATCGATGATCTGATTCCGTAGAACGTTTCGGCTAAACTGTCCTGCCCATTCCTAGTCGCTCTTCTACGATGTTAAGACGGCGTTAATGTCATGCTTACAAGTCGTCTGTCTTCATCCAATCGAACAAAAAGGGGTTCAAGCTTGCGCCTGCAACCCCTTCATCCCACCACCACAACAGCTAGCTTTCTCAAGCCACCCGAAACACCCATACCGCCGTCCTCAATCTCCCCGCCTGCTCATCAAGCGAAGCTGAAGCCGCCGCTGCCTCCTCCACCAGCGCCGCATTCTGCTGAGTAACCTGATCCATCTGCGTCACCGCCCGGCTGACCTGTTCGATCCCGGTACTCTGCTCATCCGACGCCGCCGAGATCTCTCCGATAATGCTGGCAACCTGCCGGATCGACCCGACAATTTCGTCCATCCGCTCGCCGGCCACTCCGACAATCCGGCTCCCGTCAACCACTCTTCCGGCCGAAGCCTGGATTAGCGTCTTGATATCCTTCGCGGCCGAGGCACTTCGTTGTGCAAGCGACCGCACCTCGGACGCGACCACCGCGAACCCTCTGCCGTCCTCTCCCGCCCGCGCGGCCTCGACCGCCGCATTCAGCGCAAGAATATTGGTCTGAAACGAGATGCTCTCGATTACCGACGTAATATCGGCGATCTTCCCAGATTCCTCCGCGATCCGCTGCATCGTTGCGACCACCTCCTGCACTGCAGCCCCGCCGCGCTCGGTCGCTTCCGCAGCTCGCCCGACGAGTTCGTTCGCATGACGCGCACTGTCGGCGTTCTGTTTCACTGTCGCCGTCATCTGCTCCATGCTCGCCGCTGTCTGCTGCAGCGACGCCGCCTGTTCTTCGGTGCGTTGGGACAGGTCGAGATTCCCTTGAGCGATCTCTCCCGAACCCAGCGTTATCGAGTGCGTCGCGGACTGAATCTCGGAGATCATCCCGGCGAGCCGCGTCTTCATCTCCGCGAGCGCCTCGAGCAGGCTGCCTGGCACCGCGCGCGCTGTATCGAACTGCACGCCCAGATTACCCTGTGCGATTTCACGCGCGATCTCCGTCGCATACGCCGGCTCACCGCCGAGCGTGCGCCGAACGCTGCGCGTTACCGCCCACGCGATCGCTACCACCATCGCCGCTATTGCCACCGCGATCGCACCGAGCACGACGGCGAGACGAATGTACGTAGCATTGATGTCGTCGTAGAAGAACCCGGTCCCGATCCACCAGTCCCAGTCCGGAATTGCAACGACGCCCTGCAATTTGGGCTCCACGTCCGCGTCGGGGCTGCGCCTCACGAGCAAGTCGACGAGCGCGAAATGCGATTGCGCCATGCCTGAGCGATATGCATCGCGGTCGGTTTGACCGCTCGTTGTCCGATTGCCTTTCGCCTTCGTGCCGATGAAATTCGCGTTAGGATGCACAAGGATGAGCCCGTCGGCGGTCGTCAACCAATAGTAGCTCTTCGTGTCTGTGTTCTGCTGCGACAGCGCATCCTTCGCGGCCTGCTGCGCTTGTTCGCGGGTCAGCGCGCCGCGAATCTGCAAGTCGCGGTAGTAGTTGACAAGATGTTCGGCCTTCGTCAGCAGGATGACGATTTCTTCACGACGGCTTTCAATTAGCGAACTTCGCAGCGTTTGCAGCGCAGTGGCCGCAAGCAGCACAACGCCGAGCAGTGCCGCGACGACAAGGGCAAGCAGCTTCGTGGACAGTTTCATGTCGATGCCATGTAGTGAGTAACAATTCGATCCATTTAACGGCAGACCAGGCCTCGCCTTGAGCGACTTTTTGTCCAAGTAAACCCTCGGTTGCGCGATGAATTCAGCAAGTATTCGGCATAAAAATTTCTCGTGCGATTTGCGTCTTGTTGTGCTTAGGCCGTGCACCGCGTGGATCATCCGAACAGTGGAAAGTTGGAGTCACTAACACACGTCATCACTGAATCGAGAACAGATGGTCGCAGCGGCAAGCGGAAGGAGCGCGGGATGAATATTGGGCCGCCGCTTAGGGAAAATGTGCAGCTTGCCGAAACCAGCAAACCAGGCATGCGCGCGCTCGAAACCCACTGATGACCTCTCAGTTGCTCTTTGCTCTCGATCCCCTTATTGCCGATTCGCGTAGTGATGTCGTGTTGTTTCAGGTAGCGTTTAAATCGACCGCCATTATTGCCT
Source organism: Burkholderia sp. BCC1996 (assembly GCF_905339955.1). Taxonomy (NCBI): domain Bacteria; kingdom Pseudomonadati; phylum Pseudomonadota; class Betaproteobacteria; order Burkholderiales; family Burkholderiaceae; genus Burkholderia; species Burkholderia sp. BCC1996. Next base: position 17,222 of record NZ_CAJPHM010000021.1, read on the forward strand.
CTGTCTGCATGCAGCTTGTCGGAGCGCTTGCTCGGCCGACCATTCAACCCGTGGACTGCTGGAAGCGCGTCAAGCGTCGGCTCAAGGGCCATCGAGTCGTCCCAATTGGCGCCGATGACCGTAATGCTAGTGGAGTACCTTGAGCGTCTGTGACGAGTGCGAGGCTGGACACGCCGGTGTCGATCGAAATCTCCTGCTCGGGCCACGCCGCAACGCACGGGTGTCGTGATCCTCGGCCGCACCTGCGCTCGGAAGCAGCACTTGGATGCCTTTATCCTACGAGGAGGAAGGAAGCCTCTTCGAAGCTTGGAGGCGTTGAACAAACGCGCCATACCATAAGCGAAGCCGCGTTACGTGCGTCGTCTGATTCGAGTGTTTCAACACTATCGACCACTAGCACATCGTCAGACGAGTCGCCGTATAGGAGCCGTTGAGGATTCCAGAATCCACTACGCAGCACGCTCATCGAATCGGTGCTATCCGCTATCTCCAACCCTTTACCAGTGTGTAGAAGCACACATTCAAACGTCGGCTCTGTTCCACAAAGCAGCGCCTCTTCGCAGCCGACACTCCTAGGCGATCGCTCGGGATCGATTACTTCATATTTCTGTGGGAACAGCAGGGGGCCCCTTCAGCGGATATCTATCTTTGGCCAACATGCACTGCATTTTCGCCAGTGCGAGCTGAAACAACCGCGTCGCTGACGACGCTAGGTGAAGATATCAGCCAATCGAAACGTGATTGGTGAAGAAACATGAAGACACGAGCAGCCGTGGCATGGAAGGCGGGTGCGCCGCTGACGATCGAGGAAGTCGATCTCGAAGGGCCGCGCGCAGGCGAAGTGCTGATCGAAGTGAAGGCGACGGGCATCTGCCACACCGACTACTACACGCTGTCGGGTGCCGATCCGGAAGGGATCTTCCCGGCGATCCTCGGCCATGAAGGAGCGGGCGTGGTGGTCGACGTCGGCCCCGGCGTCGGCACCGTCAGGAAGGGCGACCACGTGATTCCGCTCTACACGCCGGAATGCCGCGAGTGCAAGTTCTGCCTGTCGCGCAAGACCAACCTGTGCCAGAAGATTCGCGCGACGCAGGGCAATGGCCTGATGCCCGACGCGACGTCGCGCTTCTCGCTCGACGGCAAGCCGCTATTCCACTACATGGGCACATCGACGTTCTCGAACTACATCGTGGTGCCGGAGATCGCGGTCGCGAAGGTGCGCGAGGACGCGCCGTTCGACAAGATCTGCTACATCGGCTGCGGCGTGACGACGGGCGTCGGCGCGGTCGTCTACTCGGCGAAGGTCGAGGCCGGTGCGAACGTCGTCGTGTTCGGCCTCGGCGGGATCGGCCTGAACGTGATCCAGGGCGCGAAGATGGTCGGCGCGGACAAGATCATCGGCGTCGACATCAACCCGAAGCGCGTCGAGCTCGCGAAGAAGTTCGGGATGACGCACTTCATCAACCCGAACGAAGTCGAGAACGTCGTCGACGACATCGTGCAACTGACCGACGGCGGCGCCGACTACTCGTTCGAATGCGTCGGCAACGTGAAGCTGATGCGCCAGGCGCTCGAGTGCACGCACAAGGGCTGGGGCCAGTCGTTCATCATCGGCGTGGCGGCGGCCGGCGAGGAAATCAGCACGCGTCCGTTCCAGCTCGTGACGGGCCGCGAGTGGAAGGGCTCGGCGTTCGGCGGCGCGCGCGGCCGCACCGACGTGCCGAAGATCGTCGACTGGTACATGGAAGGCAAGATCAACATCGACGACCTGATCACGCACACGCTGCCGCTCGAGCGAATCAACGAAGGCTTCGACCTGATGAAGCAGGGCGAGTCGATCCGCTCGGTTGTGCTGTACTGACCGGGAGCGCACCGTCATGCTCGAACTCGTTTCTTCGCATGCGTGCCACGGCGGCGAGCAGCGCTTCTATCGCCACGATTCGGCGGCGATCGGCCTGCCGATGAAGTTCTCGGTGTACCTGCCGCCGCAGGCCGCGCACGGCCGCGTGCCGGCGCTGTTCTATCTCGTGGGGCTCACGTGCACCGAGGAGACGTTCGCGATCAAGGGTGGCGCGCAGCGGTACGCGGCGCAGCACGGCCTCGCGCTCGTGATGCCCGATACGAGCCCGCGCGGCGCGGGCGTACCGGGCGAGACTGATGCATGGGATTTCGGCGTCGGCGCGGGCTTCTATGTCGACGCGACGCAAGCGCCGTGGTCGACGCATTACCGGATGGAGTCGTACGTGACGGGCGAGCTGCGGGAATGCGTCGCGGCCGAGCTGCCGATCGACGGCGCGCGGCTCGGGATCTTCGGCCACTCGATGGGCGGGCACGGTGCGCTGACGCTTGCGCTGCGTCATCCCGACCTGTACCAGTCGGTGTCGGCGTTCGCGCCGATTGCCGCGCCGACTCGCTGCCCGTGGGGCGAGAAGGCGTTCTCGGGCTACCTGGGTGCCGACCGCGACGCGTGGAAACAGTACGACGCGAGCGAGCTCGTCGCGCGCGCCGATGCGCCGAAGTTCGCGGACGGCATCCTCGTCGACCAGGGCCTCGCCGACCAGTTCCTCGCCAACCAGCTGAACCCCGACGTATTCGAAGCCGCGTGCGCGCAGGCCGGCCAGCCGCTAACGCTGCGCCGTCATACGGGCTACGACCACGGCTACTACTTCATCTCGACGTTCATCGCCGATCACATCGAGCATCACGCCCGGATACTCAACCGTATTGGCTGACTCCGGCGACTGTATTTATTTCTGCACAAGGCACCGCTTGGAAGACGAAGGACACACCCTGGCCGAGCGGGCCATCCCACGTACTTGAAAGGAGGAAGTATGACTGCTTTTACCCATGTGACTGTCGGCACAAACAATCTCGAGAAAGCGCGCACGTTCTACGACAACATTCTCGACAAGATCGGACTGAAGCGACTGGCCGATCTCGGCGATAATGGCTCGATCTGGGGCGTTGATTCCCCATCATTTTTCGTCTTGAAGCCTGCAAACGGCCAGCCTGCGACTGTAGGCAATGGTGTGACCGTGTCATTCGAAGCGCCTGACCGCGCGTCGATTCACGCCTTTCATGACTCGGCTCTAGCGGCGGGGGCTAAGGATGAAGGAGCGGCTGGCCCACGCGACTGGGCCCCCAACGCATACGCCGCGTACGTCCGTGATCTCGATGGGAACAAGCTGGCAGTCTATTGTTTCACGTCTAAATGACCGCTCGATCCGATGTGAGCGAATACACATCTAATTGCTTCGCGCAATAAATACAGAGCTCTGTGTTGGCGAGGCGGCCGAGCGATTCGGCCGCCCGCCTCCAGGAACTGTGTTCGCGAACCAGCCCAACACGGCACTAGTCGTGAGAATGCGGCACGCCAAAGCGTTCGCGGTATGTCAGCGGCGTGATGCCGAGCGCGTGTTGAAATGCCTTTCTCATCGCTTCATAAGTCTTGAAACCGCTATTTGCAGCGATGGTTTTCGCTGGCAGATTTCCTTCTTCCAGCATTCGCCGCGCTGCTTCAATACGCACGCGTGTCAGGAAGGTTGACGGTGTCGTGCCGGTTTCACGTTTGAAACAGCGATTGAAGTTTCGCACGCTCATTGCAAGACGTTCAGCCATCTCTGCGGGGCAAATGTCTTTTTGAATGTTCGCGAGGATCCAGTCCTGGATCTCTCTGATGCTTGGATTGCGTGTCGCCTGGCTGATGAGATGAGAGCTGAATTGGGACTGTCCGCCGGGGCGCTTCAAGTAGACCACAAGGTCTCGTGCCACATCGAGCGCGACGTCCAGACCAAAATCTTCTTCAACGAGCGCGAGCGCAAGATCGATTCCGGCAGTGACACCGGCTGAGGTCCACGTGGAGCCATCACGAATAAAGATGGAATCCGTATTGACGCGAATGGCCGGATATTTCTGCTTCAGTGCCTCCGCTACGGCCCAATGAGTAGTTGCGCGCTTTCCGTCCAGAATTCCTGCGGCAGCCAAAAAGAACGCACCGGAGCAAAGCGCAGCGGTACGCGCCATCCGGCTAGCTGCGGATTCAACCCATGTCACGATGTCAGACGCATCGTCGACAGCCCGCTCGATTTGCCAGGCACCCACAATGATCGCGGTATGTGGCAACGACAGCGTGTCAAGGCGTTTCTCGGCCCTCAACGAAACGCCCGTGTCGGACTGGATCTCGCCGCGACGTGTCGAAGCGAGCTTGACATCATAGCGGCCCCTGAGGCCACGACGCTCCAAGTGGATGTTCGCGTAGGTAAAGACGCTCAGTGAACCGATCGCTTCGAGCGCCTTAAAACCGTTGTAAATGATTATGTCGACCGTCACGTGCATGCTTCTTTCCTTTGCGCGGGCCTGCTCAACTCCGAATCGGAGATAGCTGAGTAGGCTCGGTGTAGTTCGGACAATATACTCGACGAATACTTTGATCGCAGGATGACTGTGCTCTCCACGGCGATAAGCGACGTAAATCGTGCGGCGAACCTCCGGCCTCACCTTGACCCATGCGGCACCGGCCAGCGGTTGCGCATGCCTGAGCGCGAGAACAACCGACAACGAGAAGCCGGAAGCCACCAGGAATCCTACCGGCTCTAAGCCGCGGTATTTGGCGTTGATGGGCGGATCGTACCCAGTGCGGCGGCACAAGCTAGTGATGAAGTCGCCAAATACGCATGACGTTGAATCGGTTGCCCAGGTTTCATTCCTCATGTCGGACATGTTCAGGGGCGGCCTTTTGCTCAACGCATGATTGGCCGCGAGTGCTACGTACAGCATATTCCCGGCCAGTTGTGCGGCACCGACGATTTCCTGCATGTCCCACACCAGGACTGAGAGATCGTCCTTCAGGGTGATATCCGGGTGCCAAGACCTCAGCGCCGCAAGTCCGTCGATCGGTTCTATCTCTTCGAGAATGTTCCCAAGGCGCGGAAGAACTCGCTGCACAGCCTTGCCCATGTCGGGCAACACAGCCGATGCGATCGACCGAAAGGCGGAAAAGCGCAACTCGCCGACGATCTCTCGCCGCAGGACCGCCAGCTCTGAGCGGGCCTCCACCAAAACGACCATGACCCGTTCCGCGTATTCCACCAACCGTGACGCGGCATGCCCATGCTGACTTTTCCGTGAGCTTGATGCTGGCCTCCTCCCAGAGTTATGTGATTTGCGGCGAGACGACCGATGGCGTCAGGAAGAGCGCTTCCGCGGCTACCGCAATCGTGCCGCACCGCGCCAGTTCCAGCAGCGCCCGAAGGCGCCCGACTTCCATTGAGTTTATCCTTGGGAAAGAGCGAGCTATTAAAACAGAATATTTAATGTATTACGCCACAAAAGATAAGTATACGGGAGCATATTCAGTACCTACGATGATTTCCAGAAAAGCACCGGAACAACGTGGGGGACATAGCGATGAGCCGATCCAGGAGCGCACTCGCCCACGGGGGCAATCCCCTGAGCTTATACGGTCTAGCGCGATCAGCGCGAGCATCTGGCGTTGGCGCTCCTCGTCCTGGTGCGCGGACGACGTGATATCCCGAGGAGTTACGACGCCCCGGGCCTTTCCTTTCGGAACGCAGCAGGCGGTCTTTGACGTGATCGCAATCACTCGGGATGCTGAATTGTCGCGACTTGGGTTTGTCGATACATTAGCCTCGATAGGTTTACCGACGATCGTCGCGGGGAAGGTGAACGAAATCGTAGGGTGGCGCACGGACATTCGACTCCGGAATGCCTCTCGCAGATTGTGGTGCACGTAGAATGGATAACTCGAAGCTATGCCGAATTCCATTGTGCATCGCAACAAACGACCAGTTGACGGTCGTCCTCGCTTACGCCGCAACCTGTCGGCCTCTCCTTGTCGCATCTAGATCGGGTTACCCCGGTGAACGGTACGAAAATCAAGGGGAAGCCTGCCACCGACTCACAGCAGGATCGCTTGCTGTAAAAGTTCCAGGGCTTTCAATTCGTCCAATCGACCCATGCGGGCTTTACCGGCAAGCGTCTTGATCAATGCTTCCGCTACCGGTTCAATACCGTGAAGATTGTCGAGGCTAGTCACAGAAGCGAAGGGGAGTGGTACTAAGTTTCGCCGCGATACTGCGGAGGTTGGCAACGACTCAACAGTTGCCGGTTTGTCTGCCGGGGCCTCGCCATCGCTTTCTTCTGGTGTACGATCGGCAAGGTTATCGGAGAAATCACTTGTATGATCGTGTCGGCTGACGACGGTCGTCTCTTTCTCGCATGCGATATCATCTGAGACAGGTGAGGGGTTTTCCGAGTCGTCTAGGGCACCTGCCCGCGCGCACGCCGTGTGCGCCGTCTCATCGGCGAGCTTCCCGAGCACGTCATCGCTTGTTGCGACCGCAATCGGCGTGTGTTGTTGAGCGGATACGCGCCCGCGCGGAGCAGGCGTAAGCATTTGCGACACCGACGCTGGAATCTCGGCTTCGGAGCGCGGGGTGTCCAACCAGCCTTCTGGCAATCCAAGCCGCTCCGTGAATCGGTGTGCTTCGACACCGTCCATGCGTTTCTTGCCATGTAACCGATGGGCCAAGTTGGATCCACTCATCGCCATGACCACACCAAGTCTTACTTTCGATCCGTTGCGACTGGTGAGGACGTGGAGGTTAGCGCGTCGGATGTTTTCTACCTCAGCGCTGTCGCTTAATGCCAGCGATTGTTGTCCGGGTGCTTTAGGAGACCTTTTGTGTATCGACGACGATGTTTTTAGCCGTGCATGGGGTTTCGGTTGCTCGGCGATTTCGCCTCGACTGTTCTTGACGGCTCTGGGCGCCTCCCGAACTGCTTTCTTTGGCATTTGCGCTTCCTCGAACAAACTATCTTTGAGAAGTGGTTGGTGATCTACGTTTAGGGCAGAAGCCGGTTCAAGTGCTTCAGACTCTACTCCTGGTCCGTCGTCCGTTTGAATGTAGTCAAGCGGTGACTTCAGACGAACGATGGTCTCGGCCGAGAGTGCAGGATTCGGGTGGTCAAAAAATCCATGCGGCAACCCAAGCGTGGTTTCCATGTGAAAGGCGGTCTCAGGTGTGAATCTCTCGCCCTTCATCAGTTCGGCCACTCGCGTCATGTTCGATTCAAGAGCTATCGCGATATTCTCTGCGCCCACCGCATTGACCAAAAACTGAAACGATCGTGTTTTGAAAATGGAGGCTGTCTCGTTGGAATCTCGAGGAGGCGTCTTCACATACGGTTGTCCTTGCCGGTTGGACGGGGATTTTTTTAAGTGACGGGGCTGGCGTTGGCCGCTGTCCCGTGATCCCGCATATCGCCCGCGGGCTTGACTCATAAAGTAGGGCTCCGTGCGATCATTCTGAATGTTCCATTATAGACGAGGTGATGTTGGGATTTCGCACATCAATCGCTCTATGTGGCGAAATGTGCGCCCTGGTCGAGTTCAGCAGCGTGGTCCGGTCGCAGCAATGTATGGCGTCAGCGCTCGCGACTCCGCTGCGATCCGGAAAAGCGTCGCCTGTACGGTAACCCATAGTCTCTTGTTCTGCCCGTAACAGGAGGCGGATTCAACCTGTCGATGTGCGGCGGTCCACGTTCAACTCGGGAGCAAGAGATAGTGATTGTTTTCGATTCATCGCGGAATCGTGGCACTGCGCGACAGCTTTCCGGAGTGCTCGCGCGCCAATATGGCGACGTCCTCCCCTGTTCATGCAGCCAGTCACGATCCTTCTAGAGATGGTGACGTCGGAAACAGCCGTTGCGAACGCTGCCACGCCTGAACATGCGGCGGCAGCCATATATAGATGATTATCTCGCGGTCTTACGCGTAAAGTCGATATGACAGTCCGAGATTCTGTAGCGATTGACCTCGAGACCCCATTTACGCTCAGCTGATTGGTCCTTTCGGCTCGGATGGCCCACCACGATGAAGAATTGCGCGTCCATCCCTACGACTCGTCACTAGCCTGAGCAATTATGTCCGGTACGTGTGCGTTCGTCTCGGGTTCCGAGGTTTGACGGCGAGAATCAACAATCACTCGATAAGTGTCGCACACCTCCATATCCGCAGTAAGGCGTGCCCAGAGACTGTTCTGCGCAACTCTTCGAAATGCGCAGCATCGCCGCCTCTCGAAAGTCGCAACCACGGCGAAAGCATGCGACTATTCCGCGCTAGCGCAGACAGATTAGGTTCGATTACGGCAGGCGACGCTTCCATGTACATACCCGACGGGATGCGCGATCGCGAGAGCGAAACGATTGGGAGAAGGGGCGTACGTTCTGAGTGCTCGCTCGCGAAGGGGTGTAGTGTTGCAATCATTGAGAACTCACCCGTGCCGAGGCCGGCTCGAGCCGTTGACTTTGAGACTGGAATTGCTTCGCAAAAGTGTCTTTTTCGTGTCGGGGAGATGTTTTGGGGTGCTGTTTTTCCTGAAATAGTCGGATGCAGTCTATGTTTCGGTCACGGCTTGCGCATCTCAGTCCACTTGTATTGAAAAATGATCTATGCTTTGTGTATTCTTCGCTTTCGCGCGCGCACCGACGCGAGTGATATTGCGGGCGGCAGAAGCGCGACGAGCAAAGAAAAAATCCGATAGGGAGATAGTAATGGCAACGTTGGAAGTCTCATTCAGTCGAAGATCGCGAAACTGCAAAAGCAAGCCGAGGCCGTGGTCGCGAAACAGGCGGCGGCCGGCCTGGAAAAGATCGGCGAGTTGATGGCGAAGCATGGATTGACGATCGCGGACGTCGAAAACTTCATCGGTCGGAAGCGAGGTCGGGGAGCTTGCACGACCGCAGCGGTGAAAAAGACGGGCGCCGCCAATCAGACAAAACGCGTCGTGCCGGATAAATATTTCAATCCGAAGACTGGTGAAACGTGGAGTGGTCGGGGCCGCGCTCCGGCATGGATCAAGGACGTGAAAGACCGTTCCCGCTTCCTGATTGAGGCAGCGACCGAGAGAAAAAGCTCTGCCACAGACGTCGAGAACGGGGTTGCAGCCAAGAGGGTGGCTCCGAAGACCCTTAAAGCTGAATCGAAACCAGTGAAATCGGCACGTGCAACTTCGGCTCGTAAGCAGGGCCGTCCATCGAGTCGTGTTACCGCAAAAGAGACGAGAAGCCGACAGCTGGTCGGCGCAAAAAAAACGACTAGAAAGACTGATGAGGTTGTCACACCGGAAGTCGTCAGGGAAGCCGCGGGCGAGTAACGTCCGGGTCGGGTGGGCGATCGGTCACGAGACGTGGATACCGACCGCCTATGCTCATGTTTGCGCCGTTGCTATAGTTATCTTTGACTCCCCGTGCTGCGCTCGAAGTGCGAGGTAGGTGCGACTTGAACTCGCTTCATACGATGATCACGCGCCTCGCATCCCCTCACTCAGCCCGCGTCGTTGTGCGACGCTCTCCTACTTATAGCCGCAGCTTCCGCGTACCCCGCGATTTTGACGCGGATAAAGTGCTCCTCAAGTACACCAGTGGGCGTGTCGATTGGGCGATCGCCGTGGCAAGACCGCTGGGCCGGTCCGGCCAATCCCGACCATTCATAGGGAGCGCAGCTATTTCGGCAACAAAGCGCTTGAGCTGGCGCTCGGCGTCGATCACCTCATGTAGTGGCGCGACATCCAGCTGCCAGTCGTGGAGTATCTGCAGTCATTCGAAGACTGGCACCGCATCCTCTACAAGGAGCCAATCATTCGACTAATCAGTGTGCGTGTACGCGGCCTCGACTGCGTGCTCGACCGTTTTGTAGCATTCGATGGAATCGTCACCGAGACCTGCCAGCTGCAGAAACCACGTACATGGACGCGGCACGAATCGGCTCGTTGAACAGATAAAGGTCCCTGTTGCCGTAGCGGCAGACAGCCAGGGCAGGGCGATAGGGCAAAGCTGATCTCGTCCGGACGTTCTGTCCGTCGGCAACAACACCGTCACTGTCAGGGTGCGTCGGTGCTGGGAAGCCGGCCCGCAACTGTGCTTCGAACTCTTTTTGCGTGAAATCGCACTCCCGGGGAAATTGTTTCGACTGGCTCGGTCGTTGAAAAGCCGTCCATCATCCGTTCACGGCATCTTTGAATGCTTTGCCCGCAGTAAACTTGACCGTCTTGGCTGCCGGGATCGTGATGGATACCCCTGTAGATGGATTGCGTCCGTTTCGTTCGGCGCGCGTGACGCTCGAAAAGGAACCAAATCCGATCAGCTGCACCGTATCCCCATACGTGACCGCTAGCGTCACCGTCTCGAGAATGGCATCAATAGTGGTCCCAGTGCTGGCTTTGCTGTCGCCCGTGGCGGCAGAAACGGCGTCGATCAGTTCGTGCTTGTTCATTCGTCAATTCCTCGATCAGGTCCGCCAGAGGCTGGCTCGGCCACTACCCTATAACATTCACTGCCGACCACGCAACCTCTGCGCCTTCGACCGTCACGGGGTTCGCTATCGCCCTTGACCCGCAGGGCAACCTTAACGGCGACCGCGCCGGCGGCCAGATCACATCGTGAACATCTGCCGAATGGGTCTTCGCGGATCGCCGACTCGAGCAGCGAACGTTCCCACCCGCAAAGACCGCGGACGGGTTGACCGTGTCGCGCACGATGATGCGACTCCCCTCAGCACGACGCAATGGCCGATGGCTTTACACTTATCGTGACCGCTGCAGCTGGGCGAGCCTCGCAATCGCTCTGGCAAGTCGCAAACGGCGATGGCCGCAAGTGATTGGCGTATCCACGACGGTCAGTTGATGCGAAGTCCGGACGCTGGAAGTGCGGCGGCGGACGGGCGATCCTCGTGGCGGGCGGCCGTCGGGTCGATGCGCAACTGTTCCAGGATCGACGCGGACGGATCCGAGTCCGTAACCTGTCTCATCTGACAAGCGAGCATTCAGTCGACTATGCTGCGGCCACTGCGCCGCATTGTCTTCGGTTGCCGCCCCATGATCCGGCCTGCTGAGCATCGTGCCAGCGAGCAGGGCGGTTAAAGCAACATGCGTTCGCACATTTCCGATGCAAAGCGACGCGTGACGTCGGTTCCAGACACCAGTCACGTCCAATGCCGGGGTACCCCGTTAAGGCCAGTCGCAGAAGGCCTGCTGGATTGCGTGTAACGTCTCCGAACCGCCGACTGCTACAATCCCCGACTATTTTTCAACGGGTGCGACGGGATGGGCTTCGACCAACTTGCGATGTTGCGCGACGGACTTGTGAGCGCGGGAGCAGGCGGCCAATACGCGGAGAAAGCAGGTTGCTTCGCAACCGCCATCGTCGAGCACCCCGGACCCGGTGGTGTTGTCGATCGCGAGGCTCCAGAAGCAGCTTTCCCAGGCCTTCCCGCGAAATCCGGCGTCCAAGATTCCCCTCAGGGTCGGCATTCTCGAGGACTTGATCCATCGGGCCCAAGAACTCCGCTCGAGCGAGACCGAGCTGAGGGGAAGACTTGGTGTCGAGGACATCGTTACTGGACCCGCCTCGCTGCCGGCGCCAAACGAGTCGATCTGACGGGCAGCGAAGCAGGGCGGGTATCGGCCGGCAGATGCCGCGTGTGCAATGATGCTGAAGGCATGTCGTCCTGCCCAGGCACCATCACCATCGTAACGGTCGAACAGACAGCAATTTAGTAAGCTGAGCTCGCCTGCCCGGCGAGCAGGCGCTCACGCTCGCGATGAACACGACTTCCTATGACAACCAGTAAAATTCAAGCACTACAGGAGCAACTTGGTCACGTCAACTTGCTCCTTGACGACGCGCGAAAGAAGGAAAAAGCGGCCGTACTGGCAGCGATACGTGAGCAGGTCAAACAGTACGGCATCACGGAGCTGGAACTGCTGCGGGCGGCCGGATTTTTGAAGGAAAAACTGAAGAAGCGCCCCGCCAAATACTACGATCCATCATCGGGCAAATCGTGGTCGGGGCACGGCGCCCGTCCGAAATGGCTAGTCGACAAGAACCTGGACGATTACCTGATTCGGCCGCCTGCGAAACCTTGGTGGCCAGGAGAGGATTGATCGAGTCAGGCCTATTGATCATTCACATGCAAAGCACGTGGATGACAAACATTCGGCAAAACGATCGAGGTCACGCGCGGCAAGAAGTCAACGTAAACCTGTATCCTGTTGGCGCCCCAAATTGTGCGAAAATGCGTGCCGCCGCGGGTGTAGCTCAATGGTAGAGCAGAAGCCTTCCAAGCTTACGACGGGGGTTCGATTTCCCTCACCCGCTCCATCGTGGGCCTGTAGCTCAGCTGGTTAGAGCAGTCGACTCATAATCGATTGGTCGCCGGTTCAAGTCCGGCCGGGCCCACCATCGAGTGCGCATGTTGGCTGTGGTCGGCACTTTTGACGTTACCCTATAGATGTCGTAATCGACAACTGTCGATGCAGGGGGCGTACAAATCATCCAAGCTGGAATGACTTGTTTGAGCTTCCCGCTGCCGGAGGCGACCTTGGGCCCTTGATCGCGATGCAGATCGTGCTGCTCACCGGTTGGTTCATGCGTGGACAACGCGTTACGCTGTTTGATGGTCTTCCCGGTCGCCGGACGGGAAGGAGGTCATGTTCTCGAGCACTCGTCGTCGGCTTGCGTGCTGCCCGTTGTGCTCGATCGCTCGATGCGCGCGGTAGTATTCGTTGATGAAAGGCTACCGCTGGTGGAAAGACTTTGCTTTTCGACGTTTGGCGGCGCGGCGGCAATTGCCGCGTTCTCATCTGGAAACTTCGCCATTACTTGTCTCGTCGACACGCCGAGTTCGTGAGCCAGTTGCGTCGCATCAACCCCGGGGCTTTCTTGCAAGGCACGTTGAAGGGCCTTGCGGATTTCGCGGTCCGGCATCCGGTTATCCCGTGTCTCGCGGTTTATCAAGGGACCACCCTTGCCAACAGAGCGAGGACTTGACGGCAGTTGACGATATTACCTAGCAGAATGTCTGCGATGGCCAGGTACCGTCTTGAGCGTAGAGCCGGATACGTCTAGTCAAATTCAGAGAAATCCGCGGCTCGTTTTTCCCGGAAGGCACTGACGGCCTCCCTCAGGGCTGGACCGTCAAGTCGTTCCGAGAACCTCTCCACCTCCTGCTGCGTCTGCTCAAAAACTGGCTCCCATCCAGTTGCCTTTCTGCGGCATCGCAGGAGTGCCCTCGTCCCTTGTATCGAGCCTTGCTGCACGCCGCTGATTTCTCTTGGGCAATCGCGAATTTCTACACGCTTCCGTCAGCCAGAATTCGATTGACGACTCCGCAGGCAGTGGCGACGGTTGCCGAGAATGTCTCACCTCAAAGCAGGCGCTCAGAAGCGTTTTGATGTCCGCCGCGGCAGTAGGCAGCATTCTTGAGCCCGCCTCCGACACCAAGCCCAGGGGCTGACGAACGGAAGTCGGAAGCGCGGGTTCTCTCCTGCGTAGACAAGGTCGCAATGCAAGAGCGACGTGGTACCAATCGCGACTGCAAGGCCCTCGACTGAAGCAATGATTGGCTTGCTAAACCGACTTAGCGTGCTCACGAACGCAAGCAGCGGGGCTCCGAGAGGAAGCCTTCAAGGTCATGTCCAGCCGAAAAATCGCCGCCCTCACATGATAGAACGACAACCTTCACGTTCTTCGCACTCTCTGCCTGTTCCAGTGCAGCGACGACCGTTCGGTACATCTCATCGGTCAAGGCGTTTTTCCGAGTAGGACGATTGAAGACGATATCAAGCCTGCGGCAGAGGGTTACGTCGTTACTTCGGCTATCTGTCATTTACCCTCCATGATGTGAAACTGGTACCATCAGACATCTTCACCAGAGGTGACCATCCGTGCTCGCAAGAACGAAACCCGTGTCCCAGCAGCTACCCAAAAAAGCCCGCACGCGACTGGCGCTTCTTCGCGCCGCTGTCGACTTGCTTGGGCATGAGGACGGGCGCCTAGCTCGCGTTGAAGACATCGTTCTGAGCGTTGGCATGACGAGGACAACGTTCTACAACTACTTCGTGAGCCGCGAGGACATCTTCGATATCGTCGCGTACGAACTGAGCCACCACTTCAACTCCGCGCTTCTTCCAATCGTGAACGCAGAATCTGACGCCGCACGTCGCGCGGGCATCGCAACCCGTTATTACTTGAATAAGGCTCAGCAGGACACGAAGTGGGCTTGGGCGATGGTCAACGTGAGTCTGAACGGCCCCAAACTCTTCGGCGAAGAGACCTTCAACGAGGCAAGCAAGACAATTGTCGACGGCGTCGCTTCGGGAGCCTTTGCCCTTGACGACCCTGAGACTGGTCGGGACCTGCTCCTCGGTACGATACTTACGGCGTTTCTGCACATCCTGCACAGAAACCCGGACCCGTCTTACGCAAGCGAAATCACAGCCATCATCCTGAGAGGGTTAGGCGTCTCGTCGCAGAAGGCCAAGAAAATCGCCACCGCTCCGTTGCCACCGTTGCCGCCATTCGCCGCCCCGTTTACAGGTGAAGCGTGGACCGTGTCACATTAACGCTCGCATCGGGCGCGGTGAACTAAAGAGCGAGGCTGCAATTGGTCAACTGCTGTGTCTGGCAACAGAGGCGCGGACGTCGAAACCAAATGACGCCCGCCAGAGACTCTTGCACCTGCCGTCGCGAGTGCGCAGTCTGCACCGTCCGCTCGATATCCATCAGTTCGATGAAGGAGTCCATTCGTCTCGTTGATGGTCAAGCAGGTGTGCATAGTCTTCTCGTACCGGCGCGAATACATCGATTTCGAAGACCGGCCTGTCGCGAAGCACTTCAATGTAGGCAGTATGACTTCGCGTGGGGTAGAGGGCTGGCCTGCGGTGGGGAAGCAAACGCGGGTTAGCATTGCTGCCAGAGCCGCACGGTGTGGACGGTGCCACACCCGGCACTTTCCCGCACGGAGGCCAGCATGGAACACGATAGCACTACAAGGGCTTTCCCGTTGAGCGCAAGCTCGAGCGTGGTTTTCGGTTGATGCATTGATGCAATGCCGTACTGGTGCGTGTGAGAAGGTGAAGGACTGCTGTACTACAACCGGTCATATTGGACCAATGGTCCGGACCCTGATGAAAGACGCGCGCGAGGACCTCGTTCGCTGTTCGGGAGTTAAATCCCCCGTGCTATCCCAGGTACGCCCCACGCGGGTCCAACCCGCTTCACGTCACCGCTGGCAGTGCAAAGTGATCTTCTATCTGGTCATGGCTGTTGTCATTTTCGAAGTGGCAACCGGTTGGTGCACTGCAGGCTTTATGCAGCAAGCAACCGGCTCGGGCTTGAAGTCCTCTCCGTATTTCAGGACCGCCCAGGCCATCCTTGCATTCTTGGCCGCAATCGCGACGGCCGCACGCCAATATGGTTGCGGTCGTGTCGTGGGTAGCGCTGGCTAGTGCCCGCCCGACGACGCTTTAACAATGGGTAGCGCTGGGTTAGGTTTTAGGCATGGGGTAGTCGGTAGCGTTGAGCACCCAACCATCTTTCAACGAGAAATCGACCCGAGGGGGCGCAAAGATGTCGATGAGCTGATTGACCTTCTGGTCCATTCCACGGGACGTATGTATCGCTGGAGGTGGGATAACGGCGAGGGAAGGCGCAGCGCAAAATTCATGGTCGTCCGGTCGCCATTTGTGTAAGTTTGGCGTCCACGGCCATCGGATATGGTGAGTAAACTCTCCATCGAGAGCAAATGAACCTTGCTCGAACGAGTCATGAGAATGGGGTGAAAGCTTCGTCACATCGCGCGGTCCCAACTGTGCAGGCAGGAAGTTGACCATGAAGGTGGAACAGCGCCAGATGCGGCCGAAGCGTCCCGGTTTATCCGGCACATCGAGGCTGTAGCTGCGAACTTTCCAGCCGTTGACCGGGTCCGGCCAGGGTTGCCACTCTTGAATATTCGGATGCGGATTCGTGTACGACGCAGCGTTGACGCTAGCCGCAGCCATATCCTCGCTCTGAGAGCTAAACAGCAGCAGATAGCGGCCCGGTTTGGAAAAAGTAACCTCGCTTGCGCCCTTGGGCACGAAGGTAATCGACGCCCCGGGCAACGCCGAAGTTTTGCCGTCCCACTGGACCTGCGCGGCGCCGGTCGCGTCCGGAACCAGCACGACGTATTCGTCCGGCTGTGATTCACGCGCTAAGATTGCGCCTTCATCGGCTTCAATAAATACGGTCACGAAGTTCTGGCCCCGCGCTATCCACGCCTTCATCTGCGCTGATTGTTCCTGCGGCGGCGAATCGTAGAACCTTGCGTACTCGGCGCCAGCAAATTCCGTAGCAGCAGAAGCGCCCGGTTGCAAGCCGGCGCGCGGGTCGTTCTTGTCGTACATGTTGCCTCCCTTACGCTCACATCTTGTCGAACGGTGCTCTGAACTCTCGCAAGGTCTTGAGCGCCACTGAGCGCAGAAGTCCTTGGTCCGAGGAAACGATGAAACCCTTAACTTGCTGCTTCGTGAGGGTCACTGCTTCCTCCGCTGATGAGGGGAGCAACCAGACCGGTTTGGCATGTCGAACCGCAGCCTCAATGACTCGATTGGCTGCAGCTTGAACAGAAGGTGCCCCAGCTTCCCGGTCAGCCATGGCAACGGTCAAATCACCGCGTCCAATGAAGATGGCGTCTATGCCGTCGACCGAGAGAATTTCTTCGATAGATTCGACGGCTGAAGGGTCCTCAATCATTGCGATGACCGCGACACGCTCGTCCTCATTGTCAACATGTCGCCACATCGCGGTGGCGCCGTAGGCTCCTGCACGTGGTGAATTGGAAAACCCGCGTCCACTCGAGTAGCGGCAAGCTCGCACCAAGGCTTTCGCCTGCTCGCGACTCGAGATGTGAGGTACGAGCACTCCGTCCGCTCCGTCGTCGAGTGCCGCAAGGATTTCGGTTGCGTCGTAGTTGCGCACGCGCACCACAGCGTGTACGCCGGCAGCACGCGCCGCGAGCAACGCGAGGTCTATCGAGTGTCGGTCGAACGCAGCGTGCTCGGCATCGATGACGAGAAAATCGAAGCCGGCAGCACCAAGTATCTCGACAACGTGGACCGACGGCGTTTTGATGAAAGTGCCAAGAAGAGGCTGTCCGGTATTCGACAATCTGCTTCGTAAGCTTGGCCGACGAGTTGCGTCAAGCATAAGACCTCCTTTTGTTACACGCACTTCCATGCGTCTTTTCAGAACTTGTGGGTGTAGCCAATCGTGTACACTTGGAAGTTCGTACTAATGCTCGTACCGATGCTCGGGCCCGTGCCTCGAACCGACCGTGGTATGTCGTACTCGACCGCCGCCGTGATAGAGTTTTTCGCGTCGAATGAATAGGTGACGCCAGCAGTCACCGCCCGGTCGTTGATACCTGAGGCGTAGAAGTTCGCAAGGGTATGGTCCGAGTCGAAGTGACTGTTGGCAATGCTATAGCCAGCCCGCACGGTCCATTTGCTCGAGATGTCATACGAAGCACCAACGCGAACGACGTTCTGGTCGTGCCAATTGAAACTGTTCGCGATGTTGTAGCCCGAGGCGCCAGACCATTGAATGCGCATGTAGTCGGCCGCGATAGTCAGCTTCGGCAGGGGATGCAGCGCGATGCCCACGCCGTAACGAGACGGCCCATCCAAGTGACCGTCACTTGCTGCCAGCAGGTCGTCCCGATAGCCCGGAAGAGCCGAAAACCACGTCTTCGTGTAATACGACGCGCCCAAATCGACCAACGGGATTGGCGTCCACAGCACCCCGACACCTGCGCCAATGCCCATCGCGTATCGTGTCCCATGACTTGGCAGCGCAAATGGGACCCCGTCATGAGTAGCCCCGACCGCGCCATTGCTGCGAAATTGCTCGAGCCCAAGCACGAGAGACACGCCCACTGCGAGATTCGGCAGGGGCTTGTAGGTGACAGTAGGCATTGTGTTGATGCCGATGAGACTGGATTTGGCGGGCCCGGCGCCTGGAACCGGCAGGACCGATTTCCCATAATTGTCGGAGATGCCCACTCCGGTTACAGATACGCCGACGGTCCACTGCGGCGAAATCTGGTAGTTGAATCCGAGGCCTAGCGCAGGGACGATAGCCCTGGAGTAGAAGTGGTTCTGATAGGATGCGAACGTCGAGTCCGACTGGGTCACCAGCAAGATGCCGTAAACGTCGAAGCGATTGCCGACCATCGCCATACCCGCCGGGTTGTCCGCCGCCACCAGAGCATCCTGAGGCAATGCGATATCGACACCGCCCATGCCCGATGCATACGAACCGTACCCAGTAAGGTAAGAACCGTTTGTCGCCCATGCACTGCCTGATACGGCTGCCGCGCTGAGCACACACAGCAGGGTGATACGATGAATCGTCATCTTCATTTGTGTCTCCGATATGGCTTATTTCTGTCGGGATGAGCGGGTTCAGCCCGTCTGCTCTGTCATCCTGCGACTAATTCCTGCACCGATAGTCCGATGACTACCGGTTTCCTTCTTGCCAATCCAGAGCTGAACACAGGAACTCGCCCAGCTCCGCCCACCGGCGGCCAACCTCGGCAACGCTCATGCACTCAGTAAGCGTTCGCAGCAGCGCAATGGTTGCGTGTATGAAATCCACCTTGCCTCCTTCGAATTTGCGCCTATAGGTCGAGTACCAGCCGCCCAGATTTCGACCGCGAGCAACACGGGGTGAACTGGTCGTTTCGGGCGTGCTCCTCGTCAGTCATGAACATGTCGCGATGGTCAGGTTCGCCAGACAGGACCCGCGTGATGCAGGTGCCGCACACGCCCTGTTCACACGAGACGGGTATTTCTACGCCATGCGTTGCAAGGACCTCGACGACGGTTTGTTCGGGCAATATCGGAATGACTTTCCCGGTGCTGGCAAGCTCGACCTCGAATTCACCCGCTTGCGAGCAATCGACCGGGGCAGCCGTGAAATACTCCCGGTGAAGGTGGCTTCCTGACCAGCCGGCGTCACGTGCGCGCTCCAGAACGAAGTCGAGGAAGCCTCCTGGCCCACAGACGTAAAGATGTGCGTTCAGGGCCAGTGACGCGCGTAGCACTTCGTCTGCATTAAACCGCTGGTCCTCTGGGCCGTCGTCGAAATGAAACCGAACGCGCGAGGCATAGAGCGACTCAGAGATTCGGTCCAGGAACGCCGTCCGCTCACGATTGCGGGTGCAATAGTGGAATTCGAACGAGGCTCCAGCGTGTGAGAGCCGCTCTGCCATGGAGAGGATGGGGGTCACGCCAATCCCGCCGGCAATCAGGACCGAGTGGGACGCGCCGTTGGCAAGAGGAAAATGATTGCGTGGCTCGCTTATCTTGAGGACCTGGCCTTCCTGCACCACGTCATGAATGCAGACTGACCCTCCTCTGCTGTTCTGGTCGCGCAACACAGCTATCTGGTAAATATCTTTCTGGCCTGCGGCGTTGCACAGAGAATACTGTCGGATCATGCCGTTCGGCAGAAACACGTCAATGTGCGCGCCTGCGCTAAACGACGGCAGATGCGTACCGTCGGGTGAACCCAGTTCGAAGCTGGCTATACCTTCAGCTTCGAATCGCTTGCGCAGGACTTTGACATCTAGAGTAGCATGTTGCATTTTGTTGTCCTAAATCACTGTGTGACTTCCAGCAAGAAATTGAACTACTACTTTAGAAAGCCACGTTGGCTCCGCCTTTGAGCACCAGAATATCTCTGGCTTCGTCTGGCGTTGCCACTTCGAGGGAAAGTGCGTCAAGCACGGTTCGAATCCTTCGCACCTGTTCTGCATTGGTCTCGGCCAGTCGGCTACGACCGGACCAGAGCGAATCCTCAAGGCCAACGCGCACATTACCGCCGAGCGTGGCGGCCATTGTGCAGATGCGCATCTGGTTCGCGCCTGCGCCGAGCACGGACCACACATAGTCGTTCCCGAACAGCCGGTCCGCAGTGCGCTTCATCTGAAGCACATCTTCAGGATGAGGTCCGATGCCGCCGAGAATGCCGAACACCGACTGGATGAACAAGGGAGGCTTGACGAGACCGCGTTCAAGAAAATGCGCCGCCGTGTACAGATGGCCGATGTCGTAGCATTCAATCTCGAATCGGGTGTCGTTCTCGCGGCAGGACGTGAGGATGTACTCGATGTCCTTGAACGTGTTCTTGAAGATGCGCTCGGCGCTTCCTTCGAGGTACGGCCGCTCCCAGTCGTGCTTGAACTCCTTGAAGCGCCCGAGCATGGGGTAGAGGCCGAAGTTCATTGAGCCCATGTTCAACGATGCGACCTCAGGCTTGAGCTGCAGGGCTGGCTGCAGCCGTTCCTCGACCGACATCGCCGGCGAGCCACCCGTCGTGAGGTTAATCACGACGTTCGAATTTTCCCGGATACGGGGAAGAAACTCGCGGAACAGATCCAGGTCCTGTGACGGCCGTCCGTCCTTCGGGTCACGGGCATGCAGATGCACCATGGATGCGCCAGCTTCGGCAGCCCCAATAGCTGCAGTGGCAATTTCGTCTGCCGTGACGGGCAGATAGGGTGACATCGACGGCGTGTGAGTCGAGCCGGTGATGGCGCAGGTGACGATGACTTTACTCATGGCCTGTCTGTACCTTTCTTTCAGGTCGTTGCGGATTGGGCGTTCTCCGCCTGCACCATCTGCTCAAGCAGTCGCCGCACGCGCACAGCACCGCCATCGGTACTCAGTAACACCGGCTTCATGGCCCACAAATCGCGTCCGCGCATCCGCTCCTGGACAGCCGCAATCATCGGTTCGTCTTCCGTCCCGAAGGCCTGTGCGACCGCCGCCTCGATACCCGCGGTCAACTCCGGCTGATTGCGCTGATAGTTCCGGTACATCTTCCAGAAATAGTGAGTGGTCGACTCGGATTCGGGTGCGAGCAACTGCGCGCTAGAAAGCTGCGCACCTTCGGTACGGGGACGACCGGCCGGCGTGACGCCAGCGTAGAAGTACATGGCCCCGGGCGGGTCCCAGCGCACATCCACCCAGTAGTCGACGTTCTTGTCCGGCGGGCACGCGCCTGTCATCGAGAAGACCGCGGCCGGAAGACCATCCGGATAAAGGTTTTGCGACAGGACGGTGTTGCCCGTCTGCGTGACCGTCATTTTTCCGTGGGCTACCGCCGCGCTGCCGAGATTGGTCGGATGGAGATAGGCCGCGTGTGTCAGGTCCATCAGGTTGTCGGTGATAAGTTCGAGCTTCAGCCGCATGCGCATGACGTGGCCACCGGTGTAGTCGAACTCCTCCACGTTATTGAGGAAGCTGAAGTCAGGGATGACGTCGGATTTTGCTTCTTCGGGCTTCCCCATCCAAATCCAGAGCAGGGTATCGCGTTCGACGAGCGGATAGGTTTTCACTTTCGCGGCGGTGGGAATCTTCCCGTCGCCATGCGGGTTGTGAACGCACGCACCGCTGCTCTCGAACTTGAGCCCGTGGTACGGGCACTGCACGCAGTCGTCAACCAGTTTGCCCATATGCAAGGGCGCGAATCGATGCGGGCAGGTGTCTCCGAGCGCGACTGGCTGACCGTCCTGCTTCCGGTAAGCGACAATCGGCTCTCCAAGGAGCGTGCGAGTGAAGAGGCCCGTTCCGACCTCTTCGTCCCACGCAAACGGATACCAGACATTACGGACGAATTGCATGCTTTGTCTCCTGGTTTTCTAGTGTCATGAGTTACAACTTCGCTTGATAATTAGCGGGCCGTAATCCCAGTTCAAATCAATGAACGCTCATCGCAGGACGTTTGACAGCAGGCGGAAACACGCACCACTCACCGTCGTCATGGAGAAAGAAATATATTGCCAGCTTGCCTGCTGGCCGCAATGCCTCAACACATACAAAGCGTCGCTGATTGGAGCTCGTGCGGCCGAACTGTGTCACGCGGACCGTCATGGCCGGAGTCGACCCAAGCCACTTATCGACCAACAAACGTAAAGAGCTGTTCATCCCGTTCATGGAGTCCTCCCTCAACTTCGCATCTCGCTGATACAGCTACCTTCCCTTGCTTTGCCAAAGACTACAAATCGACTACCAGATGTTCATATGCGAATTCCTCACTCACGACACTAGGAGGTGTCGGTTCAGGTGGGGCTCACCGATGCAATCGGAATCACCTCGGGCTGGGTCGCTTCTTCGTCAATCATCCTTTTCAACATGCGTCGCACACGCACGGAACCGGCGTCGTTCACCAGCAGCACCGGTTTAAGCGTCATCAGGTCGGTGGAGCCAATCAGCGCCTGCTGGGATTCGAGCATCGGCCGGTCTTCGTTTTCGAATGCGTTGCGTGCGCCTTCGCGGAACATCGCGGTCAGCTGCTCGTTCTCCAGGTCGAAGGTCCGGGCCGTGCCCCAGAAGTAGTGCGTGGTCGTCTCGGTCTCGGGCGTGATGATGTTCGGGTTGTGGGTATCCCAACCCTCTTCGCGAGTCGCGCCCGGCCGCGTAATTCCGTAGTACGTCATCATGTTCGCGGGCGGAATGAAGCGCATCTCGAGCCAGTGGTCCACCGGACCGTCCATACCGAGAGCGGCCTTGAACAACGGGGTAATCGGATTGTTCGCGCACCACTGTCTGGTGAAGATGGTTCCGTTCTCTTCGGTTACGTGGAACTTGTGTTTTGCGGTCTCGCGCGGCTCAAGCGTGGTTTCGTGAACGAAGGACGCGTGACTAAGGTCGGTCAGGTTGTCCATCACCAGCTGGTAATTGGCATTGAGCTTGATGTAGCCGTGAACGGCCTTGAATTTCGACGTATCCGTCAAGCACGAATAGTCGGCAATCTTGGACACGTCTGCCATCGCCGGGTTGCCCATCCACACCCATACCAAGCCGTACCGCTCTTCGACGAGATACGTGCGCACATGAGCCGCTTTCGGAATAGCACCGTCGCCGTGCGGGTTGTCGACGCACTTGCCGGTGCAGTCGAACTGAAGCCCGTGATACGGGCATTCGACCGTGTCCCCGACGAGCTTGCCCAGGTGCAGCGGGGCAAACCGGTGTGGGCAGTAGTCCGACATCGCGATGGCGCATCCATCTTCCGTGCGATAGAGCAGCACCGGCTCGTTAAGCATCTTCCGTTGGAAAAGCTCCCGGCCAATTTCTTCGCTCCAGGCAGCCGCATACCAAGCGTTCTTCACAAATTTCATGTTTTCCTCACGGTCTCAATGTCGACACTTCGCGTGTTGTCGATGTACAGGTACATTCATCAAAGCTCGTTACGGCTCGACAAAAACCTCAGTGCTGCGTCCTGGAAGCCATCGGCCGCTGGGAGCGAAAGATGGTCAACACCCTCGAGCATCACCACTTCGCCGTTGGGCAGTGCTTCTGCCAAAGGGGATACCGGTGTCGCTATCTGGTCCGCGTCGCCACTAACGAGAAGCACCGGACATGAGACAGCCGAGACTCGCTCTCGTGACAACATCGGATTGGGTGGACGTCGAAGGACCGCGGCAATTGCAAGCGGGTCGTTGCCTGCAGCAATTCCGTACTGCGCAAGCGTCTGAACCGCAGGTGGGGTGTCATCCGTCGGCCCGTTTACCAGACACTTGGCAACGAGTTCTCCGGCGCGCTCAGGTGCGAAGGCATTCGCTCCCAGGCCACCAATGACGAGGCGTCTGAACATTTCCGGCCGCCGTATCGCAAGTTCAAGCAGCACCTTGGAGCCGAGCGAATAACCGATGGCCGACACCGGCCCCGTGTCTCCCAGTTCATCGAGCACATAAGCGGCAAGGTCCGCGTAGTCGAGCGCGTCGTGCGACGCGCTCGCCGCGCCGTGGCCCGGAAGGTCGATGGGCATGGGAGCAAACCCGCAAGCGTCAAGTGCTTCGTACCATCCGTTCGCCGCCCAGACAGATTGAGAATTGCCGCCCCATCCGTGCAGGAGCACGACCTTGTTGGTTTGTTGGGAGTTCATGCCGGCCTCGTCCTAAATGGTTGCTGACCGTCAGGCGTGCACGACGCCCACGCCGACAGCGAGGGTCGTGTCGGGCGAGTAGTAGTCGACGTGAAGCGTTGCGTTACGGTCGCACGCTTGGTGAGCAGCCGCAGCAGCAATCCATTGGCGGACCTCGCTGCCGCCATAACCCGCCGCCTTGAGCACGTCCGCGTCAGTCCAGACGTCAAAGCACTCGAGGTTCCCGCTTGCCAGGACTTCGAGAAATTGACGGTCCCAAGCCTCGTTAATCCACGATGCATGGAAGCTGCCATCCAGCAACTCGCCGCTGAGTTTGTCCATGCCTTCGCGAATGTCCTGCATCCACTTGTCCCGCGAAATGGCTCCGCCACGTACACCGCCGTGAACGATGTACTCTTTGACGTATTCGTTGGGCGCGTTGTGGAACTGCGGAAAAATGAAGTCCGTTTGATGCGACAGTCCGCCCGAGCCCAGAAACGCGACTTTCTTTCCGAGCGTGCGTGCAAAGCGACCGATTTCTGCCCCCAGAAGGCGGCAGCGGCGGAACGTCGGCCTCGGGTCGACGAGTGAGTTGATGTGAATCGGAAGGACGGGCTTCGCATCCAGCTCGCCGAGGAACCAGTGCAGCACGTTGGAAAATCCATGGTCGACTTCCATCGCATAGGACACTGCGACATCGAATTCGTGTTCCACCAGGTGATTGACGGCGCGACCGGCGATATCCAAAGGGATGTTGAGCGCCCCCGGGTAGCCACCGCAGTCGTTCAGCGCCTCCGCTACCTGACCAACCACGAACTGGGGGCTGAGTTTCAGGTGCATGCCGTCGTAGTGGTCACCGCCAAACACGATAACGAGGTCGGGGTCGAACTCGCGAAACTCCTGGACGCGCTCGTCGTAGGCGCGCCAGAAATCGGGGTTATCCTCGCGCTCCTGAACCGATGTGAGCGGCACATGGGGGACGCAGGCAAGGTACGCGCGATTGGTCTGGTTAGTGGTGTTCGATGTGTTTGACATTTGTTGCCTCTGACGGAGTGACGCGCTTAACGCGCGAATTTGGCGGCGCCGGCACCAACGAAAACCGGCTTGACGATACGGCTTTGAAAGAGCCAGGAGTTTTTGTCGTGCTTCACACAATGGTCCGTCACGTCGGCGATGGTCGACGGTACGCCAGCTTCCAGCGGCAACTCTCCCGAGCCAGCGAATACGAGCACGACGGAGCGAAGCACTGCCGACTCGGCACCCGTCAGTTCGACCGTGCGGGGGCCGGCGACATGACGTGTTACTCGACCAGATGCCTTGTTTTGTGTCTCGCGGTCGGCAAAAAACTTTGCAATTGCGTCACGACCTTGCAGCTCAAGGTTTCCGAGGGTCAACACGCCTTCTGCGATGAAAAGTTTCTCGGCGCCGATGTGGTGCCGACCGTCTGCAATAGCCCAGTAGCTGGCGTCAAGGTTTGTCAGCGCCTGATAATCGGCGAATGAAATGGGTGAAATGTTAGACATCGTGCGCCTTCAATTGTGGGTACCAGCTCGCCAGATACCAGGACGCGCAGTTGGTCTGCAGGTGTCATGTCACGCACTGTCACACCCGCCGCGTCAAATTTTACATAGTGCCTGTTTATTTACGATGTGTTCATTTTTTATCACGGTATGCATTTCGTGACCTATCGTCAAGGGATGGTTTTTGCGGCAGTGCAGTAGACGGCATATGATGTATTGTCCGCCAATCCCTTCGGTATAAGGCTTCCCGGCCGACGCAACTCGTTGGGGCGACCTTTGTCCTTACGGGAAAGTCCTAGTCTTGCCGGCTATGCGGACCACCTTCAGTGCAATGGCGTGCGGATTTTGAGGGACGAGGTGCACGACCTCTTGCAAACAATGGACAAGCGGATAGTGGTGTGTGGCCCAAGACTCCATGGACTCGAGCATGATGCGCCAGGGCGCGGTGTCGAGATAGCGCTTGAACCGCCATGCACACGACGTTATCGCGATCCGCCCGTGGCGCAGGGCAGGCGGGTTGCCGGCGAGGTAGCAGGCGGCCGCCAGGTAGTTGAACAGGCCCGAGAGAATTCCAGGCGCTTGGTGCCCGAGTGCACTCGCGAGTGGCCCGTCGAAGAGCCGCCGGGCACTGTCGTGGTGTGGTTGCGCCCGGTTGGTCCAGTGCGCCATCGGCGCGGTGAGAATGCCGTGCGTGACCGTTAGAGATTGAACGGCCAGACTTGGTGCACGGTGCCGTGCCAAATCTCGCGACGGACTGCCAATGGCATAAAGCCCGGATGGTCGCGATACAAGGCGACTATTTGTGAGTACGACGTGTACGGAAGACAAACCGTATGATCAGTACACCACATCAGTCGCCTCGGGCCAAATGGGTCGTACACCATTTTCAGCAAGACAAACGCGTCTGCATATGGATAAGGGTGCTTCGACAGAGACCAGAGATGGGAAATTTTGACATAGACCTTCGGATAACGTGCCATCGTCAGAAGACCGCGTATCTGATGCGGCTCGTCAAGCGATGCGTCTGCCATATGGTCGATGACCACCGTCAGGTCGGGGTACCGCTCGATGAGTGCGGCGATCTGTTGAAGGCGGGCGGCGGGCGTAAGCAAAGTCATCGGAACCTTGAGTTGCTCACATCGAGACCACCGGTGGAGCATCAGCGGCCCGTCGATCCAGTCCCCTTGTGAGGTCGCTGACGGGCTGAGTTGTACACCCTGAATCCTTGTGCTGTCAGTTCACACAAGTGCTCGAGCGCTGCGGGGTCGGTCGGATTTACGCGCGCAACCGAATGAAATTTTCCCGAATACCGTCTCAGGACATCCGCAACGTAACTATTGTCCCACTTGTAGTGAATCACCTGGATGAGAACGGTGTTCGATACACCATTCTCCGTCATCAGCCAAAGGAGGCGTTCAGCGCTGGCGTCGGTTCCGGTTGGGAATTTCGCTCCCACGGCAAACGGGGTATTTCGGGTCCGTTTTCCAGACGGCACGTGTGAATCGATCGGCAGCGGTGTCGCCTTCGCCGCAGCAGTCTGACTGGTGACGCAGCAAATCCGTGTGGTCATGGTTCAGTTCGTGCGTGCCAAGGTCGTGTGGGCGTTGGCCGCGTTGAGCACCCTGTTGTTTGCAACGACGCGCCCGTAAAGCAGAAGCGATCCGCCGCCGAGGAGTGCCAGCACGCCAAGGATCTCGAAGCCGGCCATATATGAGCCCGTCACGGCATTGACCAATCCGACAAGGAAGCCTGCCAGTGTGCCGCCACCGCCTGCACCGATCCCGTTCATGATGCCGGCGGCAGGACCCACCGCTAGGGGCTCGACCGTCGCTTGCAGTATTGACCAGATATTCGGGGTATAGCTGCTCGCGAAATAGCCGAGGGCCAGTGTGATCAGCGCGAGCTTCGCATAACCGCTCGAGACGGTGGGCAACAACATCAGCAGCAGGCCGGGGAGAAGCAGGCCCATGGCCGCGATCGCCACCCGTCGTCCGGTGCGATCGCTGATCCACGCTATGAACGGTGCCAGCAGTACGGCGGCGGCGAACGGGAGTGCGCTTGCAATGCCTTGGGATGACCCGGTAAAGCCAACGGACTTGACGGCGAGAGAGATCCACAGCGTGATGCCCCAGAAGAGCATGCCCTGCATCACGTAACTGAAGAGAAGCAGGAAGAAGGCTGGGCCGCCGAGCGATGCGAGTGTAAGGCGCGTGTCGGCCATGGCGCTGGATGAAGGTGGGTACGGCGCCGCCGACTCCGGTTTGAGCTTTGCGACGTAAAGCGGGACAACTAGGATCAACCCCATCCCACCGGTCAGGAAGAACAAGACACGCCAGCCGAAAGCATGATAGATCGGCGTCAGGAGCGCAAAGCCGAGCGCGAGCGAAAGGAACTGACCGTAGTACTGAATCATCGCATTCGCTTTGGTGCGTTCCTCGGGTGCGAACCATGCCTTTGCGAATCGCGACTGTTGTGGCCAGTAGACGCCTTCGCCAATACCCAGCACGATGCGGCACGCAAGCATCACGGCAACTGAATTCGTGAAGCCCACGAACACGGTCGCGACGGACCAGAGGGTGAATGTCCAGATGGCAACGCGCTTGGGATCCCGCTTTCGCGTGAGAATGCCGCCGAACACATTGGCCGCGGCGTAGCCGATCAGGAACGCAGTGAGCGCCCAACTGGACGTGATCGCCATGCGCGGCCCGGCAAAGCCCAAGTCGCGGGCAACAGACGGCAGTGCCACGGACAGGACCGTACGATCGAGATATGCCACAAAGAGACCAAGAAGTAGGCTGCCGCCGATTCCCCACCATCTCTGACGTGCATTCATTTTCGTCTCCTCGACACAATTGCGGCGGCGCGCTCGGCAGCGGCGACGCCATGGATGCCGTGTCACCGCTTTTATGGTGATGTGGATGTTCAGCAAGGCTCGGAAGTCCCCGTCATCGCACGGGGACTCGACGAGGCAATGTCAAGCGCGAGTCCCGACTTCCGCTTCCTCAGCCGTCCACCCGGCGACGCGATCGCTGAGCGTCAGCCCCAACCCCGGACGCGTGGGCACGATCATCCTGCCGTCGCGGGTCTCGAGTCTTTCGTTGAATAGTGGTTCGAGCCATTCGAAGTGCTCGACCCACGGGTCGCGCGCATAGCACGCGGCAAGATGCACATGGAGCTCCATCGCGAAGTGGGGGGCTAGCATCAGGCCCGCATGATCGGCGAGCACCGCGACCTTCAGGAACGGCGTGATGCCGCCGACGCGCGGCGCGTCCGGCATCAGGTAGTCGGTCGCACGCAGGCGAATGAATTCCCAATGCTCGGATACGCTGGTCAGCATCTCGCCGGTCGCGATCGGCGTATCGAATTGCGCGGCGAGCGCCGCATGGCCTTCGGCGTCGTAGCAGTCGAGCGGCTCCTCGATCCAGACCAGGTTGAACTGCTCGAACGTGCGGCACATGCGCTGCGCAGTGGGCCGGTCCCACTGCTGATTCGCGTCGACCATCAGCGGGAACGCGTCGCCCAGGTGCTTGCGCACGGTTTGCACGCGATGGATGTCCAGCGCGCAATCCGGCTGGCCGACCTTGAGCTTGATGCCGCCGATGCCTTTCTCGCGCGACGCGTCCGTATTGGTCAGCAACTGATCGAGCGGCGTATGCAGAAAGCCGCCCGACGTGTTGTAGCACCGTACCGAATCGCGATGCGCGCCGAGCAATTTGGCCAGCGACAGGTTCGCGCGCTTCGCCTTCAGGTCCCACAGCGCGACGTCGAACGCACCGATCGCCTGTGCCGCCATGCCGCTGCGCCCGACCGACGCGCCTGCCCAGGCAAGCTTGTCCCACAGGCGCGCGATGTCGCTCGGATCCTCGCCGAGCAGCGTCGGCGCAATCTCCTTTGCATGCGCGAACTGACCGGGGCCGCCCGCCCGCTTCGAGTAGCTGAAGCCGAGGCCGCGGTGTCCGTCCGCCGTTTCGATCTCGACGAACAGGATCGCGATTTCCGTCATCGGCTTCTGTCGTCCGGTCAGCACCTTGGCATCGCTGATCGGATTGGCCAGCGGCAGAAACGTCGACGCGACGCGAACCCATTTGATCCGGTCGATCGATGCCCCGGAGACGAGGGAGGTTGAGGTAGTCATGAAGATGCCCTTTGGCGAAAGAAGTTCGATACGTAAGGTCGTTCAGCTGCTGCGCGTCGGCTTCAGCGAGACCGATGCGGCGCCACCGTCAGCGACCGCATCGAACGCAGGACCCTCGATCCGCTCGAGCTTGCCGACGATGAAGAGATACGCGAACGCGCCGAGCAGCGAGAGCGCCGCGACATACGTGAGCGCGACTTCGAACGTGCCGGTGCGCTTGATCATCCAGCCGATCGCGAGCGGCGTGACGATGCTCGCAAGGTTTCCGCAGAAATTGAAAATGCCGCCGCTGATGCCCATCGCGTGCTTCGGCGACACGTCGCCGACGATGCACCACCCCAGGTTGCCGACGCCTTTCGCAAAGAACGCGACGGACATCACCAGAATGACGACCGCGGTCGAGTGCACGTAGTTCGCGGCGACGATCGTGCTGGACAGCACGAGGCCGCTGATGATGGGCGTCTTGCGCGCGGCCGTCAGGCTGAAGCCGCGCTTGAGCATCCAGTCGGACCACAATCCGCCGATCAGGCCGCCGACACACCCCGCGATGGCCGGCACCGATGCAACGAGTCCCACCTTGAGGATCGACATGCCCTTCGCTTCGATCAGGTAGGTCGGAAACCAGGTGAGGAAGAACCACGTGATCGACGTGAGGCAGAACTGGCCGATGTAGATGCCGATCATCATGCGGTTGGCCGCGATCGCACCGGCCTCACGCCATTTGAACGGCCGCGGGCTGTCGCCCATCGTCGGCAGCCCGCCGCCTGCCGCGATGTAGTCGAGTTCCGCTGCATTCACGCGATGATCGCGCTGCGGCTCGCGCACCGACTTCAGCCACCAGAGCCCGATCAGCACACCGACGGCACCCGTCGTGAAGAACACGTAATGCCAGCCCCAGCGGCTGACCGTGTAGGTCATCACTGGCGTGAACACGGCCAGCGCGAAGTATTGCGCCAGCTGGAAGATCGATGTGGCGAGCCCGCGCTCCGCGTTCGGAAACCACATCACCGTGAGACGGCTGTTGCACGGGAACGCCGGCGATTCGGCAACCCCCATCAGGAAGCGCAGCGCGAACAACATCGCGAATGCGGACGCGAACAGGTGAACGTATCCCTGCAGGAACGTGAGCACCGACCAGGCGATCAGGCTCGCACCGAGCACGAGCCGAGCGCCGAACCTGTCGAGGACGAGTCCGCCCGGAATCTGTAGCGCGGTGTAAGCCCAGCCGAATGCCGAGAATGCGATCCCCATCGTGAGTGCGTCGAACCCCAGTTCGTGACGCATGCTCGGCGCCGCGATGGACAACGTCGCCCGGTCGACGTAGTTGAACACCGTGACGATGAAGATCATCGCGAGGATGAACCATCGGACGTTCGTTCGCCTGCCGGCGCGCTGGTCGGTTGCCACTGTCGTCTCCTTGATGTTCGATGCATCTCGTGTCGGTGAACAGGATCATACAATGATTGCGCAATCATTCAAGGTGGATATGATTGCGCAATCATCATCGTTTACACTGACACGGCATGCGCCGGACTCCCGCCCGGTTGTCCGACGGCAGCCGGCTTCATGCTCTAATGCCGGTCTGGCGCCGGGCACTTGCCCGCACCGCCCGCCGAAGTTCGCCGGGCCCGGCGCGCCGCACCGGACGATGTGAAACCTGATCACCGCAGGACGTATGGAGATGTCAAAGAAGAACGAACGCCGATCGGCCGTCGCGCCAGACGCATGCGGCAGCGTGACGCTGATTGACGTGGCACGCGTGGCGGGCGTCGCGCCGATGACCGTGTCGCGTGCACTCAATCGTCCGGAGTTGGTTCGCAGCGACACGCAGAAGAAGGTGCTCGATGCGGTGCGCGCCACCGGCTACGTGCCGAACCTGCTGGCCGGTGGCCTCGCCAGCAATCGCAGCCGACTGGTAGCCATCCTGCTGCCGACGATCGCGAACTCGATCTTCGCCGACACGGTGCAGGCACTCATGGACGGGCTCGCAACTGCGGGATACCAGACGTTGCTCGGCCTCACCGCCTACTCGAAGGCACGGGAAGAGGCGCTGGTCGAAGCCATTCTCGGGCGGCGGCCGGACGGCATCGTGCTGGCCGGCACGAACCACACGAAAGCGACGATCTCGCGCCTGTCGAAAGCCAACATTCCCGTCGTCGAAATCTGGGATCTGACCGACAAGCCGATCGACATGATGATCGGCTTCTCGCACGAGCAGGTCGGCTGCGGCGTGGCGCGCCATCTGATCGGCAAGGGATACAAGCGCTTCGGCATCGTGTCGGTCGACGATCCGCGCGGCCTTCGCCGGTGCGAAAGCCTGAAGCGTGAACTGGCCCGGCAAGGCATCGCACCGCCCGCATTCGAAATCCTGCCCGCGCCCGCGACCTTGCAGGCCGGCCGCGAAGGCCTCCGCCGGATGCTGGCCGCTGCATCGCCGGATGTCGTCGTCTGCAGTTCGGATACGCTCGCGCAAGGCGTGCTCGCCGAAGCCGCGAGTCGTCGGCTCGACGTGCCGCGCGACCTTGCGGTGATGGGTTTTGGCGACCTGTCGACCGCCGCGCATGTCTATCCGTCGTTGTCGACGGTTCGCATCGACGGCACGACGATCGGCATGAAGACGGCCGAAGCGTTGCTCGCACGCTTTGCTGCCGATTCGCAATCGGAAGCAGCAAGAACCAGGGTGAGGATCGACACTGGCTTCACGATTATTGAGCGGCAAAGCACCTGAGCGCCGCAAATGTTCAGCGGCGCGGTTGCTTCGGCCGTATGCCTGCCGTTTCGACCAGAATCCCTTATGCCGAACAGCAGCTCAACTCAAAAAACTGGGCGATCTGCTGCAGCGACTCGACTTTGCGCCTACGCTCCCACCTTAACGCTTTCTGACTCACCGGATAGTAAATCCTCCATCTCCGTTTCATTGCAACACGTCTTGATGCTATGCAGTTTCGCGTGCGTTGCATTGACGGGTTGATTCCGTGCGGCAAGGCCAATTGCGGTGACCGGCTCCAAGCTGGCGCGTGGGGCATGTAACCGTGGCCAGTGTGCTTTCGTTGGTGGCGGTACTCAAGAGCCATGAAATACCAAGCAGGGTAGTGGAATGAATCAATTGATAGTCCAACGACACTTCTCGCAGTGCAAGCGACAACTCTGGCCATTATTGGCCCTCGTTGTCGCATCCAGTGGTGCGTCCGGCACGCAGATCATGCAGAGGCTGGTGGGATGGGCAACCAGATCATGACGATCAAGCCGCCACCTTCGCGATTTTCGGCCTGCATAGTGCCGCCGTGGGTCGCAACGGCGCGGGTGGCAATCGCTAGGCCGAGTCCGAACCCGTTTTCGGTTGTCATCCGCCGGGACGAGCACGATGATCACTGGCTACTCTTGCTCGGCAAAGGCGGCAAGCTCGGTAAGGTGGCGCTACCGTCACGCGCTCGAACCGCGCTGGATCAATATCTCGTGCAGCGCGGGCTGCCGGTCACGCCAACACGCTGGAACCCGGTGGCGCCGCTCGTTGCGAGCCTTGACGAGGATGGTGCGGGCATCGAACCCAAACGGCTCTGGCACGTGCTGCGACGGTTATTCATGCTGGTGGTCGATGCAATCCAGGACGATCGGCCGGTGGCTGCCGAATAGCTACGCCGCGCAAGCCCGCACTGGATGCGGCACACTCACGCGTCAGACGCGTTGGCGCGTGGTGCTGAGCTGATCATGGTGCGCGACAACCTGCAGCACGCCTCGATCTCGACGACATCGACCTACCTGTGCAGCGACGAGGTACAGCGAGCCCGGCAATTCGATCAAGCGTTTCGCTCCCAAGATTTAAAGCAGTAGGCTTTATTATGTGAATTCGAGTATAAATACAGGAGATTTCATAACTTCGAGGATTATGGAAAAAATTGTGCTCAATTGTGCTCCTCTCGTTCATCCACCGATTGGGGCAACGAGCTAGCAGACTGGGAGGTCTTGACCAAAAATGGTCAAGTTTCGCGTTGCGCACCCATCCCGCTTTGTCTACTTTTGAGCCAGTCAAGCAGCGATCGCGCAGCACGCGCGTCGCACGGCCAAACATCAGTTGATATGACGTGACGACGCAAGGGACCGCGATTTCGCGCGCGTCAATGCGGGACTTCGGGCTTGTCACCCGAGCGTCGATCGAGAACACAATGACCGTCCTGCGCGATGCGTGGCGGCGGCCAGTCGAACCGACGCGGGCGTTGTCGTTTTCGTGCGGTACACGACCGCTGCCCGACACGCGGCGCAGGCAGTTATCGCAGGCAGGCCGATGCGATGAAACATATAAATCATGGAGACACTGATGCAGGAAGTCTGTGAGACGCTCACGTCCGTCGAACCCACTCCGTCCACAGCGGCCCACCCCGCCAAGGCGCGCCGGTCGATGCGGTTCATCGCAATGATCGCGACTCTCGGTGGCCTGCTGTTCGGTTATGACACCGGGGTCATCAATGGCGCGCTGGCATACATGACCCAGGATCTCGGGCTCACGCCGCTGACCGAGGGGCTCGTGACCAGTTCTCTGCTGCTCGGCGCCGTGATCGGCTCGGTGGCCTCGGGCCTGGTAGCGGACCGCTACGGGCGCCGGATGAGCATCATGATCCTGGCGGTCCTGTTCCTGGGAGGTGCGTTGTCGTGTACCTTCGCCCCGACCGTTTCGATGCTGATTGCCGCACGATTCGTGCTGGGCATCGCGGTTGGGGGGGCATCGATCTGCGTGCCGACCTACCTGGCCGAACTGGCGCCCGTGCATCGTCGCGGGCAGATCATCACGCAAAACGAGCTGATGATCGTCTCCGGGCAAATGATCGCGTTCATCGTCAATGCGACGATGGGCAGCCTGTGGGGCAGCGACCATGGCATCTGGCGCTGGATGCTGGCCGTCGCGACGCTGCCGGCGGTCGGGCTGTGGTTCGGCATGCTGGTAATGCCGGAAAGCCCTCGCTGGCTGGCCTCGAAGGGCAAGCTGCACGCGGCCTGGAAAGTACTGGAGCAGGTGCGCGACATGCCGGCGGCACAGCAGGAGTTCGATTCGATTCGCAACGCCGAGCACCGCCACGCCCATCCTGCCCTTCGCACCGGGCCGGGCTTGTCGGCGCCCTGGGTGCGCCATGTCTTCTGGGTCGGGATCGGGATTGCCATCGTCATGCAGGCGACCGGCGTTAATTCGATCATGTTCTACGGTACGCAGATCCTGACGAATTCCGGTTTTGGACGGGAGACGGCACTGATCGGCAATGTGGCGAACGGGGTGATCTCGGTCGTGGCGACCCTCGTCGGCATCCAGGTGCTCGGTAAGATCGGACGCCGGCCAATGTTCCTGCTCGGCCTGAGCGGTACGACGCTGTCCTTGCTGATGATCGGCCTGTTCTCCCAGTTCCTGCCGGTATCGTTCCTGCGTGCGTGCCTGATTCTGGTCTCCATGGCGTGCTTCCTCGGCTTCATGCAGGCGCTCATCGCACCGGTATGCTGGGTGTTGCTGGCCGAACTGTTTCCGCTGCATATTCGCGGCTTCGCAGTGGGCGTAGCCGGTTGTGTGCTGTGGATGGTCAATTTCGTGCTCGGGCTGAGCTTCCCCTCGCTGGTCGCCTATGTCGGCATTTCCAGCACCTTCTTCGTATTTTTTGCCATCGGCGTGATGTCGATTGCGTTCATCTGGCGCAACCTGCCCGAAACGAGGGGCCGCAGCCTCGAGGAAATCGAAGCGCATTTCTGCGGCCTATACGGCGGCGCGGAGCAGGCGCGATGAGCGAGGGTCCTGTCGTGGCCCCGGCCGGCACGAGGCGCAAGCGCGATGCCCGGTTTGTCGAGATAGCGGCCGAGGCCGGCGTCAGCGAGGCAACGGTCAATCGCGTCCTCAACGAACGGGGCAGCGTATCGGAGTCGGCACGTGAGCGCGTGATCGCGGCGGCACGCCGGCTAGGCGTGCGCCGCGTGCTGCCGGACAGCCGGCATGGCCTGATTCATATCGACGTGCTGCTTTCTCACGGCGACACGCCGTTTTTCCGCCGCCTGAATGTGGCGCTGCAACGTTCGGCCCAGATCCTCGACAAGCGCATCGTCCTGCATCGGCTGATTCTTCCCGAGTCGGACCGGGCGGTGGTCGACGTGATCAGCAACTGCCGCTACCGCCGCGCCGGGATGATCATCACGACGCGTGACACGGCGCCGGTGCGCGCGGCGCTGAGCGAGGCGATCGATCGAGGCGAAACGGTCGTCACCTTGATGACCGATATCAGCGAGATTTCGCGTGCCCACTTCGCCGGGATCGACAACGTGGGCGCCGGTCGCACCGCAGGCTACTTCATCGGGCGGCTCGCCAAGCGGGCCGGGCGCGTGCTCAAGCTTTGCGGAAGCCGCAGTTTCGGCGCGCACCGCGACCGGATCGCCGGTTTTCGCGCGGCGCTCGAGGGGGCCGAAACCGAGCTCGAGTATCAGGGCGTCGAGATCGAGACGCTCGACAACGCCGATGCGTGTTATCGCGCCGTGTTGCCGGCGCTGAAGCAGGGCGATCTGGTCGGCATCTACAACAGCGGTTATGGTTCGGCGGGCATCGCCGCGGCGCTCAGGGAATTCGACGTGGCCGGCAAGGTGGTGTGGATCGGTCACGAGATGCTGGACGAGCATCGCGCCTATATCGACGAAGGCACGATGGATATCGTGATCGACCAGAATCCCGACGCGCAGGTGATTTCCGCGTTGCAGCACCTGCTGCACGGTTGCGGGGTGCTCGAGACCACGCCACCGATCGGGCCGGTCGAGTTCGGCGTTTTCTGTGCAGCGAACGTTCGACGCAGCCCCTATCTTTCCCCCGACGATTGAACGGCGGCGGCAAGTGGGCATGGATCTGCGCGCGCCCGAATCGCTTTGCCTGTCACTGCCCGCCGTTGTCCGTCAAGCATTCCAGCCGGCCCCTTGCGGGGCTGGCGTCACTTCCAGGGCGACTATTTCGCCAGCATCCATTCATGCGCCGGATCGTTGCGGAAGTGCCAGACGCGCTTCGGTCCCGCCATCACGTTGAGGTAGTAGCTGCGATAGCCGTGCGGCGCGACCACCGGGTGGTAGCCTCGCGGCACCATCACCACGTCGTGGTTCTCGACCGCATAGGCTTCGTCGATGTCGCGCGAATCGGTGTAGACGCGCTGGAACGCGAACCCCTGCTCGGGGTCGAGCCGATGGTAGTAGGTCTCTTCCAGCACGCTTTCGACCGGGATTGCGTCGACGTCATGCTTATGCGGCGGATAGCTGGACGCGTGCCCGGCCGGCGTCACCACCTCGACCACCAGCAGCCCTTCCGCTGGTTCCGTTTGCGGAAGGATATCGCAGACGTAGCGAGTATTGGTGCCGCTGCCGCGCACCGATCGCGTGATCGACGCGGGCTCGATCAGGCGGGCTTCGTATCGGCCGGTGGCCGGCGCCGTGCAGAGCGCGATTTCGGCTGCGTCGACGGCATCGATCGACACGCTGCGGCCCGGCGGCACGTAGGCCGCATGGGGCGAGCGGTCCTCGAACACACTGCGTCGTCCGCCGACGTCGCGCCAGACCCGATCGCCGGTCGTGATCGTCACGGCGCCGGTCAGCACCACGATGCAGAGTTCGTCGTTGACGGTGTCGACCGCGAGTCGCTCCCCGGCGGCGAGCCGCTTGGCGGCGAAGCCGACGTGGCGCCAGCCGGCACTGGCCGGCGTGACGGTGACGATATCGCGCCCACTTGCGCGTCCCTTGATCAGCAGTTTGCTCATGCTGCCTCCTGTTGCGGGCGACCCTGGCGCCATAGGCGAATCAGCGTCTCGAACGACGAGCGCACGCGGCGGATCAGTTCTTCGTCGTCGATTCCGCCGGCGAACCAGGCGCGACTCGGCTCGTAGAAAATCGAGCGGCCGACTGTGAAGCCGCGGCAGGTTCGACTGGCGGCGGCATCGATGAAGCCTTGTGCGAGCGTGTCGAGCGGTGCGTTCAGGCCGAGCAGCACGACGCCGCGGCAATACGGGTCGCGCGCCTCGATCAGCGTGTCGATGCGGCGCCAGGTATCGGCCGGCATCGATTCGAGCTTCCACCAGTCGGGCTGGATGTCGAGATCGTAGAGGCGTTCCAGTGCGCGCACCACGACGTCCGCCGATGCAGGGCGATCCTTGGGCGGGATCACTTCCAGCAGCAGTTCGTGGCCGCTGACTGATACCGCCTGCTGGAGCGCCTGCAGTTGCGCTTCCTGTTCGAGTCGATGCTCGAGAGCATCGTCGGGATGATATTGAATGAGGCACTTCACGATATGCTCGCGCGGCCAGGAAATGAGCGCTGATCCCGTCGACCGTCCGTGTTCGAAGCGCAGCGGGTTCGAGCCCGGCAGTTCGACGGGGCGGCCGATCCACCAGTTGCGGCCGGTGGCGGTATTGAGTGCATCCTGTCCGAAGCGATCGTCGATCAGCACGGCCATCTTGCCTTGGCCGCCGATCTGGGCCTCGGTCTCGGCGACGGCTTCGACGAAGAGCTGCTTGAGCGTGCCGATCCGCTTTTCATCAGCACCGGCTTGCCGCGCCAGTTCCGCGAGCTGGTCGCGGTGGTCGAACGCAAAGCCGAGCACCTCGTCCCAAGACTTGCGGTTCGGGCTGACACGATGCAGGCGGTTCAGCGCGGGATCACGGTCGGGGCGGCTCATGCGGGCCGAATTCGTGAGGAAATAGTCAAGCTCGGCCGGCGTCGGCATGGCCGGCGCGCACGCATGGCGCGAGACCACCAGCGCGCCGCAAGCGTTGGCGTACGCGCAGCAGGTGGTTTCGTCCGCGCCGGTCAGCCAGCCCTTGAGAAAGCCGGAGATGAAGGCGTCGCCGGCGCCGAGCACGTTCAGCACCTCGACCTGCACGCCGGCGTGCAGGCGGCCGTCGTCGATGCTCGCCGGAATCGCGCCGTCGAGTATCGTGCAACCGAGCGGACCGCGCTTGACCACCAGGGTGGCGGGCGTCGCCTCGCGCACGACGCGCAGTGCAGCCATCAGGTCGTCATGGCCGCCGGCGATGCGGAACTCCTCTTCGGTGCCGACGATCAGGTCGAACATCGGCAGGATGCCGCCCAGGTGGTGGCTGACGCTGCCGTCCGCGATGAAGCGCGTTTCGCCGTCCGCCTTGCCGGTGAGGCCCCACAGCACGGGCCGGTAGTCGATGTCGAGCACCGTTCGCACGTCGTGACGTCGTGCGTATTCGAGCGCCTTCATGCTGGCGCGATGTACGCGCTCGGTCGAGAAATGCGTACCAGTGATCAGCAGGGCCCGGCTCGACGCGATGAACGACTCGTCGATGTCCTGCTCGTCGACTGCCATGTCGGCGCAATTCTCGCGATAGAACACCAGCGGAAACGTGTCGCGATCCTTGAGGCCGAGCAGGACCAGCGCGGTCAGGCGTTCGGGGTCGAGGCGGACCTGGCTGACGTCGCAGCCTTCCTGCTTGAGCGCGTCGAGGAGAAAGCGGCCCATGTGGTCGTTGCCGACTCGCGAAAGCATCGCCGATTTCAGCCCGAGCCGGGCCGTGCCGAAGGCAATGTTGGCGGACGAACCGCCGAGGTAGCGGGCGAAGCTGGTGACGTCCTCGAGGCGGGCGCCGACCTGTTGGCCGTAGAGATCGACGGCGAGCCGTCCCAGGCAGATCAGGTCGAACTGGCGTTCGGACATGAGCGTCGGTGTATGCACGATGGTTTCCTGTCGTCTTGAGTCTGAGCGGATGAGCGGTTGGGCGGTGCCGGATGTCAGGCGAGGCCGAGGCCGCGCTTGACGGTCTCCAGCATCATCCGGCTCGATTCGTCGGCCCGGTCTTCCCACGCGAACACGGCTACGGTCGCGATGCCGTCGAAGCCGATCTCGCGAACCTTCGAAAAGAACGTGTCCCAGTCAATTTCACCCTGGCCAATGTCGAGGTGCTGGTGCACGGTGGCCGTCACGCCGGGGGGATTGACGATATAGCGCAGGTTCGACGAGGCACG
Organism: Burkholderia sp. BCC1996; assembly: GCF_905339955.1. Classification (NCBI taxonomy): domain Bacteria; kingdom Pseudomonadati; phylum Pseudomonadota; class Betaproteobacteria; order Burkholderiales; family Burkholderiaceae; genus Burkholderia; species Burkholderia sp. BCC1996. The sequence goes on from NZ_CAJPHM010000021.1 coordinate 56,627, forward strand.
GTGGTTGTAGGTGTCGGCGATGATCAGGTGCGTGAGCTTCGGCTTCGCATACTCGAGCATCGCGGCGATGTCGCCCACGCCGTCGTCGTAGAAGTAGGTGTGCGGGACCGCGTACAGATAGTTGAGCCAGGGTTTGTCGAGGCCGCGGATGATGTCGACCGATTCGTTGTTGCGCTCGCAGAAATCGTAGGGATGCGCCTGGATGTCGAGGCTGATGTGCTCGCGTTCGAACACGGGCATCAGCTCCTCCATCGAGCGCATGAACTGGTTCTCGCTGGCGAGCGCATGATTGGACTGGCCGCTGAATTCGGTGTTCATCAACGGACACTCCATCTCGACCGCTACCTGGATCGCGCGCTTCCAGTTGCGCACCGCCGCCTCGCGCAGCGATTCGTCCGGACTGGCCCAGTGATACAGCGGCAGCAGCGACGACAACTGCACGCCGGTATCGAGCAGCGCAGCCTTGAATTCGCGAATGCGTGCCTTGTCGACCCGCGGGTATTTGTAGAACGGCAGGAAGTCTTCGCGTGGCGAGAGCTCGATATGGCTGTAGCCGAGCTCTGCGACTTTCTCGACCATCTTGGGCAGCGGCAGATGGCGGTACATGTAGGGGTCAAGTGCGATACGCATGTCGGTTCCTTGTGAGTGAGACGGAGTGCGGGCGGCAGGGCGCGCGCTCCGCGTCGGGTCGATTCGGTTGGGTCAGTAGCGGCGGGCGGTGGCGAGTGCGGCCTTCATGCGTTCGGCGGCGCGTTCGATACGCTCGCTGGTCGAGACTTCCGGCACGCCTACGTGCCACCAGGAGCCGTACTTGTGCACCATCGTCTTCGGCAAGACCTTGATGTCGATAAGGGTGGAAACGCGCTGCGTGCGGGCGTCATTGAGCGCGGCCTCCAGTTCCTCGATGCTGCGTGCCGTGTAGGTCTTGCAGCCGTAGGCCGCCGCATTGGCGGCGAAATCGACGGGCACGAAGACGCCGTCGAGCCGGCCCGTGTCGGCGTTGCGGTGCCGGAATTCGGTGCCGAAACTGCCCATCCCGTGTTCCATCTGCAGGTTGTTGATACAGCCGAAGGTCATGTTGTCGAACAGCAGGACGTTGATCTTGCGGCCTTCCTGTATCGAGGTGACGAGTTCCGAGTGCAGCATCATGTAGGAACCGTCGCCGACGAATGCAAACACGTCCTTGTCGGGCTGTGCGAGCTTGACGCCGAGTGCGGCGTTGACTTCGTAGCCCATGCAGGAATAGCCGTACTCGACGTGGTAGCTGTCCTCGCCTTTCGCGCGCCAGATGCGCTGCAGGTCGCCGGGAAGGCTGCCCGCGGCGGCGACCACCACGTCGTGTTCGGTCAGCTTGCGATCGAGCACGCCGAGCACGCGTGACTGGGTCAGCGACGAGCCGGTCACGCGTACGAATTCATCGAGTACCGCGCGGTCGAGGTGGTCGTCGATTTCCGGCACGAAGTGGTCGGTGCCATAGGTCACGGCAAACAGGCGTTCCTCTTCGGCGCGCAGGCGTGCGACCGCCTGCGCGATCTCCTCGCGATAACCATGCCGGTGGCCGGTCGGGTAGCCCGCCTCGTCCAGCGAGGCCCCGAGCGCGCTCAGGCCGGCCTTCGCATCGGCCTGAATCGACAGACCGTCGAGCTTGCCCGCATCGAAGCCGTTGACGTTGATGTTGACGAACCGCACCTCGGGATCCTGGAACAACCATTTCGACGCGGTCGTGAAATCGGTGTAGCGCGTGCCGACGCCGATCACGAGATCCGCACAGCGCGCGATCTCGTTGGCGGCCAGCGAGCCCGTTTCGCCGATGCCACCGAGATTGAGCGGATGGTCCCAGGGCAGCGCGCCCTTGCCGGCCTGCGTATGCGCGACCGGGATGTCGAAGCGCTCGGCGAAGCGGCGCAGCTCGGCGGCCGCGCCGGCGTAGCGTACGCCGCCGCCGCAGATCAGCAGCGGGCGCGTGGCCGGCGCGATAAGGGCGGCGGCGCGCGCGATCGATGCCGGCGCGGCGGGGCGGCGGTCGACGTAGTGCACGCGCTCGGCGAGGAAGGTTTCCGGGTAGTCGTAGGCCTGGGCCTGCACGTCCTGCGGCAGCGCCAGGACCACCGCGCCGGTTTCGGCAGGATCGGTCAGCACGCGCATCGCGTTGAGACACGCGCTCATCAGTTGCTCGGGGCGTGCGATGCGATCCCAGTATTTGCTGACCGGACGGAATGCATCGTTGGTGCTGATCGACAGGTCGTGCGTCTGCTCGATCTGCTGAAGCACCGGGTCAGGTTGGCGTCCGGCATGCACATCGCCCGGCAGTAACAACAGCGGAATGCGGTTGGCGCTGGCGGTCGCGGCAGCCGTCACCATGTTGGCCGCGCCCGGGCCGACCGAAGAAGTACATGCATAGATCTGCCGGCGGCGCCGTTGCTTGGCGAAGCCGATCGCCGCGTGCGCCATGCCCTGTTCGTTGCGGCCCTGATGCACGACGAGCCGGCCGGGATCCTGTTCGAGCGCCTGGCCAAGGCCCAATACGTTGCCGTGTCCGAAGATCGTGAAGATGCCCTTGACGAACTTGATGCGCTCGCCGTCGATCTCGACATACTGATTGTCGAGAAAGCGTACGAGTGCCTGCGCCATCGTTAGCCTGATATGACCCATGAATGATCCGTGCGGTGGAAAGGGATGAATGCAAGGAGGCGACGCGAAGCGATGTCGGCGCGATTTGCTCGCCTCATCGCCTCGCCTGCGAGCGCAAATGCGTAGCGGGCGGGGACGTGTCTCCAGCATTGTTTTCGCGACGCAGGCAAGGGCGGACCGGCTCGGTTCGTTGCGTGGACTGCGTCGCGTTCGTCCATAAATTAAGAGGTCAGGCGCGTGCCCATCAACAGAAAGATTGACCATTTATGGTCATCGCGTTGTTGCCGATTCGATGCCGCGCGCCCTGACCATTTATGGTCACGAATGTTGTTGCGGCGGCATTGCGCGTCTCTAAACTTCGATACCGAACTATCGAATGAGGTCTTGAGGCTTACGGTCCGAAACGTCCGTGAGAGAACCGATCGAGCCACCGGAGACATACAACCGACCCGTCCGCTTGCCACGCAAGCGCGCCGCTGGCCCTGAACATCTCTCCCGTATTCGCCTCGTTCGTTTGAACCTCTGCCGGTCGAGCAGCGCATGCAGTCAATTCGACCGGCAGATCAATTGAAAATACTTAGGAATTCGATATATGAGCAAGAAGCTTCGTATCGCTGTAGTCGGGGCCGGCCTGATGGGATCCGATCATGTCGAGCGCATTGCGCGCCGCATAGTCGGTGCCGAAGTCTCGGCCGTGGTCGATATCGATGCCGCCCGCGCCCGCACCGTCGCCGACAAGGCGCCAGGTGCCGTGGCGGTGCCGGGGATCGAGCAGGTCCTGGCCGATCGCCTGGCCGATGCGGTCGTCATTGCCACACCCGGCTTCCTTCATGAAGCCACGCTGCTTCAGGTGCTGTCCGAGGGGCTTCCGATCCTGTGCGAGAAGCCGCTGACGCCCGATGCGCAATCGTCCTGGCGGGTCGTCGAAGCCGAAGTGAAGCTCGGTCGGAAGTTGATTCAGGTTGGCTTCATGCGTCGTTTCGATGCCGAGTACCGGCAGTTGCGCGAGCTGATCGCCACGCGTCGGCTCGGCGAAACGCTGATGCTGCATTTCTCGCATCGCAACGCTGCCACGCCGGCGAGCTTTACGAGCCAGATGCTGGTGAACGATTCCGTGGTGCACGAGTTCGACGGCATCCGTTTCCTGACCGGCGAGGAAATCGCTTCAGTGCAGGTTCGCCTGGGCCGGCCTACGCGACACGCGCATCCGGGTCAACACGATCCGCAGCAGGTCTTGATCGAAACGGCGAGCGGCGTGCTGGCCGACGTCGAGATCTTCGTCAACGCGCGATTCGGCTATCAGGTCGCGACGCAGGCGGTGTTCGAGGACGGCATCGTCAACATCGGTAACGACGGTGGCCCGTACGTGCGCAGTGCCGGGCAGTGGGGCGGTGCGGTCACCCCGACCTTTGTCGAGCGTTTCGGCGCAGCGTTCGACCTCGAAGTGCAGACCTGGGTCGATGCCGCGCGCAATGGAACGATCGACGGTCCGTCCGCCTGGGATGGCTATGCGACGGCGGCCTGTTGCGAGGCGGGCGTAGCGGCCCAGCGCAGCGGCGAGAAAGTTGCCGTGGTGCTGAATGAAAAACCGGCGCTTTACCGCGACGCCTGACATCACGCGGATTCACCTTCCCGCGGCGCACCGGCAGGTTCGGGGGCGCCTGAGCACAACATCAATACATTTGGATAACACTATGAAACTTTCGTTCTGCACGGACAGCCTCGGCCACCTGCCATACGAAGCGATGCTCGACAAGCTGTGTGAAATGGGCGTCTTCGGCGTGGAAATGACCTCGGGCGGATGGTCGTCCGCGCCCCATCTCCGCACTGACGAACTGCTCGCCGACGCGAGCAAGCGCCGCGCGCTGCTTGCCGCGCTGGAAAGCCGTGGCATGGAAATCGCCGCGCTGAACGTGTCGGGCAATCCGCTCGATCCGGGCGAACTCGGCGCCAAGCACAAGGCAGACATGGAGAAGGCGATCCGCCTTGCCGGCGAACTCGGTATTCGCAAGATCGTCGCGATGAGCGGCCTGCCGCCGGCCAGCCCCGAGGATCGCGTGCCGAACTGGATCACCTATACGGTGAGCTGGCCGGCGACACTTAAGGGTTGTCTCGACTATCAATGGAACGGCGTTGCGATTCCGTACTGGAAATCGCTGGTCGCGCAGGCGCGCGAGTCGGGTGTCGAAAGGTTCGCGCTCGAAAACTTCAGCGCGATGCTGGTGTGGAATCCGGAAACGCTGTTCCGGTTGCGCGACGCGGTTGGCCCGATGATTGGTCTCAATCTCGATCCGAGCCACCTGATGTGGATGGGCGCCGACCCGATAGCGGCGGCACGCGCGCTCGGCGACGCAATCCATCACGTCCACGGCAAGGACGCGCGTCTCGAACGCGGGCTGGTGGACGTCAACGGTCTGCTCGAAACCAAGCCGGTGGAGGATGTCGGCCGGCGTGCCTGGAATTATGTGGCCGTCGGTTGCGGCAAGGATCTCCAGTGGTGGAAGGAGTTCTTCTCGGTGGTGCGCATGACTGGCTACAACGACTGGGTGTCCCTCGAGATGGAGGACCTGACGATGTCGGTCGAGGCAGGCATTGCCACCTCGATCGACGCATTGAAGCAGACCATCAGCCGCTAGGTCGACGCGATCCGGCCTGACCGGGCCGACTCACGCGGCGAGATCAAGAAACACAACGGAGACAGGCATGCACGGCGCCACCGGCGCGCGGCGGCGGGATCCCCCCCCCCCTGCCGCGGCGCTGCACGGGCGTATCGCTGGCATGCCATCGGGTCGGCCCAGGCCGGCCCACGAGGAGCAAGCACATGGATAGCGAAGAATCGCAATACGTGCTGGAGATGCAGGACGTCTCTAAGGCATTCCCGGGCGTGCTCGCACTCGACCGGGTCAGCCTCAGGGTGCGCGCGGGCACTACTCACGTGCTGGTCGGCGAAAATGGCGCTGGCAAATCGACGCTGATGAAGATCCTGTCCGGCGAGCATCGCGTCGATTCGGGCGAGGTCCGCTTCAAAGGTGCGCCGTATCGTCCCGCCGGCACCAAGGCCGCGCTCGAAACCGGCGTCGCGATGATCCACCAGGAATTGAGCCCGGTGCTCGACATGTCGATCGCCGAGAACATCTTTCTCGGGCGCGAGCCGACCTATTCGGCGTTCGGTGCGCTGTCGCGGCAGATGATCGATTTCAGGAGCATGGAACGCGATACTCAGGCGTTGCTCGACCGGCTCGGGCTCGATTATGCGCCCCGTCAGAAGATGCGCGAGCTCAGCGTGGCCGGCATGCAGCTGATCGAAATCGCCAAGGCGATCTCGCGGGGCGCATCGGTCGTCATCATGGACGAGCCGACTTCGGCGATCAGCGATACCGAGGTCGGCATGCTGTTCGAGCAGATCCGAGACCTGAAGGCGCGCGGTGTCGCGATCATCTACATCAGCCACAAGATGGACGAGATATTCCAGATCGCGGACGACATCACGATCATCCGCGACGGCCGCTATGTCGAGTCGGGCCCGGCCGACGAATACGACGAGAGTCGGCTCATCGCAGCGATGGTCGGTCGGCCGATCTCGAGCATTTTCCCGAAACTCGATGCGACGATCGGCGAGACCGTGCTCGAGGTCCGTAACGCCACGCGCCACGGCGTGTTCTCGGATATCGGCTTCAGCGTGCGACGTGGCGAGGTCGTCGGGCTGGCCGGACTGATCGGCGCGGGGCGCACGGAAGTGGTGCGCGCGATTTTCGGGCTCGATGCGCTCGACGAGGGCGAGATCGTGCTCGAAGGCGTGCCGTTGCGGATGAGGGGCAGCGATGCGGCGATCCGCAGTGGTATTGCGATGGTGTCCGAGGACCGCAAGGGCGAAGGGCTCGTGTTGTGCCGATCGGTGATGGAAAACATCTCGCTCGCGAACCTGAAGGGTTTCTCGCGGCGCGGCCTGCTCGACACGCGCCGCGAACGCAGCGAAGCGACGCGCATGCGCGAGATGCTGAAGATCAAGACCGCCGACCTGCAGACCGTCACCGGCAATCTCAGCGGCGGCAACCAGCAGAAGATCGCGATTGCGAAATGGCTGCTGCGCGACCTGAAGGTACTCATCCTCGATGAACCGACGCGCGGCATCGACGTCGGCGCGAAATCCGAAATTCACCGCCTGATGTCGCAATTCGCGCAGCAGGGGCTGGCCATCGTCATGATCTCGTCCGAACTGCCGGAGATTCTCGGCATGAGCGACCGCGTGATCGTGATGCGCGAGGGCAGGGTGGCCGGCGAACTGAGCCGGGGTGAGGCCTCGCAGGAACGAATCATGAAACTGGCAACCGGAGGTCAATGATGTTGAACAGCATGCAGGAAAATTCAATGCAGCCGCGCGCCGGCATCATGGCCTGGCTGAAGGGCGCGAGCCCGGCAGAGATTTACCGCAAGTACGGCACGATGCTGATCTTCATCGGCATCGTGGCGCTCGCTTCGCTGGTCAGCGATGCGTTCCTGACCGTTCCGAACCTCACCAACGTGTTGCGGCAGGTGGTGGTCGTCAGCCTGCTCGCATGTGGCGTAACCTTCATCATCATTCTCGGGCAGATCGACGTGTCGCTGGGCGCGGTCGTGGCCCTGACCGGCACGATTGCGGCGAGCGTAATGTCGCTTACCGGCAGTATCCCACTGGCAGTGGCGGCCGGGCTGGCGATGGGCGTGGTGGTCGGGTTCGTCAACGGCTTCATCGTCACGACCTTCGGCATTCCCTCGTTCATCACCACGCTCGCGATGACGACCGTGGCGCGTGGCGGCATCCTGCTCTATACCGGCGGCGCACCCATCAGCGACCTGGGCGACTTCGCCGTGATCGGCCAGGGTTCGGTCGGGCCGGTGCCGATCTCGGTAATGATCTTGATCGCCGTGCTCGCGGTGTCGTGGGTGCTGCTGAATCGCACGCGCTTCGGCCGCTATGTCTATGCAACCGGCGGCAACACGCGCGCCGCGCTGGCCTCCGGTATCAATACGCGACGCGTGACGACGATGGCTTTCGTCTACAGCGGTGTGCTGACCGCGATCGCCGGCATCGTGCTGATGTCGCGGATCAACTCGGGCCAACCGGCTGGCGGCGTCGGCTACGAGTTCGATGCGATCACGGCCGTGGTGGTAGGCGGGACCAGCCTGATGGGCGGGACCGGCACGATCATGGGCTCGATGATCGGATCGCTGATCATCGGCGTGATCAATAACATCCTCAACCTTCTGAACGTCAGCTCCTACTGGCAGCAGATCGCCAAGGGGCTGATCATCGCGGTCGCCGTGATTCTGGACGTCAAGACCAAGAACGGTCGCGGCAAGCGCGTACGGCGTCCGGCCTGAGATCGGAACCGGACGAGCCGGGTCTCCGGCGTGCGGTGAAGCAGCAAGCACAACACTTAAAGCAAGTCGATGTTCAACCCGCAGTAGGTCAGACAACAACGGAGGAGCATATGAAGGTTTGGAAACAAGCGGCGGTAGCGGTATTCGGGCTGGCCGCGCTGGCGACATCGGCCAGCGCGGCCGACAAGAAGTTCGTGATCGGCTATACGAATCTGGCAGACACCGACGTGTTCACGATGAGCCGGAAGACTGCCTTTGCCGACGCGGTCAAGGCGGACCCAGGCCTGATCGTGGTCTATACGGACGCAAACGGCGACGTGAGCCGCCAGCTCGACCAGATCGACAACTTCATCGCGCAGAAGGTCAACGTGATCATGATCGTGCCGGTCGACTATCGCGGCATCGTTCCCGGTGTCGAGCGTGCCAACAAGGCCGGCATCCCGGTGATCGCGCTCGGCATCCAGTCCGCTAGCGGCAAGTATACGTTCGTCGGTTCGAAGAACTACGATGCCGGCCGCCTGCAGGGCGAGTACTTCGACTCGGTTTTGCCGAAGAATGCGCAGATCCTCTACCTGCAGGGTACGCCGGGCCTTTACCACTCCAAGGAACGCTTGGCCGGCTTCGTGCAGACGCTGGCCAAGCGTCCGGACGTCAAGATCCTGTCGAACCTGCCGGCCGACTACGATCGCGCACAGGGCATGAAGGTCACCGAGGACTGGGTTCAGCGATATCCGAAATTCGATGCAATCGTCGCCGCGAACGACCAGATGGCGCTTGGCGCGCTGGAAGCGCTGAAGACGGCAGGGCGGCTCAAGGGTGTGGCGATCTCTGGCGTTGACGGGACCGCGGACGCGATGCGGGCGATCAAGTCCGGCGAGATGTCCCAGACCATCTTCCAGAACGCGAAGGGGCAGGCGCAGGCCGCATACCAGGTTGTCGAAACGCTCAAGAGCGGCAAGCCGGCTCCCGCCGAAGTGATCGTCCCGTTCGAATCCGTGACCCGCAGCAACGTAGGAAATTACCTGAAGTAGGGCAGGCAAGCCGGCGTGTAGCCCGATATGCGCCGGTGTATGAGGAACTAAAAAAACATCAATAGATTAGGTATGCAAAGGAGATTTTCTATGGAGACGAAATTGCTCAGATTCATGGCCGGTATGGCGCTGTGCGGCGTCACGGCATTCGCGCATGCGCAGAGCAGTGTTACGTTGTATGGAATCGTGGATAACGGCCTGCAGTACGAAACGGGTCTGCCCGGCGGCAACCGGCTGTCGGCCGAATCCGGCGGCTGGGGTGAATCGCGCTTCGGCATGCTCGGTAACGAGAACCTTGGCGGCGGCCTGCAGGCCACGTTCCGCCTGGAAGCGCGCCTGAACACGCTGAACGGCTCGGTGGCGAACGGTTCGTTCTTCGAGGGGCAGGCGACCGTGGGTTTGCGACACGACGCGTATGGTGCGATTCGTCTCGGCAATTTCGGGGCGAGCGAGCTGTTGCAGGATACCGGTGAGCTCGATCCGCAGCAGACCAAGAAATATTCGTTCGGCACGCTGGTACGCGGCCGGATGTTCCCGCAGGCCTCGAACGGCATCGAATATACATCGCCCGATTTCGGTGGTTTCACGGTGAAAGGTCAGTACAACCTCACCAATTCGACCAAATGGAATGCGGGTACGCCGGGCACGGCGCCGGGGCAACTGGGCACGGCCACTGGCCTGGGTAGCTCGCAAGGCCGGGCGGATGGCCTGAAGTTGCAGTACAAGGCGTCGAACCTCGAAGCGCAGCTGATCTATGACGAGATTCGCGATGGCAACGGCAAGTTCAGCAACGTCTATCTGGCCTCGCGCTCGATCTTCGCCGGGGCGTCATACGGAATCGGACCGGTGACGCTGTATGCGGGCTACGTCCACCTGAGCGCGCCGGACGCATCGAATGCCGGGTATTACGGAACGGGCACGCCGTCGGCACAGCCCGCCGGCGTTTCCTTGCCGACCACGGTCGACCAGGAGTGGTTCGGCGCGCAATGGGCCGTGACGCCGGCGACCGCCGTCATGGGTGCCGTGTATCACGCCAACGCCAATCACGGTAATGGCAACGGCACGCTGTATACGCTGTCCGGCATCTACTCGCTGTCGAAGCAGACGCGGCTTTATACGGAGTTCGGCTATCTGCGCAACAGCGCGACGTCGAATCTCGGGCTGAACGGCGGGACCTACGGGGCCAACAACGTGAACGATCCGGTCAACGGCAGCGCATCGAACCTGAATCCAGGCTATGGACGCAGCCAGTTCGGCGTGTTCGCGGGAATTGCCACGCAGTTCTGAAGCACTGTCCGGTGCAGGAACCCTCTTGTGCGGGCCGTGCATGTCGGCCGAAACGGCATGCGACGCGGCGCGCGCAGGAGATCCGAGCAATATCCCGCCGCCGCCGCGCGTTGGCGGCCTTCCGTATGAGAGGCACGATGAAACCGCTTAAAGTCGGTGTACTGGGCGTGGGCGACATAAGCGACGTCTATCTGCACAATCTTGCGAAATACCCGATCGTCGAGCTTGCCGCAGTGGCCGGTCGCGATCTCGAGAAGGCGCGTGCGAAGGCGGCGGCACACGGCGTCCCGAAAGCGTATCCGGATGCTGCCTCGCTGATTGACGATGTCGGGATCGATATCGTCCTGAACCTGACCACGCCTGACGTGCATGCGGAACTGACGCTGGCTGCGCTGCGCGCCGGCAAGCACGTCTATAGTGAGAAGCCGCTCGCCACGACGTTTGCCGAAGGAAAGGCGCTGTGCGAGGATGCGCGCCGGCGTGGCCTGACGCTCGGTTGCGCACCCGACACGGTGTTGGGAGGGCGCCTGCAGACCTGCCGTCAATTGATCGACGAAGGTGTGATCGGGATTGTGCACGGCGCGACGGCATTTGCGGTGAGCCGAGGCCCGGAGTGGTTCCACCCGAATCCCGCTTTCTTGTATCGGCGCGGAGGCGGGCCCTTACTCGATATCGGACCGTATTATCTGAGCGCGCTGGTGTCCCTGTTGGGGCCGGTGCGGCAATGCTCGGCGGTCGCAGGCCGGGCATCTTCGGAGCGTGTCGTCGAAAGCGGGCCGCGTTGCGGCATGTGCATTCCGGTCGACGAGCCGACTCACGTGGCCGCCAACCTAGTGTTCGTGTCGGGCGCACTCGTCACCCTGATCGTAAGCTATGACGTATGGGATTCCGAGTTGCCGCGGATGGAACTGTATGGTACGGCCGGCACCTTGTGCCTGAACGACATCGATCCCTGTGACGGGCCGAATCTGTTCGGCGGTGATCTGCTGCTGCGCACGCGCGACGACTACCGGTGGGTCGAGCTGCCTCGCGGCGAAGCTGCACGGCGCCCATGGAAAAAGGTACCGATCGAGCGGCCATTCATCGAGACGAGCCATCGCGAAAACAGCCGTGGCATCGGACTTGTCGACATGGCCATGTCGATTGCCGAGGGGCGTGCGCCCCGTGCTAGCGCCGAGATGGCCCTGCATATCCTTGAGATAATGCATGGCATGCTCGAGTCGGCGGCTAACAATGTGACCTATTCACTTGAAACCCGGATGGAGCGACCGGAGCCGATGTGGCTGCAGTTCCAAGATTACCTGAGCCATGAACCGCTCGAACCGGCCCGCGCCTGAGACGATGGGTCCCGATTGCATTTCCCGCACCGGACTGGCGGGTAATCCGGACGAGTCGCGGCTCGACGGTGCCGACCAGCTATTGTCGCAAATTCGCTCCGAGTACGACGCGCTGAGTCCACGGCTTAAAGCGATTGCTCACTTCATCGATACCCATGCCGATCAGGTTGGCATACTGGATATTCGTAGCGTCGCCGAGCAATGCGGTGTGCATCCGTCGGCAGTTGTGCGCTTTGCTCAGTACTTCGGTCTGTCCGGCTACGCGGACCTGAGGCGGCGGTTTCGCCATCGGATCGGGTTGCCGCGGCCGATGCGGTGGGACGCTAAGGACGTACACGATGAGGCCCCGACCGATGGACTAGAAGGAATGACTGAATCGGTGTTGGCGTCCAGCGTGGCAGCGGTCGCGCGTCTGCGTGAATTGCTGGCATCCGAAGACTGGACGCGCGCGCTGGTCATGCTGCGCGATGCCGCTACGATCTGGGTAATGGGAGCGCGTCAGGCGTTTCCGGTTGCATCTCATTTGGCGCAGGCCTTGCACCAGACAGAGAAGACGGTCTCCCTCTTCTTGACGGTCGGTGAGATGGATGTCGGCCACGTGCGCTTGGTGAGGGCCGGCGACGTTTTTGTGGCGCTTGACTTACCCCCTTACAGCGACGAGACGTGTCGTATTGCCAAACTCGCGAAGCTCAATGGCGCTCAGCTGGTCCTGATGACCGACAGTCGCCTGTCACCGCTCGCGCGGGATGCCGATGCCTTGCTGCGGTTGGACGACAGTGCTGTATTCGGATTCCATTCGATCACCGCTGCCTCAACGGCAGTGCAGCTTCTGTTCATGTCGTTGCGTTACGTCGAGCAGTATGGCGATTAGGGCAGGCCTACCAACCTACGCGCGGATTTTTCCGCTTCCGACATGACGTGATCAAAACGGTCGGAACAACCCGGCGATTCGATTGCGACCGGCGATCGCGTTTCTCTAGCTGATGAGCGTGATCCCTCTAGCGCGAAGATTTGCAGACTGCGAGATACAGGCTCTGGTAGTAAAGTCATTACAAGATTGCGATCTTATTCGAAATAGTTATTAACATTCTCGTTCGACAAACACATGCTCAATAGGTGTTGTTTGCGGGGTAGTGGAAGCCGCTGTTGCCTCCGATTTTGCGTTTGCCGCCGCACCCCCGACACGCGGGACGTATTCGCAAGACCGTGGCGACGGTAGGGAGACCCCAAACGTAACAGAGTCCCTGACGGGACTTTGGTGATATCTTGTCGGGAATTTGCTCGGCGCCCCTCAACGCATTGCGGACGATACTAGATTGGCGCCGAGCCAAGTATGGGTAGGATCGTGGGTAGGGTGCCATCTGTGATTGAGGGAGTCTTACCTGGCGGGGCGGTGCGAGCGGTAGTTGTAGTCGGCTGCCTTCCGCCATTCCGCCGCCATGCCCGTCTTGCAGCGACCATGAAAAAGGCCCGCAAAATACGCGGGCCTCGTGCAATCAGCAATTGCCTTTCTTCGCCTGTCCGGGCGGGCAGAACCCGTTCCCCGGCCCGCCCTGCGGTGCCACGACGACCGGCGGACCCGGCACGTATGCGACGCACCCGCTGAGCGCGCCGACCACGCTCGCCGCGGCGAGCAATGCGATAACCCCTTTCTTCACTTCGTTCTCCCGTTTATTGAGGAAAGGGCCGTGAGGCCCTTTCGATGATGCTGCCGATGCGTCAGAAGCTGAAATTGACGTTCGACTGACTGGTCGTCGCGTTGACGTTCGTCGATTGCGTTGCGCCCGACGCTGCGTCCGCTTCGATCGTGTATTGTGCCGCGGCGGTCGGCGACGCGGCCAGCGCGACCGGCAGCGAGCCCGAGTACGTGCCGACGATCGGCGCGGCCGTGGGCACGTTGAGCGCATACGTACCCGTATCCAGATTCGCGTTGATCGACGTGATCTCGTACGCGTTCGCATCGACGGTCTGCAACGCGCGCACGAACGCGTTGGCGCTTGCCGTCACCGTGCCGCCGACCGTGCTCATCGTCGATGCCGGCAGCGTGATCGGGGCAGTCGACGCCGACACGGCCGTGGTCGTGTTCACCACGACCGGGACCGAGCGGACGATGCCGGACGCGAAGTTGTTCTGCACGATCACGACGTCGTAGTTGCCCTGCGTCGAGCTCTGGATCAGCGGCGACAGCACGAATTTCCCGGTATTGTCGGCAACCGTGCCGCGGACCACCTCGCCGCCTTGTTCCGCATACACGGTCGCGCCGGCTTCGGCCGAAGCGACATAGCCGGAGATCGCGCCGCTCACGACGGTCGGGATCGCGGTGACGACCGGCTTCAGCGCATACGTGCCGTTGCCGCGCTGGACGATCGACTTGCACGCGTTGAAGTCGAGCACGAGATCGACGAGCGTGTTCGGCTGGACCGTGAAAGGCTGGATGATCTTGTAACCGCTTTGCGTCGCGCTCGGCGTCGCGAGCGCCTGTTCCGTGCCGCCCGTCGGGACGACCGAGTTCGCGAGGGTGTTGCCCTGGTTCGGCGCGAGAACGAGGCGGATCTGCTGATACTGGCCGGCCGGCAAGGCGGTCTGGCCGATATCGGCGAGCACGCCGTTGGTCAGCGACAGCAGGTCGATCTTCTGCGGTGTCGCCAGCGTGATGGTCGACCAGCCGGCGTCGTTATCGGAAGCATTCCCATTCGCATTGACGCGGACCTGAGAAACGGTCACGAATACGTGATCGAAGCCGCATGACGGTGCATCGGTCATCGCGACATGCAGCGTGCCGGTTTGCGGGCTGCCGCCATCGTCGCCGCCGCCGCATCCTGCGAGTGCGAACGGCACCGCTGCCGCGCACAGTGCGGCCTTCCAGAATGTGTTGTTCATTGTTTTGTCCCCCTTCGAGGTTATTGTGGGTGCAACGAAGCATAGCCGCGGCGAACGCCCACAGTATGAACAGCTTTGAAACGAACCGTAAATTCTGCGTCGGAGCGTAAAGAACCGCTGCCCGTCGATCGATATTCGCGACGCAATGGCAGGCAATAAGGCCCACAGCGAAGGAATCCTGTCCGGATGGATCGAGCAGGGCATGAGTCGCCGGGACACGGCATGCTCGCGATCGGCAAAAACTTGATCGGTGAAAGCACTAAATCCGCCCTGATTATTTCGCCGCTATAGTCGAATCACGAATGGTAGATGCGAGCGCCATGCGCCGCCGCCATTCAGGCAAAGACTGTAGACGGGTGCTGTATGAAAAACACAATCGAAAAGACCACCGGACCGGTGTGGGGTGTGGCGGCAGGCGTGTTTCTGGCTGCCGCAGGACTGAGTCTCGGCATCTTCCCGAAATCGCTGAACAGCACGGGAACCGCAAACGACTTCCTGGCGTCCGGCGTCGCGATGCTCGGTATCTTCCTCGCCGTCTATTCCACACACGAACTACGACGAAAGCGCCTGCACTGAGCGCCGGCACGCGCGCTCCGCAAAACGCCGCAAAGATGATCCCGGGCCGATCGACGGCTCAGGAATGCGCGCGTCCTTTTGCCTGGCCCGTATCGACCAGCAGATCGTCGACGAGGATTTCGCCGGCCGCGCGGCCTGCTCGCAACGCATTGCGGGTGTTGCCGAACAGGCGGCCGCCGTCGTCGGCGAGGCGAATCGGTCCGAGCAGGCGCGGCACGCTGGCGGCCGAGCGCACCTGCACGACCGCGACGAACCCGAACCGCAGCGGGGCGGGCGGCGCATGATCGCGCGGTTCGTCGAGCCGGAATTCGCAGCGGACATCGATGGTGTATCCGCGGTAGGCATACGCACTGTTCATCTGCAGCTCGCTCGGAAGGGAACGCGGTGATGGACCGTGGGCGCATCATATCGGCTCGGACGAGCCGGCGGGGGTGGGGTGTCTACCTACTTCAGGATTTCGTGCTCGTAGACGAGCTCGACGATGCGCTTCGTCGGGATGCTCGCGCGCAGTTCGTCGACGTTGTCGATGCGAAACCACTTGCACTTCTCGATCTCGTTGCTCGCCTGGGCCGTGTGCTCCGGGTCGACTTCGGCGAAGAACACGTGACGCACCTTCGCGAGCCCCGTGAACTGCATCGAATAGACGAGGTCCTGGCCGGTGATGCCGGTCTCTTCCTGCAGCTCCCGATGCGCGGCTTCGAGCGGTGTTTCGCCGCGCTTGATCGTGCCGCCGGGCAGCGCCCAGCGCGACGATGCGCGCGCGACGAGCAGGACCTGCCGTTCGCGGTAGCAGACGACGGTCGCGCGTTCCTTGACGGGGACCGCACTGGCTTCCGGCGCATTCGTGGAGACGGGGGCTTGAGGCATGAACCGATTCTAGCGAGAGTCGGGCGCCCGGCCAAGCCGGGCTCGTCGAGCGCGACGCGGCCCGTCGGCCGGACCGCGTCGTCATGGAGTCCGTAGCGTTACTTCTGTTCCGGCAGGAACCAGTTCATCACGAGCGCGCAGATGCCGCCCGTCGCGACACCCGACTCCAGCACGTTCTTCAGTGCATGCGGCAGGCTGTTCAGGATGTCCGGCACTTGCGACACGCCGAGGCCGAGCGCGAGCGACACCGCGATGATCAGCAGCGCGCGGCGATCGAGCTGGACGCCGGACAGGATGTTGATGCCCGACGCGGCCACCGCGCCGAACATCACCATTGCCGCACCGCCGAGCACGGGCTCCGGCACGGCCTGCAGCGCGCCCGCGACGACCGGGAACAGGCCGAGCACCACGAGCATGCCCGCGATCCAGATGCCGACGTAGCGGCTCGCGACGCCGGTGATCTGGATCACGCCGTTGTTCTGCGCGAACACGGAGCTAGGGAACGTGTTGAAGACGCCGGCCAGCAGCGAGTTCGCGCCGTTCACGAGCACGCCGCCCTTGATCCGCCGCATCCACACCGGCCCTTCGACCGGCTCCTTCGAGATCTTGCTGGTGGCGGTGACGTCGCCGATCGCTTCGAGCGACGTGACGAGATAGATGATCAGCATCGGCACGAACAGCGACCACGAGAAGCCGATACCGAAGTGCAGCGGCGTCGGGACCTGGAACAGCGCGGCCTGGTGCACGCCGGTGAAGTCGAGGCGGCCGAGCACGGCGGCCGCGACATAGCCGATCACGAGCGCGATCACGAGTGCGGTGCTGCGCACCCATACGATCGGCACGCGGTTCAGCAGGATGATGGTGCCGAGCACGAGGCACGACAGCGTCAGGTTCTGGGCGCTCGCGAACGTGCCGTTGGCCATCGCGCCGTAGCCGCCGCCCATGCTGATGAGGCCGACCTTGATCAGCGTGAGGCCGATCAGCAGCACGACGATGCCGGTGACGAGCGGCGTGATCAGGCGCTTCACGAACGGCAGGATGCGCGACACGCCCATCTCGACGAACGAACCGGCGATCACGACGCCGAAGATCGCGGCCATCACGGTCTCGACCGGCGTGCCTTGCTTGACCATCACGCTGCCGCCGGCGATCAGCGGGCCGACGAAGTTGAAGCTGGTGCCCTGCACGATCAGGAGGCCGGCGCCGAGCGGGCCGAAGCGCTTGCACTGCACGAAGGTCGCGATGCCGGAAATCACCAGCGACATCGACACGATAAGGGTCGTATCCCGGCTCGATACGCCGAGCGCCTGGCAGATCAGCAGGCCGGGCGTGACGATCGGCACGATGATCGCCAGCAGGTGCTGCAGCGCGGCGACGAAGGCGACCATCGGCGCGGGCCGGTCGTCGGGACCGTAGACGAGATCGTGCGACAGGTCTGCATCGTCGGCGCCGTGGGCAGTGGAGCGGGCGGGGGAAGCGGGTTGCATGGCGAGCGGGCCGGACAAGGTGGAAAGTGCGGCATTTTAGCCGAAGGGCCCACCGGCGCCGCCCGGGGGCGATGCAATAGCCGGAATTCGGAATTCTGCTCGCCGCGCTGCAGGAGCGTATTGCCGGGCCGGTCCATGCGATCCGCGCCGCGTTGCCGCTGATGCCCGCGACCGGCTCGATCGTGCTCACCGGCGGACAGCTGGCGGACCGTCCGTCCGGGCAAGGCACGTCGGTCATCGCGGCCGCCGTGCGCGGCGTCGAAGCACTGGCGCAGTCGCTTGCGCTGGAGCTCAAGCCGATTCGCGTGAACTTCGTCGCGCCCGGTTTCGCCGACACGCCGCTGTACGACGCATTCGGCCCGGAAGCGCGCGACGCGATGCTCGGCCAGGCCGCGTCGGCGCTGCCCGGCGGACGCGTCGGTCGCGCCGACGAAGTCGGCGGAGCGATCGCGTTCCTGCTGGGCAACGGCTTCATGAATGCCGAAATCCTGCATGTCGACGGGGGCGGCCGGCTGGTGTGACGCGCGGGCATTCGACGGCCCTGCCGTGAACCCTTCGCGCGAAGCGTGCCGTCGCATGCATGACGCGTGCGCGGCGCAAGCGGCACCGATTCAATACAATGCGACGACGAGGCGTCGGCACCGTGTCGGGCCGCCGACTGCCGCCTTCGACGAGCGACCGCGCATGGTCGAATGACGACCCGTCATGACGGGCCGCTGGCGAATACGGAGCGCAGCATGAACGAACCTTACCTGCAGGTCATCGCCCATTTCTTCGCGAAACCCGGCAACGGCGACCGCGTGATCGAATTGCTCGCGGAACTCGCGCCGGCCACGCGGGCCGAGCCGAAGAACCTCGACTATGCGTACTTCCGCTCGCCGGTCGATCCCGACCACATCGTGATCCTCGAGCGTTACCGGGATGCCGACGGCCTCGACGTGCATCGGGAAACGCCGCATTTCCAGCGGCTCGGTGTCGGCGCGATCATTCCGTTGCTCGATCGCCGCGACGTGACGCAGTACATGGTGCAGCCGGACACCGGCACGGCGACGCCACCGGGAGGCACCCGATGAACCCGTTTCAATTCCGTACCGTGCCGACGCAGATCGTCGAATTCGGCGCCGCGCGCCGGCTCGGCGCGCTGTTGCGCGAACGCTTTCCGGCGCTCGCGCGGCTGTGCGTCGTCACCGACGCGTTCCTGCATCGCAGCGGCGTGCTCGCGCCCGCGCTGGAGAGCCTCGCCGCGCACGGCTGGCAGGTGACCGTGATCGACGACGTGATCGCCGATCCGCCCGAGCACGTCGTGCTCGAGGCGACCGCGCGGGCGGTGGCGGCCGATGCCGAGATCGTGCTCGGCCTCGGCGGCGGTTCGTCGATGGACGTCGCGAAGCTGATCGCGGTGCTCGCGCCGGGGCGGCAGGCGCTGGCCGACATGTACGGCGTCGACAAGGTTGCCACGTCGCGGCTGCCGCTCGTGCAGATGCCGACCACGGCCGGCACCGGCTCCGAAGTGACGGCCGTGTCGATCGTCACGGTCGGCGAGGCGCGCAAGATGGGCGTCGTGTCGCCGCAGCTGTTCGCGGACGTCGCGATCCTCGACGCCGAGCTGACGCTCGGGCTGCCGCGCGCGGCAACCGCCGCGACGGGCATCGACGCGATGGTGCACGCGATCGAAGCCTATACGTCGTCGCGGCTGAAGAATCCGGTGTCCGACATGCTGGCCGTGCACGCATTGACGCTGCTGTCGCGCAACCTGCTGAAGGCCTGCGACGACGGCAACGATCGCCGCGCGCGCGAAGCGATGCTGGTCGGCGCGATGTTCGCCGGCCAGGCGTTCGCGAACGCGCCGGTCGCGGCCGTGCATGCGCTGGCCTATCCGGTCGGCGGCATGTTCCACGTGCCGCACGGGCTGTCGAACGCGCTCGTGCTGCCGCACGTGCTGCGCTTCAATGCGCCGGCTGCCGCGCCGCTGTATGCGGAACTCGCGGCGATCGTCGCGCCGTCGGCCGCGGGGAGCGACGAAGCGAGGACGCAGGCGCTGATCGACGAGATCGATCGCCTGATCGTCGCGACGGGCATTCCGCGCACGCTGCGCGAGGTCGGCATCGGTGAGGGCGACCTGCCGAGGATGGCGTCGGATGCGATGCTGCAGACGCGCCTGCTCGTGAACAATCCGCGCGAGGTGACGGAAGCCGACGCGCTGGCGATCTATCGGCAGGCGTGGTGATGCGGCGCGCGTGACTGCGTGGCGGCTGCACGGGCAACGACGCGACGGCGCCGGCAAACGCGTGGCCGCATGGAATCGAATCGGATCGAATCGACGGACGGGTTTCGAGGCGAGGCTTCGGTTATCCGGAAAGCAGACGGTACCACTCGGGCGGGTGTGCGCGCTCAGGGTTTGCTTCTGTCCAAAAGCGCCGGAATCTCCTTCTTCAGCAGATCGACGACGACCCGCACGCGCGGCGGCAGCGGCCGTTGCGCCTGGACCAGCGCGTTGAGCGCGAATGCGGGAATCGTGTATTGCGGCAGAATCTCGACGAGCTTGCCGTGCGCGAGCGCATGGGCGCAGGCCGGCGCCTGCACGACGCCGATGCCGCCGCCGGCCAGGATCGTGTCGAACATCGGGCGCCAGTGGCTCGTCGTCATCACGGTCTGGATCCGCGCGTATTCGAGCGTCTTGTCTTCGCTTTGCAGCGGCAACTGCTCGTTCGCGAAGATGCCCTTGACGCGGATGAACGGGTGGTTAGCCAGATCGGTCTTCGTTTCGATCGGGCCGAAGCGGTCGAGATAGGCGGGCGCGGCCACGAGCACGCGGTCGACCTGGCCGAGCGGATGCGCGACGAATCCGCCGTCGTCGAGCTGGCCGAGGCGGAGCGAGATGTCGACGCCTTCCGTGACCGGATCGACGATGTTGTCGTTCAGCACCAGGTCGATGTGCAGTTGCGGATACGCGGTGCGGATATGCATCAGCGCCTGCGGAATCACGACCTCGCCGAAGCATTGCGGCGCGGCGAGCCGGATCGTGCCGCCGAGCGTGTTTTCCGTTTTCGATACCGATGCGATCGACGCTTCGGCCGCTTCGAGCAGCGCCTTGCTGTGTTCGTAGAAAATGCGGCCTTCGTCGGTGCACGTGAGCGTACGTGCACTGCGCATCAGCAGACGTGTGCCGAGACGTTTTTCGAGCTTGTCGATGCGCTCGCTGACGGCCGGTTGGCCCATGTCCAGATCCCGTGCCGCGCCCGACATCGTGCCGCGCTCGACGACCCTCACGTAGATGCGCATCGTCGCCAGCAAATCCATGAAATCACGCCCCTTGTCAGGTTCGGGTGATGCCGAGCGGTGATAGTACCAAAGCAGGACCGGTACCGAAGGTGCGCGACGAGCCGATACTCGGTATCGGTACGAAGGCACGCGCCAGACAAAGGCCGTGAGATCATCGACGCCGTGAGCGAAAATCCGGCTCATGCGATCGACGGGAGCCGACATGACGCAACGGGACGAAGCGGCGCGCACGCGCTGCGTCGCATGGCAGATCGCGCAGACCTGGCAGGCGGCCGAATGGTGCCGGCTCGCCGAGACGCGTGCGGGCATCGACCTGTCGGGAGCAGTGGCGGGCGCGCTCGACGGCACGCCGTTTCGCGTCGACTATGCGATCGTATGCGGCGCCGACTGGCTGACGCGCTCGGTGCGCGTGACGTACTGGCTGGGCGCCGCGCCGCCCCGGCAACTCGCGATCGAATGCGACGCGGGGCACTGGACGATCGACGGCGGCGCAGCGCCGGCCCTCGCAGGCGCGACCGACATCGATCTCGGCTTCAGTCCGTCGACCAATACGCTGCCGATCCGGCGTCTCGGGCTGGCGGTCGGCGCATCGGCCGTCATTCGTACCGCGTGGCTGCGTTTTCCGTCGTTCGAGATCGTGCGCGGCGAGCAGCGCTATGCGCGCACGGCGGAGCACGTGTATCGCTACGAGAGCGGCACGTATGCGGCCGATATCGCGGTCGACGACGCGGGTCTCGTCACCGATTACGACGAATGGCGGCGGATCGGCGCGACGCGTTCGCCGTAACGCGTCGCGGCAGCGGTGCGTCAGCGCGCGTTGGCGACGGTCACCTTGCCGGGAATCAGCTTCAGCGTGCTGAACGCGTCGGCGATGCCCTGCTGGTACGCCAGCGTCGCATCGGAGACGGGCTGCACGCCGTAGCCGGCACGCTTGAGCGCGACTTCGAGCGTCGGCGCATCGAGGCCGACGAGCGGCGACAGTTGCGCGGCGACTTCCGGAACATGGTCGCGTCCCCAGCGATCGACCGCGTCGACTTCCTCGAGCAGCGTGCGCAGCACCTGCGGCTGCGCGGTCGCATACTTGCGCGCGGCGAGGTAGTACTGCGTGTTGCGCACGAGCCCGTCGCCGTCCGCGACCACGCGCGCGCCGAGCTGCCGTTCGGCCGCGGCCAGGTACGGATCCCAGATCACCCACGCGTCGACGTTGCGCTGCACGAACGCGGCGCGCGCGTCGGCGGGCGTCAGGTAGATCGGCTGGATGTCGGCATACGTGAGGCCCGCATGCTCCAGCGCCTTCACGAGCAGGTAGTGGACGTTCGAACCCTTGTTGAATGCGACCTTCTTGCCGCGCAGCTGCGCGACGGTGCGGATCGGCGAATCGGGCAGCACGACGATCGCCTCGCCGTGCGGCGCGGGCGGTTCGTTGCCGATATAGACGAAATCGACGCCCGCGGCCTGCGCGAAGATCGGCGGCGTTTCGCCGACCGTGCCGACGTCGATCGCGCCGGCGTTCAGCCCCTCGAGCAATTGCGGACCGGCCGGGAATTCGAGCCACTGGACCGCCACGCCCTGGCTTGCGAGCCGCTTCTCGAGCGTGCCGCGCGCCTTGAGTATGACGAAGTTGCCGTATTTCTGGAAACCGATGCGCAGCCGTTTGTCGCTGCCCTGAGCCAGTGCAGGCATGCCCGCGAGCGGGCCGAGCGCGAGCCCGGCCAGTCCGGCGGCCGCGCCGTGCAGCCACTGGCGGCGGCGCGGGCTTGCCGGGGTCGTTTCAAGATCTGCGTGCGGTAGGTCGTTCATCGAGGCGTCCTGCTGGCGGGTTCACGGGTTGCGCGGGCTGGCGGCGCGATCGGCACGGGACGCAGCCGGATGCGGGCGATGCGCGCGGCCGGCCGCGTCCCGCGCCGGATGGACGACGATACGGCCGCGCGGGCCGGCGGCCAACCAACGAATCCGCATATGCAAATCAGCGGGCGGACGATACGTGAACGCCGGGGCGGCGGCGCGCCGCCGCGCTCAATCGGTGCCGAGCGGGCTTTCCTCGATCGCGTCGACACGATCCGGATAGAACGCGAGGTGCGCGCGGATCGATTCGACGGCCGGGTTCGGATGCTCGTACGTCCACACCGCGTTGGTCGAGCGTTCGCCGCCGGCGGGAATCGAGTAGTACGCGCAATCGCCCTTGTACGGGCAGTACGTCGCATGGTCGGTGCGTTGCAGCAGCGCCATGTCGGCATCCTCGCGCGGAACGTACAGCACGGCTGGATAGCTGGCTTCGCGCAGCGCCAGCGCACGGCGCGTATCGGCGACGATCTTGCCGGCCACCTTGACCACGACGCGCGACGGGTGCGGTTCGATCGTGATCGGATGATCGGGGCCCGGCGACTTCACGGGACGAGAGGGCGTAGCGGGGTTGAGCGACATCGTGGGTCCTCCGGGAAGGGGCGGCGCGCCGGCAGGCACGCCGCGCCGGAACGCGTGCGCCGGGCGTATCCCCGCGCACCGCTGCCGGCGTTGACCAACCGATACGATGCGCCCATTCCGGAGAACCTGCAGGGGGCCGGAAGGACGGGTCGCGAACGGCGTCGATGCACGACGTGGGGCGGGCCGCTGCAGCGGCATTCGCACGCATGTCCGCGGTGCTCGCGCGGACGTTTCCATGCGGCGGCAGCGGGATGCATCCGCGGCGATAAGCAACGCGGAATTAATTGGTAAGCGATCGGCGGGCGGCGCGCGAAGATCGGCGGTCGTCATTCGCATGACAGTCCTTTCCTGACCGCCACCATGAAGATCCCATTCGTTTCATCGGCCGCGCATCGTGCGCGGCATACGTCCGTTGCCGTTGCAGTGCTGCGCGGCGTGGCCGCATCGCTGCTGCTCGCCGGCACGGTCACGCACGCGTTCGCGGCGCCGGCCGGCAAGACGCTCGTGTACTGCACCGAAGGCAGCCCGGCCGGCTTCGATCCGGGCCAGCACACGACCAGCACCGATTTCGACGCGAGCACGTACACGGTCTACAACGGGCTCGTGCAGTTCAAGCGCGGCACGCTCGATCTCGTGCCGTCGCTCGCGACGAGCTGGGACGTGTCGTCCGACCAGCGCGTCTACACGTTCCACCTGCGGCGCGGCGTGAAGTTCCAGACGACCGCGTGGTTCACGCCGACGCGTCCGTTCCAGGCGGACGACGTCGTGTTCACGTTCCGCCGGATGCTGGATCCCGACGATCCGTTCCGCAAGGCCTACCCGGTCAGTTTCCCGTACTTCAGCGATCTCGGGTTCGACCGCAACATCGAGCGCATCGAAAAGCTCGACGACGAGACGGTGCGCTTCGTGCTGAAGCAGCCCGACGTCGTGTTCGTGCGCAATCTCGCGATGGCGTTCGCGTCGATCCTGTCGGCCGAATATGCGTCGCAGTTGACGGCGCGCCATCGCGAAGCCGACATCAACCAGCTCCCGGTCGGCACGGGGCCGTTCCAGCTGCGCGCGTACCAGAAGGACGCCGTGATCCGCTACGACGCGAATCCCGATTACTGGAAGCCGGACGACGTGAAGCTCGCGCATCTCGTGTTCGCGATCACGCCCGATCCGGCCGCGCGCCTGCAGAAGCTCACGGCCGGCGAGTGCCAGGTGTCGGTGTTCCCGCGGCCGGCCGATCTCGAGACGGTGCGGCGCGATCCGAAGCTGACGCTGTTTTCGGGGACGGGCTTCAACGTCGGCTTCGTCGCGTACAACACGCAGCATCCGCCGCTCGATCGCGTCGACGTGCGGCGCGCGCTCGACATCGCGATCGACAAGACGGCGATCATCAAGACCGTGTTCAACGGCGACGCGACGATCGCGACGAACCCGATGCCGCCCGCGCAATGGTCGTACAACCCGCGCCTGAAGGATGCGCCGCGCGATCCGGCCACCGCGAAGGCGCTGCTCGCGCAGGCAGGGTTCCCGAACGGCTTCGACCTGACGCTGTGGGCGATGCCGGTGCAGCGCCCCTACAACCCGAACGCGCAGCTGATGGCGCAACTGATCCAGCAGGACTGGGCGAAGATCGGCGTGCGCGCGAAGATCGTCAGCTACGAGTGGGGCGAATACAATCGCCGCGCGAAACGCGACGGGCAGCACGACGCGATCCTGTACGGCTGGTCGGGCGACAACGGCGACCCCGACAACTGGCTCGGCACGCTGCTCGGCTGCGAGGCGGTGCACGGCAGCAATCTCGCGAAGTGGTGCAACGCGGATTTCGAGCGGCTCGTCAGCGCGGCGCGCACGAACTCGGACGTCGCGAAACGCACGTCGCTCTACGAGCAGGCACAGGTCGTCTTCAAGGATCAGGTGCCGTTCACGCCGATCGCGACGTCGATCGTGTCGCTGCCGATCTCGAAGCGCGTGCACGGGCTGACGTTCTCGCCGCTCGGCGGGCACCGGTTCGACGGCGTGTGGCTGGATTGAGGCAGGAAGCCGGCGCGGGTGCGCCGGCTGTCGACACGGCGGTCAGTTCAGCGCGACCGCGGCCGCTGCCTCGACCGGCGAGCCCTCGAGCGCGACGGACGCCCGGCCGTCGGGGCCGACCGGCACGTCGCCGATGAGCGTCGTGCGGTAGAGCTGGCGATCGAAGTCGAGATCGAAGATGTCGACGGGCGCGAGATGCGCGGTCGCGCGGTTGTCCCAGAACGCGATGCTGCGCGGCTCCCACTTGAAGCGGATCGTGAATTCCGGCCGCGTCACGTGTTCCCACAGCAGTTCGAGCAGGGCCTGGCTCTCGCGCGGCGTCAGCCCGACGATCGACTTCAGGAAACTCGGGCTCACGTACAGCGCGCGTTCGCCGGTCTCCGGATGCACGCGCACCAGCGGATGCTCGGTCACGAGCGGGCGGCGCTCGACGGCTTCGTCGAATGCGCCGGTCGCGCGTGCACCGGGCGGCGGCGTGAAGCGATGGATGCCGCGCAAGCCGTCGACGAAGCCGCGTAGCGGTGCGGACAGCGTTTCATAGGCGCGCACGAGGTTGGTCCAGTGCGTGTCGCCGCCGTACGGCGGAATCGTCACGCCGCGCAGGATCGACGCCCACGGCGGATTGACGGCGGCCGTCACGTCGGTGTGCCAGCCCGTCCACGGCCGGCGTACCGGCTCACCTTCGAAACGCGTCGCCTTGCGATGCTTCGCGATCGAATAGACGGCCGGATGACCGTCGACGTGGCCGAACACCGGGTGGCCGACGGTCGGCTCGCCGAACTGCGCGGAGAACGCGACATGCTGCTCGTGCGTGAGGAACTGCTCGCGGAAGAAGATCACGCGCCATTTCAGCAGCGCGGCGCGAATCGCGGCGATCTGCGGCGTGGTCAACGGCTGGGTGAGGTCGATGCCGCGGATCTCGGCGCCGATGTGGGCGGACAGCGGGATCACGTCGACCGGCTCGGCGGCGGGTACGGGTAGGGCGCTCATGCGACGCTCCTGGAGGAAGTGAACGGGGCGAACGGACGGCGACATCGTTGCGCATGCAAGCGTCGGCCCGGTGGCGGGAAGGTCATGGTCGGATCCTCCGGTCGGGAAGGCGGGAATGCAGGGTGGCGCCGGCACGGTGGCAACCGAAGCCGCCACCGTGCGGCGAACGTCATTGCAGCGTCGCGCCCGGCCCCTTCAGCACGACGCTGCGGCGGCCGTCGATGCCGACCGGCACGTCGCCGTGAACGGTCGCGCGACGCACGACGCGGCGCGCATCGCCGTAGTCGTTGATCGCGTAGTGCTGCGTCGCGCGGTTGTCCCAGATCGCGACGTCGCCTTGCTGCCAGTTCCAGCGCACGGTGTTCTCGAGGCGCGTCACGTGTTCGTGCAGCACCTGCAGCAGATGGGAGGAATCCTGCGACGACAGCCCCTTGATCTTCTGCACGAAGTGTCCGAGCACGAGCGTGCGCTCGCCGGTCTCCGGATGCACGCGCACGACCGGATGTTCGGTTTCGTAGACGGTCGACGTGAACACTTCGCGGTAGCGCTTCAGTTGCGTGTCGTCGGCATGCACGTGCGTCGACGCGTAGTCGTACGCGTTCGTGTGCACCGCCCACAGCGTGTCGGCGAGCGCGCGCAGCGACTCGGGAAGATGCGTGTATGCGGCCGCCGTGTTGGCCCACACGGTGTCGCCGCCGAATGGCGGAATCACGACCGCGCGCAGGATCGACACCTTCGGGTACGCGTCGACGAACGTCACGTCGGTGTGCCACGAATTGGCGCGCGCACCGTGCGCGGAATCGAGTTCGAGCAGGTGCGCGCTGCCGTCGACGGAGGGCACGGTCGGGTGGGCGACCGTCTCGCCGAAGCGGCGCGCGAAGGCTTCCTGCGCGGTGTCGTCGAGATGGCCCTGGTTGCGGAAGAACAGCACCTTGTGGCGCAGCAGCGCGGCCTGGATCGCGTCGAACGTCGCATCGTCGAGCGTGCCGGACAGCCGGACACCGGCGATCTCGGCGCCGATCCGGCCGGCGACCTGGCGAAGCTGAAGCGGGACGGCGGCCGTGCGCGGCGCGGCGGCGTGCGAAGCATGCGATGACGGGTGAGCGGCGTGCTGGACTTCGGACATCGGGAGTCTCCTGGGTCGGGTCGATCGAGTCTCCATTCAAGCAGGGACCGCGCGGAACCGGAACCGATGAATCGTCACAACCTTAGTGCGCGCCGTGATGATCGATATGTGTCGGCATGCTGAGCGTTTCGGGCACGGCATCGGGCCCGCCGCGTGAGCGCATCACCACGCGAGCCGCCATTCGCCGATCCGGTGCGTATCGAGCGCCTCGTCACGGTTTGCCCGGCTGCCGCTGCCGCCGTTGCCGGGCGGTTCGAGATCGTCGAAATCGGCGAGCACCGCGTCGCGCAGCCGCGCGAATTCCGGCGAGTCGCGCCGGCGCGGCCGCGGCAACGCGACGTCGAGGATGCGCTCGATGCGCCCCGGGCGCGGCGCCATCGTGACGACGCGATCGCCGAGATACACGGCTTCGTCGACGTCGTGCGTGACCAGCACCATCGTGATGCGTTCCTGTTCCCAGATGCGCAGCAGTTCGTTCTGCATCCGCGCGCGCGTCTGTGCATCGAGTGCGCCGAACGGTTCGTCGAGCAGCAGCACGCGCGGGCGATTCACGAGGCCGCGCGCGATCGCGACGCGTTGCGCCATGCCGCCCGACAGCTGGTTCGGGTACGCATGCTCGAAGCCGTTCAGCCCGACGAGCGCGATGTGCTCGGCTACCGCGCGCCGTTTGGCCGGTGCGTCGAGCGGCGCATTGCGCAGTGCTGCCTCGATGTTCTGCGCAACCGTCAGCCACGGGAACAGCCGGTGATCCTGGAACACGATCCCGCGCTGCAGCGACGTGTCGCGCACCGTTTCGTCGCCGGCGCGGATTTCGCCCGCGTAGTCGGTATCGAGCCCGGCGATCAGGCGCAGCAAAGTCGACTTGCCGCAGCCGCTCGCACCGACGATCGTGACGAACTCGCCGGCACGCACGTGCAGCGACACGTCGTCGAGCACGGCGAGCGACGTGCCGCGTTGCGCATAGCGTTTGCTCACGTGGAGGATATCGAGCGAATCGGAAGCGGGAGTCGTCATGGCGGAAAGGGAAGCAACGGGAAGGAAGAGGGCGATCAGCGGCGCAACTCGCCGCGCCGGGCCAGCACCTTGCGCTCGATCGCGCGCGCGACCGCGTTCAGCGCCCAGCCGGTCACGCCGACGACGATGATCCCGAACAGCACGAGATCCATCCGGAACTGCTCGCTGCCGTCGATCAGTGTGTTGCCGATCCCGGCGCCCGCGACGAGCAGGTACTCGGCGCCGAGCGTCGCGAGCCACGAGTAGATGAGGCCGAGATACAGCCCGGTGAAGATCGACGGCAGCGCGGCGGGCAGGATCACGTGGCGCACGAGCTGAAGCCGCGAATAACGCAGCGCGCGGGCCACGTCGACGTACGTGCGCGGCACCGCATGAATGCCGTCGCACGTATGCGCGGCGACCGGCAGCAGCGCGGCGAGCGACAGGAACACCACCTTGGCGACGTCGCCGAGGCCGAACCAGACGGAAATCAGCGGAATCCACGCGAACAGGGAGATCTGCTTGAACGTGTCGAAGCTCGGGCCGACCATGCGCGCGGCGATGCGCGACAGCCCGAGCGAGGTGCCGAGCAGCAGGCCGCCGGTCGCGCCGATCGCGAAGCCGCACGCTTCGCGCGCGAGCGATGCCGACAATGCACGCGCCAGCGCGCCGCTGGTCGTCTGGGTCCACGCGGTGTGCAGCACGTCGGCCGGGCCGACCAGCAGCCCGCTCTTGACGAGGTGCGCGGACGACACGGCCCACCAGAGCGCGAGCGTGGCGAGCGGCAGGACGAAACCGCGCCAGTCGGGCACGGGAAAGCGACGGGCGATCCTGACGGCGGGCGATGGGGCGTCCGATGCGGACGTGGCGTCAAGCGGCATGGGAAGAGAATCCTTGAATCGGGTTCAACCGCGGAATGCGGACGGCACGCCGCGGCGCAGTCGTGCTTCGAGCGCGTCGAGCAGTCGGTTGATCGCGAGGCCGACCGCGCCGACCACGATCACCGCCGCCATCACGAGATCGAGCTGGAACAGCTGGCGCCCGTACACGATCAGGTAGCCGAGCCCTTCCGACGACGCGACGAGTTCGACGACGACGAGCGCGAGCCACGATTTCGTGAATGCGAGCCGCACGCCGGTCGCGAGCGTCGGAATCGCGGCCGGCAGCACGACGTGGACGATGCGCTGGCGGCGCGTATAGCCGAACACGCGCGCGGCTTCATCGAGCGCGGGCGGCGCCTGGCGGAACCCCTGCAGCGTGCTCATCGTCACGGGGACGAGCGCCGCATGCGCGATCAGCAGGTACTTCAGCGGCTCGCCGACGCCGACGAGCAGCAGCAGGAACGGCAGCCAGCCGAGCACGGGAATCTGCACGAGCGCGTTGAAGCCGGGCAGCACGTAGGCTTCGAGCGTGCGCGACAGGCCGAGCGCCGCGCCGGTCGCGAAACCGAGCAGCGTGCCGGCCGCGAAGCCGACCAGCACGCGCTGCAGGCTGATCAGCGTGTGGCGCGCGAGATCGCCGCTGGCCGCGAGCTCGGCGAGCGAGTCGGCGACGTGTGCGGGCGGCGGCAGGATCTGCGGTGCGATCCAGCCGCGCGCGCTGCCGACGGTCCACAACACGAACAGCAGCGCGGGCAGCGCCCACGGCGCGAGCAGCCACGCCACCCGCTTCGCGGCCGCCGCGCGGGACGGCACGGCGAGCGCGTGCGGGTCGGACGACGGAATCGGGATCGCGGTGTCGCTCATCGGGGCGGGTCCGGGTCAGGAGAGGGGCTTGCCGGCCGCGTCGTAGCGCGGCCAGTAGTGCTCGAGGTGCTGCGCGCGCAACGCGTTGTCGAGGTACTTCGGCTCGAACCAGCCGTCGACGTCGACCGGCTGGCGGATCAGTTTCAGCTTCAGCGCGTCCTGCGCGACGGCCTTGTAGCGCGCGACGAGGAACGGATCGATCAGCGGCGAGAGGCGGTCCTTCAGGCGCTGGTTCGCGTAGTCGGCCTGCCACGACGCATACGGCACGCCGCTCTTTTCCCACAGCCTGAACAGCGCATCGCGGTTCGCTTCGTCGGACGACCATTGCGCACCCTTGACCAGCGCGTTGACGACGCGTTGCACGATGTCCGGATGCGCGTGCTCGAAGTCGTCGAGCACGAGCAGGTGGGTCTGCCGCGTGTATTGCGGGCCGTCGTTCTGCGATTCGTAGATGATTTTCGCGAGGCCCGCGTCGCGCAGTTTGTACAACTGATAGTCGCCCACCGACGCGTCGATGCCCTTCGACGCGAGCGCGGCGAGCGAACTCGCGGAGTCGAGGTTGATCACGCGCAGGTCGCGTTCGCCGAGGCCGTTCTTCGCGAGCGCGTTGTCGGCGACGAGCTGCAGGTTCGTGCCGCGGAAGATCGACACGCGGCGGTCCTTCAGGTCGGTGATCGAGCGGATGCCGGAGTCGGGCGGCACCGCGATCTTCACGCCCGAGCGCACGCTCGCGGCAAGCAGCAGGCGCGTCCTGATGCCGTTCGAGCGCGCGAGCACGGCCGGCAGGTCGCCCTGGTAGGCGAAGTCGAGCGCCTTGTTGGCGATCGCCTCGTTGACGGCCGGGCCCGCGCCCTTGAAGAACAGCCACTGTACCTTGATGCCGTCGGCCGCGAATTCCTTTTCGACGAGTTGCTGCAACTGCGCGGTGGCCGCGCTCGACCCGCCGAAGGTCGGCGGATCGCCGGTGCCCTGCTGGGCGACGCCGATGCGGATCGTGGCGGGCTTGTCGGCGTGCGCGGCGGCAGCGGGCAACGCGACGAGGGACGCGATCAGCAGCGATCGCAGCAGGCGCAGTGGAGACGGGAATCGGTCGATCATGGTGCGTCGGATGGTGAGGAGTCGAAATCGGGCCGGAGGGTGTCGAACCATTCTGGAGGACGCCTCGGGCGCGGGACAAGCAACGATTTGAACTATGCTTATCGCCGCGTTTCGGGTTGGCAAATCACGCGTGGCGCCGATTGGAAATGGCGAGACGGGCGAGCGCGGCGTGCGGATCGCGCACGCCGATCGGCGGCGAACCGAGCGTCGGTGATAGCGGCGCCAATCCGGATCGGGCAATGCGATCGGGTGCGCAAAATTTTCCGGATCATGTCGGCGCGCACGAAAAAGATGCCGGGAAACGCACGCGCGAGTTCGTTTCAAGGTCGGGCAGGTAAATCACGCGGCATATCGGAAAACTGAATAAAAATCATCGAATTGCAACGGCGTCGGCAACGATGCATCCCGTTATTAACATTCTTACTGCACGCCGCGCCGGGCTTGTTGCATCATGCTGAAAAGCGGCAAATGGCATGCGCGTATTTCATCGCTGAAGGGTGCCGCCCATAAATGCACTCCGACGCTAAATAATTTGAAATCGCCGAAAAAATTGTCTATACCCTAGACGAATCAGTGTGAATTGCATTGTGCCAATGCAGTTATGCAACAAGCGCGCGCATGTCGCGGCGGATTCCATTGCCGACCATCGCGCGTTGCAGCGATCGAATGGATTCCGGGGGATGCGCATGGCCCGACGACAGGGCTGCCGCATGAGTCATGAATGGGCGAAAACGCCGTGCGTGCCACCGAAGCAGCGCCGCTTCTTTTCACTCAACGGTCGATCACCGACCCCGTCACACGGAGGTTGTCATGCTGCAATACGTCAAGACCTTGCTGCGCGATGAACGCGGCGTCAGCTCGCTCGAGTACGCGGTTCTGGCCGGCATCGTCGTGGTCGCACTGGCGGCGGTCGGGGTGATCCTCAGCAGTACATCCGGCGGCTTGCCGGCCGTGTTCACCGCGCTGATCAACAAGGTCACGGCGCTGATCTGATCTCCTGAACCCGCGCGCCGCCGACGAACACACGGATCCGCAGCGGTACGACGTATCCAGCCGGGGCGCGCCGACGGACGGCTCTCCGATGCTCTTTCTCGTACAGTCGGCGGCGACGCTCGTGCTGGTGTCGCTCGCGACGCAGGATGTGCGCGCGCGGCACCTGTCCAATCGCGCAGTGCTGGCGTTCGCGATGCTGTATTTCGTTGCGGCGGCACTCGCGCGCGAAGGGCTCGCGCACGTCGCCGGTCACGTGGCGACCGCCGTGGCGATGCTGCTGCTGTTCGCCGGCCTGCGTCACGCGGGCTGGATCGCCGGCGGCGACGTGAAGCTCGCGGCGGCGGTATTCCTGTGGGCCGGCCCGGCGCTCGCGTTCCCGGTGTTGACGATCGTCGGTGCGAGCGGCGCCGCGTGCGGCGTCGCCGCGCTCGCGGCCGTCGCATGGCAGCGTCGCGCCGCGCCGGCGCGTACGATTGCGACGCGCGGCGTGCCATACGGGATCGCGCTCGCGCTCGGCGGGGCGCTGGCTGTCTGGGCGCCGTTCCCTCACGCGGTTTCGCTCACCTAGACCGGGGACGCACGCCGCCATGCCCAAACCCCTGAGAATGACCGTGCTGATCATCGCTGCCGCGATCGGCGCGTTCATCCTGCGCCAGCTGTATGTCGCCGCGTCGACGCCGCCGGTGCCCGGCGAAGCGGCCGAGGTGCGCGTGCGCGTCGCGGCGGCGGACCTGCCCGAAGGGCTGCTGCTGCGCGACAACGATCTCGCATGGAAGCGCATGCCGCGCACGCAGGTGCCGGCCGGTGCGTTCGTCGAGTCGCAACCGGGCGCGGACCTGAAAGGCGCGCTGCTGCGCAACCGTGTCGACGCCGGCGCGCCGATCCGTGCGGACAACGTGATTCCGGGCGCCGCGCCGGATTTTCTCGCGGCCGCGCTGCAGCCCGGCATGCGCGCGATCTCGGTGCCGGTCGACGATGTGTCGGGCAACGCGGGGCTGATCCAGCCGGGCGACTTCGTCGACGTGGTGCTCACGCAGGAGATCGGCGGCTCCGCGACGACGCCCGGCACGTTCGAAGCGGAGACGGTCGTGCGGCGCGCGCGCGTGCTCGCGGTCGGCTCGGAATTCCAGCGTACCAAGACGCCTGCGAGTGCGCCGGACGTGCCGGCCCGCGCGCGCACGGTCACGCTCGAGGTCGCGCCGCGCACCGCGCAGGTCGTGCTGGTCGCGACGCGCCTCGGCTCGCTGTCGCTGTCGCTGCGCAGCTTCGCGACGAGCGATCGCCGGCAGGCGGCGGGCGGCGACGAAGCGGAGCCCGATACGCCGCCGGTGTGGGCCGGCGACGTGTCGCGCGCGGCGCGCCGTGCGCAGCTGGCGCCGCCCGCGAGAACGGACGCCGGCACGCGGCCGGCGCCGCAGGGCAATACGGTCGTGATCTATCGCGGCTCGTCGGTCGACGACGGGTCGCACGGCAGCGGCACCGGCACGCCGGGCTTGCCGCCGCTGCCGTCCGGCTGGATGGGCACGCTGGTTGCGCCGGCGGCGCCCCCGGGCGGCAATGTCGCCGCGGATGCGACGGCGCAGGCGCCACGGATCGCGGCGCCGCAGTGAGCAGTGACGATTCGGGCCGGCCGCCCTGCGGCCGGCATTTGACGGGAACACGCATGGTGCGCATGGTTCGTTGGATGGCTTTCTGGTGCCTGGCCTGCATCGTCGCGCCGGGCGTCGCGCTCGCGCAGCGCGCGGGCGCGACGGACGCCGGCGCGGCGTTGTCGATCGCGACCGGCAAGGGCGAGATGCTGTCGCTGTCCGAACCCGCGACCGCGATGTTCGTCGCGGACCCGAGCATCGCGGACATCCAGGTGCCATCGCCGCGCACCGTGTTCGTGTTCGGCAAGAAGGCGGGCACCACCACGCTGATCGCGCTCGGCGCGAACCATCGGCCGATCCTGCGCCGTACGGTGATCGTGCAGGTCGACACCGCGTCGCTGCAGGCGGTGCTCGACAGCCGCTTTCCGCAATTGAAGCTGTCGGTGTCCGGCGCGCCGGGCTCGCTGATGGTGGCGGGCAAGGTGCCGAGCGCGGCCGACGCGGACGCCGTGATGCAGTCGCTCGCGCCTTACATCAACGACAAGGAAAAGATCGTCAACCGGCTCACGCTGTCGCGCCCGATCCAGGTGAACCTGCGCGTGCGCGTGACCGAGGTGAGCCGCAACGTCACGCAGCAGCTCGGCATCAACTGGAGCTCGCTCGGCTCGGCCGGCAACTTCTTCGGCGGCTTGCTCAGCGGCCGCACGCTGTTCGATCCGACGACCAAGGTGTTCAACCTGTCGCCGACCGGTGCGTATTCGGTGCTCGGCGGCTTCCGCGCGGGGCGCTGGTCGATCGACGTCGTGCTCGACGCGCTCGATCAGGAAGGCCTGATCACGATGCTCGCGGAGCCGAACCTCACCGCGATGTCCGGCCAGACCGCGAGCTTTCTCGCCGGCGGCGAAATTCCGATTCCGGTCGCGCAGGCCGGCAACACAGGCGCGATCACGGTCGAGTTCAAGCCGTTCGGCGTGTCGCTCGACTTCACGCCGACCGTGCTCGCCGACAACCGGATCAGCCTGAAGGTGCGCCCGGAGGTCAGCGAGGTCGATTCGAACAACAGCGTGACGACCGGCAGCGTCAGGGTGCCGGGACTCTCGGTGCGGCGCGTCGAGACGACGGTCGAGCTGTCGAGCGGGCAGAGCTTCGCGATCGGCGGGCTGCTGCAGAGCCAGACGGCGGATACCGTGGCGCAGGTGCCGGGGCTCGGCCGGCTGCCGATCATCGGCCGGCTGTTTTCGTCGAAGAACTTCCAGGACAACAAGACCGAGGTCGTCGTGATCGTGACGCCGTACATCGTGCAGCCGACCGGCCCCGGCCAGCTCGAGCAGGCGCTCGACACCGTCGCGCGGCCGAGCAGCGATCTCGAGTTCGCGATCCAGCGCAATCTCGGGCTCGACCTGCTGACGGGCGACACGCCGCGCCTCGTCGGCGCCGCGGGCTTCGTGTACTGACCGGAGGAGCGCGCATGCGAGTTCGAACCATCGTCGCCGCCTTGCCGCCACTGGTGCTTGCGGGCTGCTTCTCGGCGCCGCCGCCGCTCAACCTGCCCGATGCGCGCGCGATCGGCTTCGACGGCGTGCACGCGGTGCCGCCCGACTGCGCGAAGCTGATGCAGCCGTCGCATCTCGTCGATGCGGGGTTCGGACGGCCCGGCGTGCCGTTCGGCTGCGCGACCTACACGAATCTCGCGACGATGCTCGCGCGGCCGGAAGACCTGGTCGCGCCCGTGCCGTACGGCGGCGCCGATGCGCAAGTCGCCGCCGACGCGGTGCGCCGCTACGTCGAGGATCGCGTGAAGCAGCCGGCTCCGGACAAGACGCTGACGACGACCGGCTCGCC
Source organism: Burkholderia sp. BCC1996 (assembly GCF_905339955.1). Classification (NCBI taxonomy): domain Bacteria; kingdom Pseudomonadati; phylum Pseudomonadota; class Betaproteobacteria; order Burkholderiales; family Burkholderiaceae; genus Burkholderia; species Burkholderia sp. BCC1996. The sequence continues at coordinate 92,188 of NZ_CAJPHM010000021.1, forward strand.
CGGCCACTGACCCGCTCCCGATGCCCATCGCGATGCCGCCCATGAACGTCCTCGATCGCCAGAATGCCAAGCGCGCCGCCGCAGCCGGTGCGGCGGATCTCATCGCGGTCGTGTCCGATGCCGGCAGCGAAGACGTGATCCGCCGCGTCGCCCAGGACCTGTCGATCACGCGCGCCCACGTGCAGCCGGGCAACTGCGACGACGCGATCCGGCTGCTGCAGCAGCACGAGCGCTCGCCGCGCCAGCTGATCGTCGACGTGTCGGATTCGGTGCTGCCGGTGTCCGACCTGATGCGGCTCGCCGACGTGTGCGATCCGTCCGTGAGGGTGGTCGCGATCGGCACGCAGAACGACGTCGGGCTGTTCCGCAACCTGCTCGGCATCGGTGTGCAGGACTACATCGTGAAGCCGCTGACCGTCGAGTTGATGCGGCGCGCGTTGACCGCGACGGAATCGGTCGTGCAGGTGCGCACCGGCAAGATCGTCAGCTTCGTCGGCGCGCGCGGCGGCGTCGGCACGACGACGGTCGCGGTGAGTCTCGCGCGCTGCCTGGCGGGCGAGAAGCGCCGCCGCGTGGCATACGTCGACCTGAACCTGCATGGCGGCGGCGCGAACTCGCGGCTCGGGCTGTCGAGCAACAACGGACTGATCGAACTGCTGAACATGGAACAGCGTCCCGACGACGCGTTGTTCGACCGCATGTTCGTCACGAAGGGCGACCGCCTGCACGTGCTCTCGGCCGAACTGGCGTATGGCGACGACGCGCCGCTGCGCGACGATGCGATCGCGTCGCTCGTCGAGATGCTGAAGGACCGCTTCCATTACGTGCTGTTCGACGTGGGCAACCGCGCCGGCAAACTGTTCGAGGATGCGCTGACGGTGTCCGATCTCGTCTATATCGTCGCGGATCGCTCGGTGCATGCCGCGTACGAAGCCGCCCGGCTTGCGCGCTTCGTGAGGGAGCTGCCCGGCGAGCGGCTGCTGTCGATGATGCTGAACAACCCGCTCGAGCCGGTCAAGGGGCGCGTCGCGCAGGCCGACTTCGAGGACGCATTCGGCGGCGTGCGGCTGCGCGAGCTGCCGCACGAGCCGCAGACGCTCGCGGTCGCCGAGAACCTCGGCGAGCCGATCGAAGGCACGAAACGCCGCGGCTTCCTGGACGAGATCCGGTTGCTCGCGAACGGCATCACCGGCGAATCGATGGCCGTCGCGCAGTCGTGGTACGCGCGCTTCGTGAAATGGAGGAAAGGATCGTGACGTTCGGTACCCGCAAACGGCCGACGCCTGCGCCCGAGCCGGCGGCTACTCCTGCCGCGCCGCGCGAAGGCGCACCGGAGCCGGTCCCGACAGCGAGCCAGGCGCCCGCGTCCGCGCGCGGGCTTGCGGTGGCCGATACCCACGAGGCGCTGATTCGTTCCGGCAAGTTCGACGCGATTCGCACCGCGGTGTTCTCGTCGATGAACATGTCGGCGGCGCTGATGAAGACGCGCGACGAAGTGCGCGCGGGCATCGAGCAGGTGGCCGCGCACACGGTCGAGCGCGAGCGCCTGAAGATAACGGCGGGCGAGCAGGTGCTGATCGTCGACGCGATCCTGAACGACATGTTCGGCGTCGGGCCGATCGAGCCGCTGCTCGCCGACGACACCGTTTCCGACATCCTCGTAAACGGCCCCGACCAGGTGTACGTCGAGCGCGCGGGCCGGCTCGAACTCACGCCGCTGAAGTTTCGCGACAACGCGCACGTGACGAGCGTCGCGCAGCGGATCGCGGCGGCGGTCGGGCGCCGCGTCGACGAGAGCAGCCCGATGGTCGACGCGCGGCTTGCCGACGGCAGCCGCGTGAACGTGGTCCTGCCGCCGATCGCGATGCGCGGCGCGTCGATCTCGATCCGCAAGTTCGCGAAGCGCGACATCACGCTCGCGCGGATGGCGCATCAGGGCAACATCTCGCACGGGATGCTGCAGGTGCTGAAGATCGCGTGCGCGTGCCGGCTGAACATCGTGATCTCGGGCGGCACCGGGTCGGGCAAGACGACGCTGCTCAACGCGCTGTCGCAACACATCGAGGAGCACGAACGGATCGTGACGATCGAGGATGCGGCCGAGCTGCAACTGCTGCAGCCGCACGTCGTCAGTCTCGAGACGCGGCCGGAGAATACGGAAGGGCTCGGCGGGATCTCGCAGCGCGACCTCGTGCGCAACGCGCTGCGGATGCGGCCCGACCGCATCATCCTCGGCGAAATCCGCGGCGCGGAAGCGTTCGACGTGCTGCAGGCGATGAATACCGGGCACGACGGCTCGATGACGACGATCCATGCGAACTCGCCGCGCGACGCGATCAGCCGGCTCGAAAGCATGGTGATGATGGCGAACGCGAACCTGCAGCTGCTGTCGATCCGGCGCCAGATCGCGAGCGCCGTGCACCTGTTCGTGCAGGTCGAGCGGATGCGCGACGGCGTGCGCCGCGTGACCCGGATCACCGAGATCGTCGGAATGGAAGGCGAGGTGGTGATCACGCAGGACCTGTTCGCGTTCCGCCAGGAGGGCGATACGACGCGGGACGTGGTGAAAGGCGTGTTCGAGGCGTCGTCGCTGCGGCCGGCGTTCGCGCCGCGCGCCGCGTACTACGGCGTCGAGGACGCGCTCACCGAGGTCTTCCGGCAATGAGCACCGCGGACCTGCTCGCGCTCGGCGCCTTCGTCGTGATCCTCGCGGCGGGCCTCGCGCTGTCCGCGTGGCTGGACCGTGCGCGCCACACGCCGGAGCAGCGCATTCGCGAGCGGATGCGGCACCTTGCGCCGTCGCTGGCGGGTCGGGAAGCCGGTGCGGCCGCTGCACCCGGCATCGCGCTGTTCAACCTGCCGCGGCGGCAAAGCCGCGCGCGCGCGTGGCTGCAGCGCTACGTGACGCGCGTGCGCGCGGTTGGCGGCGAACGCGGGATGCGGATCGTCGTCGCCGGCACGATCGCCGGCGCGATTGCCGCGATCGTGGTGGTGCAACTCGTCGCGTTGCCGCACGCGCTCCATCCGCTGATCTACGTCGGGCTGCCGCTGGTGGCGATGCGCGCCAGCTATCGCGCGCTGGTCGAGCGGTTCCGGCTGCGTTTTCTCGAAGCGTTCCCGGACGCGATCGACCTGATCGTGCGGGCGGTGCGCGCGGGCATTCCGGTCACGCAGGCGATCAGCACGGTGGGCGACAGCGCGGCGGAGCCGGTGCGCTCGACCTTTCGCTCGATGGGCGACAGCCTGCGCGTCGGCGCGGATCTGAAGGACGTGCTGACGCACGCGGCAGACCGGCTGATGATCGCGGATTTCTCGTTCTTCACCGTCTACCTGCTGCTGCAGCGCGAGACCGGCGGCAGCCTCGGCGAGACGCTCGACGAGTTGTCGAGCATCATCCGCACGCGCCGCGACATCCGCCTGAAAACGCGCGCGTTGACCGCCGAGGGGCGGATCACGACGAAGATCATTTCGGCGGTGCCGTTCGTGATGATCGGCGCGCTGTTCCTCGTGAACCGCGCGTACGTGATGCTGCTGTTCGACACGCATGCCGGACGCGTGATGCTGACGATCGCCGCGGTGCTGCTGACGATCGGACTGCTGACGATTCACAAGATCTCGAAACTGGATACCGCGCGATGACGATGTCGATGCTGGCCGCCCGCGGCCTCGAACTGTTGCTGCTGCTCGCGTGCGTCGCGGCGGCGCTCGCGACGCCCGGCGGCGGCACGCGCCGGCGGATCGCGGAGCGCGTGCAGCAGGCGGCCGGGCAACGTCCGCTGTCGCTGGTGGCGGGGCGGCTGCAGCCGGGCGAGGTACGTCAGGACCTGACGCGGCGGCTCGCGCAACTCGGCGAGCGGTTGCCCGTGCTCGACCCGATGCAGCGTGTGAAGCTCGGGCTGCAGCTGACGCGCGCGGGCTTTCGCGAGCGGCGTGCGGTGTCGTCGATGATCGGCATCAAGCTGAGTTGCGGCGTGCTGCTCGCGGGCGTCGCGATCGTGTTCAGCCCGTACATTCCGCGCTTCGGCGAATACGTCGTGATCCGGGCGCTGGCGATGGTCGCCGCGTTCGTGATCGGCGTGATCGTGCCGGAATACGTGCTCGGCGCAATGATCCGGCGGCGCCGGCGGATCATCGCCGCGTGCTTTCCGGACGCCCTCGACCTGCTGGTGATCTGCACGATGGCCGGCAACAGCCTCGTATCGGGCGTGCGGCGCGTCGCGCGCGAACTCGAGCGCATCTGCCCGCCGCTCGCCGACGAGTTGACGGTATGCGCAGACGAGCTGACGTTGAGCGGCAACGTATCCGAAGCGCTCACGCATTTCGCGACGCGCGTCGACTTTGCGTCGGCGCGCTCGCTTGCCACGACGCTCACGCAATCGCAGCGCTTCGGCACGCCGATCACGCAGGCGCTGCGAACGCTGTCGCGCAGCGAGCGCACCGAGCAGATCGTCGCGCTCGAGGAGCAGGCCGCGAAGCTCGCGCCGAAGATCACGCTGCCGATGATGCTGTTCATCCTGCCGACGGTCGGCCTGATCGCGGCGGGCCCGGCGGCGATTCGCCTGCTCGAGGTATTCAAATGACACGATCCGTGATCCGTGCGTTCGCATTCGCGGCGGTGTTGCCGGTGCTGGCCGGCGGCTGCGCGCCGGGCATCCAGACGCGGCCGGCGTTGTCGCACAAGAGCGACGACCCGCAGGCCGAACTGCGCATTGCCGACAGCGCGCTCGCCGGCGGCAACGTCGATCTCGCGTCGACGCTGTACGAGAAGGTGCTCGCCCGGCATCCCGATTCGCTCCCGGCGCGCCTCGGGTTGGGCGACGTCAGCTACCGCGCGGGCGATCTGGAGCGCGCGCGGATTCTCTACGAGCAGGCACGACAGCAGGCACCCGCGGAACCCGGGCCGCAGGTCGGGCTCGCGCGCGTCGCGTTGCGGCAGCGCCGGCTCGACGAGGCCGCCCAGCGCTACCGCGAGCTGCTGGCCGCGCAGCCGAACCTGCCGCTCGCGGCGGAAGGGCTCGGTACGGTGCTCGACCTGCAGGGCCGCCATGAAGACGCGCAGGCCGTATACCGCGATGCGCTGCGCGCGCATCCGGATGCGCAGGGCTTGCGCGTCGACCTCGGGCTGTCGCTTGTGCTGAGCAACCGGCCGCGCGAAGGCGTGAACGTGCTGCTCGACGTGGCCGGGTTGCCCGATGCGCCGTGGCAGGCGCGCCAGAACCTCGCGTTCGCGTATGGCGTGCTCGGCAACACCGATTCGGCGAAGAAGCTGTTGTCGGCGGATCTGCCCGCATCGGCGGTGGCCGACAATCTGCGCGTCTACGAGGCAGTGCGCGCGCAGCTTGCGGCGCGCCCGGCGCCCGCCGCCGCACGACCGTCGACGGGGGCCGCGCTCGACCCGCACGCGCTGCCGCCCGCCGCGGGGGCGGCAAGATGACACGCCAGGCGATGGGCGTCCGTCACGCGCGCGGCGTCGTATCCCTCGAGTTCGTGCTGATGCTGCCGTTCCTGCTGATGGTGCTGATCGGCATCATCGACACGAGCCTGCTGCTGTGCGACAAGGCCGTCATCACGAACGCGAGCCGCGAGGCCGCGCGTGCGGGCGTCATGCTGCGCGTGCCGATGCTGACCCCGACACAGATCGCCAACGTCGCGTCGACCTACACGCAGAACAGCCTCATCACCGGCGGCACCGCGACGACGCCGACCATCACCGTGACGCAGGCGAACGGCACGACGGCCGGCACCGCGCTGACGGTCACGGTGACCTACACGTATTCGGGGCTGGTGCTGGGGTCGGCATTCAGCGCGCTGACCGGCCCGGTGACGATCTCGGCCAGCTCGGTGATGCTCTATGAATGACGCGGTCGGCACGCCACGCATCGGCGCCACGCGCGAGCGCGGTTCCGTCGCGCTGTTCTTCCTGCTGTTCCTGATTCCGCTGCTGTCGTTCGGCGCGCTGGCAATCGACATCGCGTGGGTGGCCACGGTGCGCAACCAGTTGCAGAACGCTGCCGACGCGGCCGCGCTCGCGGCGGCCGACGCGATGATGTCGCCCACGGGCGGCGCGCTGAACTGGTCGCAGGCCGCGCCGGCGGCGAACGGCGTGATCGCGCAGAATGCGGCGGCAGGCGCGCCGCTCGCGACCGGCACGGTGACGACCGGCTACTGGAACGTGACGCGCAACCCGGCATCGATGCAGCCGACGACCATCACGCCCGGCCAATACGACGTGCCGGCGGTTCAGGTGACCGTGTCGCGCGCGCCGGGCGTGAACGGCGGCTCGATTCCGCTGCTGCTCGGCGGGCTGCTCGGCATTCCGGGCGCGTCCGGCAGCGCGACCGCGATCGCGGTGCTCGCCGCGCCGGGCGGGGTGGCGGCGGGCGGGCTCTTTCCGGTCGCGATCGACCAGTGCGTGTACAACCAGTACTGGAACACGCTGACCAACCAGCCGCTGATCAATCCGCTGACCAACCTGCCGTACGAATTCTCGATCACGAACGGCCAGACCTACGGCACGCTGTGCATGGGCGGCCAGTGGACGTCGTTCCAGTCGACCGCGACCGACACGACGACGATGGGCGGCCTGATGGTGACCGGCAACCCGACGACGCTCAATATCGGCGACAGCATCTATCTCGCGACCGGCGTGAAGGCGACGCTCTACACGTCGGTGCCGGTCGGCACGACGGTCGTGCTGCCGGTCGTCACGCAGACGGCGAGCAGCACCTACGTGCCGATCGTCGCGTTCGCGGCGTTCCGTATCGACGTGTCGCTCGGCGGCACGTACAAGTACATCCAGGGGCACTTCGTCGCCGGCGTGAAGATGACCGGCGTCGCGACGGGCGTCGGGCCGTACTACGGGCTGTACGTGCCGCCGCGGCTCGCGTTGTGAGCGTCGTGCCGCGCGCGGCGCAGCAGCACGAGCAGCGCGAAGAGCGTCACGACCGGGCCGATCTGCGGCAGCAGCAGCCACGGGTTCAGGTATTCGGCGATCGGCAGCGCCCACATCAGCGCGATCGTGGCCTGTTCGCCGCGCAGCCAGCCGTCGCGCCAGCCGATCGACAGCATGCAGGCGATCGCGATGGCGAGCCACGCAAGTTCGTAGTGCCACACGTACGGATTCGCCACGAGCGTCGCGACCGCCAGCACGGCGGCGCGCACGCGGGTATCGCGCGATTGCGTCCATGCGATGCACGCGGCGGCGATCGCGATTGCCGCAATACACGCTTGCGCGGCATAGGCGGCGCCGAGCGGCACGCCCGCAAGCCGGAACGCCGCGAACGGCGTCGGCGACGCGAGCCAGAACACGACACCGTGTTCGAGGACGATCGATCGCGCGAGTCCGGTGCTGGCGACGAACAGGCGCAGCGACTCGGTGCCGCAAATCAGGACGCTCAGCGCGACGAACGTGCCGGTGGCGAGCGCGGCCCATGCGATCGTGCGCCATGCGCGCACGGCGACCAGCACGAACGGGAACAGCAGCGCCATCTGCGGCTTGACCGACAGCAGGCCGATGCAGAGGCCCGCCCAGATCGGCCGCCGTTCGGCCCAGTGGACGGCCAGCGCCGCGCACGACGCGGTCAGGAACGCGTTTTGTCCGAGCGTCGCGGTGACGAACACGCAAGGCGCGGCGGCCAGCGCGAGCGGGCCGACGCGCGATGCGCCCGGAATCGTGCCGAGACGCGAAACGCGCCACGCGACGAGGCCGAGCACGACGACGCCGATCGTGACGAACAACGGATAACCGAGCGCGAAGGGCAGTAGCGCCAGCGGTGTCACGAGCAGCAGATAGGTGGGCGGGTACAGCCACGGGGCGAAGACGTCGCGGCGAAGGTGCGTGAACAGCCCGGTCGTCAGCCGCGAGAAGGTTGAGAAGTCGTACGCCTGCGCCGGCGAGCCGTGCAGCATCACGTACGAGGCCGACCAGAATACCGAGAAGTCGGCACCGGGGCGTGCCCCGATGCTTCCGGATCCGTGACGAACGACGGTCGTCCAGATCGTGACGAACAGTGCGTCGAGCACGAGCATCAGCACGCTGTACACGACGACGCGCCGCAGCGTGAGCCACGCGCGCACGGGCCGCTCCGCCGAGCGCATCGATTCGCGGGGAATGTCCAATTGCGGCGGTCCGGTTCTACTTGAACGACGCTTTGCGGGAGGCGGCGCCGGCGACTGCCGGCATCGCCGCCCGGCGGCGGGCCGCGGGCGTGCGCTTCAGCGGAAACTGCAGCAGCTTCGATGCCGGCTGGGCGGCGGCATCGCGCTCGGCTCGGTAGCGCCGCCTCACGAGATAGACGGGCCGCTGCTTGGACTCGTGATAGATCCGCCCGAGGTATTCGCCGATCACGCCGATGCCGATCAGCTGGATGCCGCCGACGAACAGCACGACGGAGATCAGCGACGGGTAGCCGTGCACCGGATTGCCGTACAGCAGCGTGCGCACCACGATGAAGGCGCCATACGCGAGCGACAGCATCGCGAACGTGAGACCGATGTAGGTCCACACGCGCAGCGGCACGGTGCTGAAGCTCGTGATGCCCTCGAGCGCGAAGTTCCAGCGTCGCCATCCGGAGAACTTCGAGCGGCCGCCGCTGCGCGGCGCACGCGTGTATTCGACGATAGCGGTGCGAAAGCCGACCCACGCGAACAGCCCCTTCATGAACCGCCGCCGCTCCGGCAGCGCGCGCAGCGCTTCGACGACCTCGCGATCCATCAGGCGGAAATCGCCGACGTTTTCCGGCATTTCGACTTCGGACAGCGCGTTGTGCACGCGATAGTAGAGCGCCGCCGCCGCGCGCTGCAGGTACGGGTCGCACATCCGGTCGGTGCGTTTCGCGGCGACGACTTCGGCACCGGCGCGCCAGTGTTCGATCATCGCGGGAATCAGGGCGGGAGGGTCCTGCAGGTCGGCGTCGATCAGGATCACCGCGGCGCCGGCGGCCTCGTCCAGGCCCGCGGTGAGCGCGGCTTCCTTGCCGAAGCGGCGTGTGAGATCCACGACGTGTACGCGCGCGTCGCGGGCGGCGATCGCGAGCAGCCGGTCGAGCGTGCGATCGCGGCTGCCGTCGTTGATGCAGACGATCTCGAAGCGGACCCCGCCGACCGACTCGAGAACGGGCAGCGTTTCGGCAAAGAACGCGTCGATCGCTTCCTCTTCGTCATGAAACGGCACGACGAGCGATATCAGCGGTTTCCTGGCGTGCGTGGACATGCTGCGGTCTCCCGAGAGATCCGGCCTGCGCTGCACCGTATGGTTCCGGTTGTCGTCCGCCGAACGGGCCCGGCCCGGTTCGGCGTGAATGCGGTTCCGGGGTGCGTGTCCACCGCCGCCCGGACGATACGTGTTGCGTTCATTGTACGCAGGAATCGCCGATTCGTAACACGTATCGGCGGTTTGGCACGACGGGCGCGCTTGCCGGGCAACGCACCGGTCGCGGCGTGGCCGGCGCATCGCGCGCGGCAGCGCTAGGATGGCGTTTTCACGACCGCGGGAGGGCGCGATGCAGGTTCACGATCTGGTCGGTGCGCCGCTCGATTTCTGGGTGGCGATGGCGGAAGCACTCGGCGCGCCGCGCGTCGACGCCGCGGGATGCACGGTCCTGCGCGAACCGGGCGGCACGCCGGTGCCGTACGCGCCGTCGTCGTCGTGGGTAGACGGCGGGCCGCTCGTCGAGCGTTTGCCGTTCGGCGCGTTCGAGCGCGACGGCGGGCACGGTGCGTGGCGCGCGGTGCTGCATCGGGCAGTGCCGGCGGCCGGCGAGCGCTGCACGTTCAACCAGTCGGGCCCGACGCTGCTGGTCGCCGCGATGCGCACGCTGGTTGCGTCGACGTTCGGCGACGACGTGCCGGATCTCGACATGGCGAAGCCGCGTTGAACGCCCGCACAGGCGACGACGTGCAGCCGGTTACGCGGCCGACAGGTTGCGCACCGCGATCGACGCGACGTCGACGCGCTTCGGCAGGATCGCGTCCGCGGCCGCGCGATCGGCGACGCGCTGCAGCACGTCGATGTCCGCGTCGGTGACGCCGCGCTGCGCGAGCGCCGCCCGGCGCGCGATGTCGGCGGCCGCCTCGCGCGGCAGGCGCGTGAGCGACGCATAGACGCTCGCGTAATCGGCGGGATGCCCGAGCGCCCACTGGCCGGCTCGGGTGAGCCGCGCGAGCACGTCCGACAGCGCCGCGCGCTTCGCGCGATCGTCGAGCGTCTCGACCGGCGACGTGAGGAACGCGAGCCCGGAATTGATCCCGCTGCCGTCGCGCACGATGCGCGCACCGCGCCGGACCACGTTGCCGTAATACGGATCGAAGGTCGCCCAGATACCGATCTGCTTCGCCTCAAATGCGGCGAACGCGTCGACCGGCAGCACGAAGCGCACGTCGACGTCGCCCGGCGCGAGGCCGTGTTCGCGCAGCGCGCCGTAGAGCTGGTATTGCGAGATGCTGCCGCGCGCCGACGACACGACGACGGTGCGCCCCTTCAGGTCGCCGACGGTGCGCACCGGCGAATCGGGCTGCACGACGATGCCGAGCGACGTCGGCGAGCCGACGCGCGTGGCCACGATCCGCAGCGCCGGATCGCCGAGCGCGGCCGTCAACACCGGCAGGTCGCCGGCCGGCGCGAGGTCGATCGCACCCGCGCGCTGTGCTTCGAACAGCGGCGCGGCGCCCTGGAAATTCGCCCAGCGAAACCGGTACGGCACGCCGTCGAGCACGCGCGCGGCTTCGGCCAGCGCGCGCAGGCCGCCGGCCTGGTCGCCGAGCACCAGCGTCACGTTGGACAGGTCGGGGCCGGCCGCGCGGACGGGCCGTGCGGCGGCGCCGGCAAGCGGTGCGGCGGCCAGGGCGGCCACGCGCAGCAGTGCGCGGCGGCGGGCCGGGGCGGAGGGCGAAGTCATCGGCGGCAGGTCCTCGGTGATCCGCGCGAGAGGCCGCGCGGCTGCCGGGCAGATTACGGAATCGGTTTCGCGCCGGCAAACATCGAATCGCGAAATGCTTATTCGCGCGTCCGTTATCGGCGAGACAGGCGCTAGCCCGCGGCAGGGACGGCGCGCAGGAACGCGCGTACCGCGGGCGCCTTCTCGAAGCGCCGGTGCGCGAGCGCGAGTTCGGACATGATCGGCTTGCCGGCGATCGGCCGGTACACGACGCCCGGCAACGACACGCAGTCGGCGAGCGCGTCCGGGATCACGGCGACCCAGCCGTTTACCGATACGCACGCGAGCACCGCGAGCAACCCGCCCGGCCGCGCGGCGATCACCGGCGCGAAGCGGCCGCGGCGCGCGACTTCGAGCGTGCCGCGCTCCTGTTCCGGCACGGCGAAGCGCGCGTCGGCGAGATCGGCGGCACGCACGGCGGTCATCGCCGCGTAACGCGAATCGGCCGGCACCGCCGCGACGAATACGTCGCGCTGCAGCGTGACGATCCGCAGCCCGCCCGGCAGCGGCAACGGCGGGCGCACGTACGCGAGGTCGAGCCGGCCCGCGTCGAGTTGTTTCGCGACGTCGTCCATCGGTACCTCGCGCAGGTTCAGCTCGATGCGCGGATGCGCGGCGCGGAACGCGCCGACCGTGCGCTGCAGCGTGCCCGAATAGACAGCCGACGACACGTAGCCGATCTCGATCCGGCCGAGTTCGCCGCGTTCGGCGAGCGTCGCGAGTTCGCGGCCGCGCTGCAGATGCTCGACCGCCGCGCGCGCCTCGGCGAGAAACGCAACGCCGGCCGCCGTCAGCGAAACCTCCCGGCGCGAGCGCTGGAACAGCCGCACGCCGAGCAGCCGCTCGGCTTCCTGGATCTGCCGCGTGAGCGCGGGCGGCGCCATGTCGAGCGCGTCGGCCGCGCGCGCGAAATGCAGGTGCTGCGCGACGCTCAGGAACGCGCGCACGTGACGGAATTCGAGCGGATTCATGATTGCAATTTTCGTTAATGAAACTGCATCGGTATGTCAATGACGGGTAATACCGGGCAAGCCTAGCATACGGCTCGTTCCTCTCGTTCCGGAGCCGTCGATGTCCCAGTCTTCTCCCGCCCCGCGCGCAGGCGCGCCTGCCGCCGCGCGCACGGGCACCCGCCTGCCGGCCGCCGCGACGCTCGCGGTCGCGTCGGCGACATGCTCGCTGATCGTGCTCGACACGAACGTCGTCGCCGTGTCGCTGCCGAGCATCGCGCGCGGCTTCCATGCGAGTTTCGCCGACATCGAATGGGTCGTGAGCGCCTACATGACCGCGTTCGCCGCATGCCTGCTGCCGGCCGGCGGGCTGGCCGACCGCTTCGGGCGCAAGCGCATGCTCGGCGCGGGGCTCGCGCTTTTTTCGCTCGCGTCGCTCGGGTGCGGGATCGCGCCGTCGGCCGGCTGGCTGATCGCCGCGCGCGCGGCAAAGGGCGGCGGGGCCGCGCTGTTGCTGACGGCCGCGCTCGCGGTGATCGCGAACCGCTTTCCGGACGGACGCGAACGGGCGCGTGCGTGGGCGATCTGGGGGATGTGCATGGGGATCGCGACGGCCGTCGCGCCGCTGGTCGGCGGCGCGATCACGCAGTGGATCGGCTGGCGCTGGGTGTTCCTGCTGAACCTGCCGGTGTGCGCGCTGCTCGCGGCCGGCGCGCGCGTCGCGATCGACGAGTCGCGCGATCCGCACGCGAAACGGGTGGATGCCGCCGGCAGCCTGCTGTTCGGCACGGCGCTCGCCGGTGCGATCGCGGCGCTGATCGGCGCGCCGTCGCATGGCTGGCTGTCGACCGCGACGCTCGGCCGGTTCGCGCTGGCCGCCGCGCTGCTGGCCGCGTTCATCGGTGCGGAGCGCTGGCAGGCGCGGCCCATGATCGATCTGGCGTTGTTCCGCCAGCCGCGCTTCGTCGGCGCCGTGCTCGCGATGTTCGGCTATGCGGCGTGCGCGCAGGTGATGATGACGTTCCTGCCGCTGTACCTGCAGAACGCGTTCGGGATGTCCGCGATCGACGCGGGGCTCGGGATGCTGCCGTTCGCGTTCGCGATGATCGCCGGGCCCTCGCTCGGCGGCCTGCTCGCCGCGCGCGTATCGTCCGGCGGCGTGCTGGCGGGCGGGCTCGCACTGATCGGCGCGGGCAATCTCGCGACCGCGGCGCTGACGGCCGGCGGCGACTACCGGCTCGTCGCGCTCGGCATGTTCGTGACCGGCTGCGGCGCGGGCATCATGAACGGCGACACGCAGAAGGCGATCATGGCGTGCGTGCCGCCGAGCCGGACCGGGATGGCGTCGGGCATCAGCACGACCACGCGCTTCTCGGCGATCGTGACGGCCGTCGGCGTGCTCGGCGCGGTGCTGGCCGTCAGCACGCACGCGCACCTCGACCGGCTGCTGTCCGCCGCGCCGGGCATGCGCGCGTTCGTCGACGCGCCGTTCATGTCGAGCCTGCTGGCCGGCGATCTCGCGCAGGCGCTCGCGCACGTGCCGCCGTCGGCCGCGCGCACGCTTGCCGATGCGGCACCCGCGGCCTTCGCGAGCGGATTCGCCGCGGCGCTGACGGTCAGCGGCGTGCTCGCGCTTGCCGTCGCCGTCATCGCATACAAGTTGCTTGCGCAACCGATGCGCGACGCGTGATGCGTTCGGCGGGCGTTTACGCCCCGCTCGTTGCGCGCGACGATACGGAGCCACCGGGCTTGCGCGTTCAGGTTGTCGTCGGCGATCGATTCAGCGCGACTTCGTCGCGACGCGATGAACGCGCGCCGCGTGCGCGACACGCGGCCGTTGCGATGCACCGCAATGCGTCGCCTGCCGGCGGCGCGTGCGTCGGGTCGGTTCCGGCGCGGCTTCGGCGATCGGCACGTTCGCCCGCGCATCCGCATTCGCATTCGCGGCAACCGCCGCGACAGCCGGCTGCGTGGCCTCCGCGTCGAGCCAGCCGCGCGTCGCCTCCGCGATCAGCCCGCGCAGCCAGCGAACACCGTCGACGCAGGCGCCCGACTCATTCCACGTCATCCGGTACACGATCGCGGGCGGCTCGGCCGGCAGCGCCACCGCGCCGAGCGGCAGCAGCTTCGCGTAGTGGCGCGCGAGCCGGTACGTGGTGGTGAGGATCAGGTCGGAGCGCACGAGCGCATGCGCGGCGAGTTCGAAGTGCGGCAGCGTGACGACGATCCGCCGCTGCAGGCCGACGCGTTCGAGCTGCTGGTCGATCGCGCCGGACGCTTCGAGCCACGACGGTGTCGGGCACAGCTGCGCGGCGCGCGCGAATTCGGCGGCCGTCATCGCGCCGCGCCGTGCGAGCGGATGCGTGGCGCGCATCAGGCATACGACGCGATCGTCGAACAGGTCGTCCTGCCGGAACCGCGACAGGCGGGCAGGGCGGTTGTCGATCACGACGTCGAGCTCGCCGTCGGCGAGCGCGCGTTCGTCGTCGTAGCCGTCGCCGAGCGGATGGAACACGAGTTGCGCGTTCGGCGCGCGTTCGCGGAACAACGCGACGAGCTTCGGCACGAACAGCACGTTCAGGTAGTCGGGGCAACCGATCCGGTAGGTGCGCACCGACGTGCGCGCGTCGAAGCTCGGCTGCTGGATGCGGATGAAGTCGATCACGCGCAGCGCGTTGCGCAGCGGCTCGATCAGCCGCGCGCCGAACTCGGTCGGCACCATGCCGTAGCGGCTGCGCACCAGCAGCGGATCGCCGAGCAGCGTGCGCAGCCGCTTGAGCGCGGCGCTCGTCGCCGGCTGCGACATGTTCAGCCGCACGGCCGCGCGCGACACGGTGCGCTCGGTGAGCAGCACGAGCAGGATGCGCATCAGGCGCGCGTCCAGACCGTCGAGCGCACTCCTTGCGTCGGACGCATCGAGGGACAGGCCGTTCGGCGCCGGTGCGTCCCGCATGTCGCTACGCGTTCCCGCGGCCCGTCATTTGACGAAGGTGCCCGGCCAGCCGACGATCCGCTTCGGGCGCGGCGGCGCATAGGTGCGGACCTTCGACGTCTTCAGCTTCAGGCGCACCAGCGATTCCGCGAGCGCGATCGCGGCCGACACGCCGTCGACGACGGGCACGCCCGTGCATTCCTCGATCTGCCGGTCGAGGCCGGCCATCCCGCCGCAGCCGAGGCAGATCACTTCCGCGCGATCGTCCTTCACCGCGCGCGCGGCCTGGTCGACGATCGACTCGATCGCGCGGGCAGGGTTCTCCTCGAGCTCGAGCACCGCGAGACCGCTCGCGCGCACCGACGCGCAGCGCGCGTCGAGCCCCGCGAGCTTCAGGCGATCCTCGATCAGCGGCACCGTGCGGTCGAGCGTCGTGACGACCGAGTAGCGGTGGCCGAGCAGCATCGCGATGCTCGCGGCCGCTTCGGTGATGTCGACGACCGGCACCGTCAGCAGTTCCTGCAGCCCTTCGCGGCCGTGTTCGCCGTAGCCGGCCTGGATCACCGCGTCGTATGGCTCGTCGTAGCTCAACACGCGATCCATCACGGCGATCGCCGCGAGGTAGCTCTCGAAATTGCCTTCGACCGATTCCGCGCCGAAGTGCGGCGTCAGCCCGACGATCTCGGTGCCCGGCGACGCGGCGGCCCGCGCCTGCGCGGCGATGGCGTCGGTGATCGACGCGGTCGTGTTGACGTTGACTACCAGGATTCTCATCGGTGCACTCCGTATGCTGCGTTCAGTGTCGGGCGCAGGCGACCGCGATGGGTTCGCCCGAGCGCTCGTCGTATTGCCGTTTGCGATCGGCCGTCAGCCAGTACACGCTGCCCGCGATGGCCGCGCCGAGCAGCCAGGAGAACGGCGTCATCGCGCTGAAGGCCGGCACGACGGCGAGCGTGATCGAGATCAGCGCGGACGGCACGAGCGCCGCGAGCGCCTTGCGGTTCACGCCGCGCGTGTAGAAATAGGCGCCGGTCGGTGCTTCGGTGTACAGATCGGGCACGTTCACGCGCTGCTTGCGCACGAGCCAGTAGTCGACCGTGATGATCCCGTACAGCGGGCCGAGCAGCGCGCCGAGGCCGGACAGGAAGTAGACGATCACGATCGGGCTGTTGTACAGGTTCCACGGCAGGATCAGCACCGCGACCGTCGCGCTGATCAGGCCCGCGCGGCGGAACGTCAGGCGGTGGGGCGCGAGGCTCGTCAGCACGAAGGCCGGCGCGACGAAGTTCGCCATGATGTTCACCGCGACCGTCACGATCAGGAATGCGAGGCAACCGAGCACGAGGAACAGCTTGTTCGGCACCGTCGCGATGATTTCCGTCGGGCTGTGGATGATCTGGCCGTTCAGCTTGAACTGCGCGCCCGCGAGCACGAAGCTGATCGTCGCGAACACCAGGATGTTCACCGGCAGGCCCCAGAAGTTGCCGACCCGCACCGTCTTCGCGCTCGGCGACGCGCGCGCGAAATCGCAGAAGTTGAGCACCAGCGTGCCGTAGATTGCAAGCCACAGCGCGCCGCCCGCGAACACTTCGGTCCACATCTTCAGGCCGGTCATCGGCTTGCCGATCGACATCGCGAGATGGCCGCCGGTGCGGCTGAACATCCATGCGGCGAGCGACAGCGTCGTGACGAGGATGATCGGGCCGGCGAGCCCTTCGTACTTGCGGACCATCTCCATCCCGTAGGTGAGGATGCCGATCTGCACCAGCCAGATCGCGACGAACGTCACCCAGCCGAGCGTCGACAGCCCGCAGATCGCGTTCTGGTCGAACGCGGCGAGGCCCGGCCAGATCGCGGTGAGCAGCACGCGCAGCACGACCGACGCGAGATAGGTCTGGATGCCGAACCATGCGATCGCGATCACCGCGCGGATCATCGCGGGCAACAGCGCGCCGTAGATGCCGAAGCTCATCCGGCTGATCACCGGGAACGGCACGCCGGTCTTCTGGCCCATGTAGCCGGTGAGGTTCATGAAGCCGTACACCAGCACCGCGCCGATCGCGAGCGATGCGAGCATCTGCCACCCCGACAGGCCGAGCGCGAACAGCCCGATCGCGAACGAGTAGTTCGCGATGTTGTGCACGTCGTTGGTCCACAGCGCGAAGATGCTGTACCGGCCCCAGGTGCGGCCCTCCGCCTTGGTCGGCGCGAGGTCGGGGTTGTGCAGCCGGGGGCTCAGCGCGGGGTCGCGCGCGGCGGTACCGGTTCGATGCAATGCGTCGTCCGCGCCGAGCACGATGCCCGCGCGGTGGGTGGCTTCCAGTTGCACGCGTTGTCTCCTTCCATGTGCGGGGCGCGAACCGGCAGCGTGTGCACGCAGCGCAGGCCCGGCCGCCGTGGACGTGATGTCTCGGATTTGTTCGCGAGTATGGGTGGCCGTCGCGGCGATGGGAAATTAAATATTCGGCTGGGGGGCATTTGAAAAATGAATGGGGCTGGGTCGCCGGCGGTGGCGATGGAGGAGATGGACGGCACGCGCATTGCTCGCCACAGGTCTCCATCCAGTCGACATCAGCGGAGGTGTCATGCAGCGATATTCCATTCGTCACGTATCGCGGGTCGTCTTCGCCGGCATCCTGATTGCCGGCCTGGCGGTGGGTGCGGGTTGTCAGAAGAAGAGCGAGAGCGACACCACTACCGGCGGGAGCTCAACCGGCTCCACCAGCAGCATGGCGCCGGCGCCGTCTACCGCGCCGTCGGGCATGCCGGGCAGCGGCACGGCCGGCGGCCCGGCGAGCATGCCCGGCGCCGCTTCCGCGCCCGCGGGAGCAAGCGGCGGCTGACGGTCGGCGCGGGCGGCATGCGCGGGCCCGTCGCCCGCGTGCCGCCGGGGCTGTCGGCGCGGCACGCGTGTCGCAGGGCACGCGTGGGCGGCGCCGTGCGCGTGAAAGATTTGCAACGACCGTTGTAGCGATTCCCGGACCGGCGCCGGCTGCATCCCGCCGGCGCACGCCGTCCGGAACAGGAGGTGCGATGCACAACGCGGAATCGAACCCAACCCCGAAACAGCAGCGCGAACAGATCGCGAAGAGCCCGGTGCAGACGCCGGCGGCCGGCGACATGCCCGATGCGGCGACCCAGGCCGCCGAGGTCGCCGAAGCCGCCGAGGTCACGAAGCGGGCGCTGACCCCTGAGGCCGTCGCGGCGAAGACGCCGACCGGCCTGCCGCCAATCGACGTCGGCGCGCATGCGGTCGACAGCGGCGATCCGGTGCGTCGCGCCAGCGGCAGGATCGTGACGCTCGACAACGCGAACATGGCGATGACCGACAACACGGTCGACGTCGACGGCAAGGGCATGGAGGCGCGCAGCGGCGCGACCGAGTGGCACGACAACGTGATCTATTCGAATGCGTCGCTCGACGACGCGGTCGAGACGCCCGACGAAGGGCTCGGCGGCATCGACAGCCGGCCGGGCGGCAACGTGCCGCAGATTGCGACGCGGCCGGGCTGGCGCGTCCGGCATGTCGGCGATGTCGATGTCGAGCACGGCGACGGCACGCGGGTCGAGCACGTGATCCGTCTCGAGCGGACCGACTGAGGACTGTCGAGGGCTGCCAGGCGGACCGCCGGCCGGCGGTCCGCCGAAGCCGTTATCCGTTATTGCGGGCCGAGTTCCTGCGCGGACGTGTCCGCATCGTTGCCCTGCGCGACGAGCACGTGAATGTCGTTCGGCGTCACGTCGCCGATGCCGCCCGCCGGAATCGTCACCAGCAACCAGTCGGCGTTGTTGTTGATTGCGACCGGCGCGGTCTTCAGGATCGGCGCCTTGCTGCCGGCCGTCGTGACGACCACCTGGTAGGTTCCGCCGTTCAGGTAGATGGAATCCTGTGTGGATGCCGGCACGGCGTTCTGATACGCGGCGCCCGCCAGCGTCGGGCTTTGCGTGTTGATGTCGGTGCCCGGCGGCACGACGTACACGTCGACGTTCTGCGTGTTCGGCGACGCGTTGAAGCTGCGCACGCGCGCCTTGTCGGACAGCAGCTTCTTGTCGAACGGATCGTCGATCAGCGAAATCGCCGACGAGGTGCTCGGCAACGCGATGGTGGTGTAGTGATGACCGTTCGCCGCGCCGAACGACTGCGACGCGACGGTCGCGGTCGTTCCCGATACGTCGTAACTGGCGGTCTGCGTGCCCGAATCGATGTCGTGATAACGGGTCACACCCTTGTACGCGACACCCGACGCATCGAGCTTCGCGTTCAGGTAGTAGTCGAGATTCGGGCCGGCCGGCACCGCGTTGATGAAGCGCGCCTGCGGCTTCGAGATGCCGAGCACGGTGCCGACGTCGTTGCTGTCTCCGCCGCACGCCGTGAGTACGGAAATGACCGAGCACAGGGCCACTATCGTTCGTATGGATTTCATGTCGTCCTCTCGTTCAGGGGGAACCCTGCTTGCGATGCGGGATCGCCGCGCGAGGACTCGCGCGGTGTGCAGCGCCGGGTTGAAGGAAGGATTGCCGTCCGCCCCGGGGGGGCGGGCGCGTTGATATCGCAAACGACGTGCCTGCACGGCAGCACATGCGCACGCGCCGGTGTGGCGGGATGCGGCGCGAGGAGGTGCGGCATGCCGTGCGCGAACACGCGCGCGAGGTGACGTGTTTGTAAAAAGGCAGTGCGGCACGTCGCGAGGCGACCCGTGCGCGAGTGCGGCGCCCAGGAAAGCTGTTCAAGCCGTCAGCCGGGGGCGCTGTGACGAATGCGGAAGGGCGAGAGGGGGCATGCGCGCATATCGTTGGGCACGCATCGATACGCGGAGAGTCGTGCGAATTGTACGAATCGCGCGCGACGACCTCGGGTCGCCGCGCGCATGGAGCACATCAGCGGTTCACGAGCTTTGCGGGATACGCGAGCGCGAGCGCGCATCCGACCAGCATGCATGCGGCGAAGCCGTACAGCCCCGCGCTTTGCGAATGGAACGTGTCGCGCAGCCAGCCAATGAAGTAGGTGCTGCCGAAGCCGCCGAGGTTCGCGATCGAGCACGCGAACGCGATCCCGCCGGCGGCGGCCGAGCCCTTCAGGAACGTGGACGGCAGCGCCCAGACGACCGGCATCGCGGCGGCCGCGCCCGCGTTGATCAGCGAGAACAGCAGCACGGTCGCGAGCGTGCCGTGCGACGACGCGGCGGCGAATGCGAGCGCGACGGCCGACACCAGGAACGGCACGACGATATGCCAGCGGCGCTCGCGCGCGCGGTCGGAGCTCGCGCCGCAATACAGCGTCGCGAGCACGGCCGCGGCATTCGGGATCACCATCAGCCAGCCGATGTGATACGCGTCCTTCACGCCGGTGTCGCGCAGGATCGTCGGCAGCCAGAAGCTCACCGCATACAGCCCGAGCAGCACGCACAGGTCGATGAGGCCGAGTGCCCACACCTTCGGATCGGAGAACGCGCGGCCGAGCGCGTGGCTCTTGTTGCCGGACGGATCGGCGTCGAGGTTCGCGCGCAGCGTGCGCTGCTCGTCCGCGTTCAGCCAGCGCGCGGTCTCGATGCTGTTGGGCAGCCAGCGCAGCACCGCGAAGCCGAGCAGCACCGACGGCAATGCCTCGAGCAGGAACAGCCACTGCCAGCCGCCGAGCCCGTGGGCGCCGTCGAACGCACGCATGATCCAGCCGGAGATCGGGCTGCCGATCATGCTCGACAGCGGCAGCCCGACCATGAACAGCGCGACGATGCGTGCGCGGCGCGCATCGGGATACCACTGGGTCAGGTACAGCAGCACGCCGGGCAGGAAGCCGGCTTCGGCGGCGCCGAGCAGGAAGCGCACGACGTAGAACTGCATCGGCGTATGCACGAACATCGTCGCGCCCGACAGCAGGCCCCACGTGATCATGATCCGTGCGATCCACAGCTTCGCGCCGACGCGCTGCAGCACCAGATTGCTCGGGACTTCGAACAGGATGTAGCCGGCGAAGAACAGGCCGGCGCCGAGCCCGTACACGGTGTCGCTGAACTTCAGCGCGTCGAGCATCTGCAGCTTCGCGAGCCCGATGTTGATGCGGTCGAGATAGGCCGCGAAATAGCACAGGCAGAACAGTGTGATCAGGCGCAGCGTGACCTTGCGGTAGAGCGCGCCGTGCAGCGTGTCGTCGGCGGAGACGGCGGCGCTCGGGTGTGCGGTAGACATGGGATTGCCCCTGTTCGAATGTGACGGATGAAGTGGGTGGCCGTTCGACGCGAGCGAAGGTTCGCCGCGCGCTGGAGTCTGTATAGCACGCCAATTACATAGCGTACACACTATAAAATACGGAATCGCGCAGGCATGAAAGTGAACGCGCCAGGATCGATCGATAAACCAGATAAACCCGGAATTTTTCGGGGATTAATCTGGAATGTGCACATGACAACATGGATTTTCCCACCCGGAGGCATGCACGAAATTCGTGCGTATACGCTCAAAAGTGGAGTGTGTGAGCGCCAGTGATTCGGCGTTCGGAGCGCGCGCGTCCGGCAGCCCGCCGGATCGCGCGAGCCGCGGGCGTTGCAGCGGCGATGTCCGCGAGCAGGCCGACATAGTCGGGCGCTTGTCGGGCGCGACGCGGGTAGGGCGCGAAGAACCCTGACGCACCGCAACGAAGCAGCGGCCGCGTGACCGGATGCACCGATTTGAGGGTGTACACTGCTTGCCTTTCCCATTCATGCCGCGCGAGCCTTCATCTTCATGGCGTCTTCCAAGGATTCCTACGACTTTCACGACCAGGTCGGGCACCTGCTGCGCCGTGCCTATCAGCGGCACGTCGCGATCTTCCAGGAAGCGATCCCCGATTCGGACCTGACGGCCGCGCAGTTCGTCGCGCTGTGCGCGGTCAAGGAAAAGCAGGCGTGTTCGCTGAACGACATCGTGAAGGCGACCGCGATCGACCAGGCGACCATTCGCGGCGTCGTCGAGCGCTTGAAGACGCGCGCGCTGGTCGAGGTGCTGCCCGACCCGAACGACGGCCGCAAGCTGATCGTGCGCGCGACCGCGGCGGGCCTCGCGCTGATCGACCGCACGGTGCCGTTCGCGCGGCAGGTGACCGAGCGCACGTACGGGCCGCTCAATCCGGGCGAACGCGTCGCATTGCAGTACCTGCTGCGCAAGATGATGGAGGCCGACGGCGACGCGTGACGCGCGGCGCCGTCCGGCCCTCGATGCAAACCGGCCTCATGCGGCGCTTGCGGCGACACTCGCTTCGGTAGCCGGAAGCCGGCCGGCCTCGCGCAGCGCGGCGCGCACCGTCTCGGGCGTGAACGGCGGCGCGTAGAAGCGCACGCCGGTCGCATCGAACAGCGCATTCGCGACGGCGGCGGGCCCCGGCACCGACGCCGATTCGCCCGCGCCGAGCGGCGGTTCGCCTTGCCGCGGCATCAGCACCACGTCGACGTCCGGCACTTCGTCGAAAGTCAGGATCGGATAACTCGCCCATTCGCGCGACGCGACCTTGCCGTCGGCAAACCGCACGCGCTCCTTCAGCGTGCGGCTCAATACCTGGATCACGTTGCCGTGGATCTGGTGGCGCACGCCGTCGGGGTTGATCATCGTGCCGGTGTCCTGGCCGACCGTCACGCGTTCGATGCGGATCTCGCCCGACACGCGATCGACGCTCAGGTCGACGATCCATGCGGACCAGGCCGCGCCGAAACCGGGGAAGCGGCTGTGGACGTAGCGTGCGTAGGCGATACCACGTCCGCGGACGACGCGCGCTGCTTGCGCTTCATTTCCGCGATCCACGCGCCGCGGCGTCCAGCCCGCGCGATCGGCGACGGCCTGCAGCAGTTCGGTCGCGCGCGTGTCCTTGAGATGGCGCAGCCGGAACGCGAGCGGATCGATGCCGGCCAGCGCCGCGCATTCGTCGACGAACGCGTCGTGCGCGAACGAGTTCGGCAATGCCGACACGCCGCGCAGCCACGAGGCGCGCACGAGCGGCGCGAGATCCTCGCAGACGAAGCGGCGGTTCGGGCTTTCATACGGCGACACGGCGGTGCGGTCGCCCATTTCGAACACGCGCGGTTCGGGCGCGATCGCGCCGGTCAGGAGCGTCGCGAGCAGCGGCGCGTCGTTCGACGGATAGCGCGTCGTGAAGTCGTAGCCGAGCAGGCGGCCGTCGCGCGTCACGGTGCCCGTCACCTGCATCAGCTGCCCGGCGCCCTTCGGTTCCCACAGATGCTCGTCCGCGCGCGACAGCTGCACGCGCACCGGGCGGCCGACCGCGCGCGACAGCAGCAGCGCGTCGCCGCAGACGTCGTCCGCGCCGTTGCGGCCGTAGCAGCCGGCCGCTTCCATCCGCACGATGTCGATATCGGCTTCGTCGCGCGCCACGAGCGTCGCGAGGTCGTAGCGCAGCGATACGGGGTTCTGGGTGCCGGACCATACGGTGATCCGGCCGTCGCCGGGCGCGCGATAGTCGGCGAGCGCGCACGACGGGCCGATCGAGCCGTGCATCTGGAACGGCCACGCATAGGTGCGCGACAGCGTGATCGTGCCGGGTTGCGCGCGCGCGGCGTCGACGTCGCCTTCGTCGAGCAGCAACCGGCGTTGCGCGGGCGCGGCGGCGATCGCGGCCGCGGGCGTGTGGAGCGGCGGCAGCGCGGGGTGCGGGCGCCACGTGACGCGCAACTGACGTGCCGCGCGGATCGCGTGTTCCTCGCGCTCGGCGACGACGCCGACGAAGTCGCCGAGCGCGACGACCGCCACGAGCCCGGGCACGTCGGCGACCGACGCGCGATCGACGTCGACCAGCGACGTGCCGACGAACGCGCCGCTGTCGTGGCCCGCATACGGCGGCCGCACGACGCGGCCGTGCAGCATGCCCGGCACGCGCATGTCGTGCACGAACGTGAGCTGGCCGGTGGCTTTCGCAGGCAGGTCGACGCGCGGCGACGACCGGCCGACGATCCGGTAGCGGGCGGGATCCTTCGTGCGGGCGTTCAGGTCGAGCGTGAGCGCGATGCGGCGCGCCGCGACGAGCGCGGCGAACGTTGCGGTGTGCCCGCCGGCCGGCGCTGCGATCGTCCCGTCGTCGATGCTCAGTTGCGCGGGGTCGACACCGAAGCGCTCGGCGGCCAGCGCCAGCAGCGCGTGGCGTGCCTGCGCGGCCGCGCAGCGCAGCGGCGTCGCGGAAATCTGGATCGTCGCGCTCGCGATGGTCGGACCCTGGTTCGGCGTCGCGGCCGTATCGCCGAGCACCATCGTCACGCGCGCGGCCGGCACGTCGAGCTCTTCGGCCACGATCTGCGCGAGCGACGTGCGGATGCCGGTGCCGAGGTCGACGTGGCCGTTGAACGCGAGGATGCGTCCGTCGTCGAGGATCGCGACGAACACCTCGGGCAGCGCCGGCACGTACGACGACAGGCTGCCCGGCTGGCCGGGCGCCGGCCTGGGCGGCGGCGCGGGCCGCCGGATCACGGTCAGGCAGCCGTCGCGCGCAAGCAGTTCGGAGCGGTTCACGGTTCAGGTGTCCTGTCGGGGAGGGCGCGACCGGCGGCCGGTCGCGGCGGCTGCGGCGCTGCTGCCGCGTGCCGCGCACGGGGCGACGGCCCGGGCGTGCGCGATGGCGCACGCGGTCAATCTAGGCCGCCAAAAGCGCAGCGTCAATCGCGCGCCGGCGCGGGCACGGCTGCCGTTCGTCCCACCCGTGCCGCACCGCCCGCGATCGGCGCGACGGCTCAGCGCGCGTGCACGGCATCGATCGCCGCGATCGCATCGTCGAGCGGCATCACGGCCGCGTATTTCTGCTGCATGTCGAACAGGTTCGCGTCGTGCGGCGCGATCGCGCGATCGCCGACGCAATCGGCGAGCACGAGCGGGCGGAACCCGTGCGACATCGCGTCGACCACGCTCGCGCGCACGCAGCCGCTCGTCACCGCGCCCGCGACGAGCAGCGTCTGCACCGCGCGCTGCGCGAGCCACGGCGCGAGCTGCGTGCCGAAGAACGCCGACGGCACGGTCTTGCGCACGACGAGTTCGCCGGCGGCGGGCGTGAGTTCGGGCACGATCGCGCTGTTCGGATGGTGCTCGGTCAGCGTCGCCATGCCGGGCACCTTCAGCGAGAACACGTTGTCGTCGCTGCCGTCGTCCGCGTACACGATGCGGCTGTGCGCGACCGGCCAGCCGCGTGCGCGCGCGAGCGCGAGCGCTCGCGTCGTGCGCGCGATCGCCGGCGCGATGTTGCCGCCGCCGAACGTCGCGGGATCGGCGAAGCCGACCACGAAGTCGACGATCAGCAGTCCGATGTTGCCGTGCGGCGGCAGCGGCGTGCCGAAACCCTGCTGGCGGTAGACGTTGGCTTCGGCGTGGCGGGAAAGATCGGTCATGGTGTCGGGCACTCGT
This sequence comes from Burkholderia sp. BCC1996, assembly GCF_905339955.1. NCBI lineage: Bacteria > Pseudomonadati > Pseudomonadota > Betaproteobacteria > Burkholderiales > Burkholderiaceae > Burkholderia > Burkholderia sp. BCC1996. The sequence goes on from NZ_CAJPHM010000021.1 coordinate 117,372, forward strand.
CGGTCAGGCGGGTTGATCGGTCACGCGGCCTTCGCGCACGACGGTCTCGCCGTCGAGCTCGACCGTGCAGCGGCGCAGCGGGATGTCGATGTGGCAGGTGGTCGTGCGGGTGCCGCCGCCTTCGTTGTTCGGGCCGAGCGAGAACAGGAAGTTGCCTTCGAACGCTCGCGCATCCATCCCGATCGTCGCCTCGCGGTCGTACAGGCCGAGCGTCGACCAGCGCGCGCGCGGCTGCAGCCCCCAGCCGATGTGCGAGATCGCATAGCCTTCCGGGTCCGCGAAGGTTTCCATGTAGTCGCGCAGCAGGTCGGCATCGACGCTGCCTTCGATGCGCGTCGCATAGCCGCCTTCGACGGTCAGCGCGATCGGCTCGCTCACGTAATGTTTCTGCGGCAGCAGGATGTCGCCGCGATCGATCACGATCGTGCCGCGTGCGGTGCGGTCGTTCGGGAAGGTCAGCGCGAAGCCGCTCGGCCAGTGGTCCCAGCGGCCCGGTGCGTCGACGAAGCCGTATTCGGCGGTCGGCGGGAAATCGCCGAGCGGGCACACGAGCGCCGTGCCGGCCGCCGAGGTCACGCGCATCTCGCGCGCGGCGGCGATTTTCTTCGCGGCGCCGAGCACGCGCGTGCGGTCGGCCAGTGTCGGCACCATCCGCACCAGCACTTCGGGCGGCTCGACCGCGAGCAGGATCTTCGTGCCGGATTTCAGGATGTCGTGCTGCTCGGGCGAGAACAGCAGCGTCATCAGGTCGAGCACGAGGTCGCTCTCGCGCAATGCGGCGATCGCGGCGCGGTTGCCGGTGAGCGGCGTCGTGCCGAGATACGCGAGCGGGTCGCGGCTGAACGCCTTCTCGCCGTTCACCGGCGGCAGGTCGAGCCGGTTGACGATCGCGCCCATCGATTGCGTCGCGATCAGCGCGCACGACAGCGTCTGCGGATGAGTGGCCGCGCTCGTCAGGATCGTGACGGTCTGGCCCGGTTCGAGGCGCGACAGCGTGAGCACCTGCTTCCACGCGTCGATCAGTTGATAGTCGCTGACTGGCATCGTCGGCTCCGGTAATGGCGTGAAGGGAAGGGGGGCGAAATCAGGCCGCGAGCGGCGCGCCGAGGAAGTTGCCGAACGCTGCGTAGAAGCCCGCCGCGTTGTCCCACGGGATCATGTGGCCGGCATCGGGCACGCGCACGTGCTGCATCGACGGCGTCGCACGCTGCAGTTCGACGACATCGTCGTCGCGCACCACGTCGCCGCGCTCGGCCGTGATCAGCATCGACGGCACGGCCAGTTGCGCGGCATCCGCGTGGAAGTCGTCGGTGTGGAAACCTTCGTACGACGTACGCACCGCGCGCTCGTCGCAGGTATGCAGCCACTCGGCGCGCAGTTGCAGCTCGGCATCGGTCCAGGTCGGGCAGAACGCGCGCATCCCTTCGGCGTCGGTGCCGGCGCGCGCGAGCGCCATCGAGTCGATGTACCACGGCAGCTTGCCCGGGTAGTCGCGGCGGTTCGGGCCGGACACCGGCGGATCGACGAGCACGACCGATTCGAGCCCGCGGACGCCGCGCCGTGCCGCGCGCGCGGCGATCCGCGCGCCCATCGAATGGCCGACCAGGCTCGTGCGCGGCAGGCCGAGCGCGGCGACGAACGCCGCGATGTCATCGGCTTGCGCATCGAGGCCGTAGTCGAGCGACGGCGACGCATCGGACAGCCCGCGGCCGCGCACGTCGAGCACATAGGTGTCGAACGCCGCGCCGAACACCTCGCCGACGAAGCCCCACGTGATCGCGGGGCTCGTGATGCCGGGAATCAGCACGATCGCGGGGCGCGACGCGCGCGCGCCCATGGCGCCGCCGTAGCGCAGGTAGTGCTGGCGGATGCCGTTGGCGCGGACGTTCGCGCCGTACAGGAAAGTCGAGGACATGGCGATGCTCCGAAGTAGCGGGGCGCTCAATACGCGCCGGACAGCAGCGCGCCGGCGCCGGGCACGATCGGTTCGAGATCGAGTTCGCGCAGCATCGCGTAGGTCGTCGCGATCGCGGCCGTGATTACGGGCTTGCCCGTCATCGCCTCGACCTTCGCGACGGCCGGCAGCGACGGCATCTGCACGCACGCGGACAGCACGATCGCATCGGCGTCCCGGTACGGCAGCGTCTTCACGATGTCGGGCAGGCGCGCCGGGTCGTGGCGGCCGACGTCGAGGTTGTCGGGGATCTCGAGCGCGCGATACGCGATCACGTCGTAGCCTTCGTTGCGGATGTAGTCGACCACGAGCTCGGTCAGCGGCAGCATGTACGGCGCGACCACCACGATGCGCTTCGCGCCGATCACCTTCAGCGCATCGACGAGCGCGCCCGCGCTCGTCAGCACCGGCGCCTGCGCACCGTTGTCGGCCGTGTGCTTCGTGAGGCGCGCCTGCGACACGCGGTGATAGCCGTGGCCCATCGCCATGATCGCGACGAGGCACGCGTAGCCGAGCACGTCGACGCGCGCATCGCTCAGTTCCACCGCGCAGCGGTCGGACTCGGCGTCCATCGCCGCGAGTTCTTCCTTGACGACCTTCTTCATCCGCATCCGGCTCGAGTGATACGTGAAGCGCTCGGGCCGGATCGCCTCGCGCAACCGCAGCATCGCGGGAATCTCGGTTTCCATCGTCGTGTTGGAACTCGGCACGATCTGGCCGATGCGGTAGGTCTTGCTCATGACGGGAGGCTCCGTGTCGGTAAGGGTGGGGCGGCACGCTGGCGCGGGATCGCCTGGTTTCGGGGAAAGTCTAGTGTGTACATTTGAAAATGACAATGGGTCAAAATGATTCCTTCCGGGCAAATATCGTTTATGAACGGAATTTTTGAGGTTTTATCGGTGTTTTCCCGGATGTGTCGATCGCCGGAAATAATCCTCTTGTCTTGAATAAATTGAGTGTGTACGCTACATAAACGCCATTCAATCCGCCCGTTCTCGTGCCGCGTTCGGCGCCGGGCTCACGATCAGGAGATCCGCATGAGCAAACCCCGTATCGCAATCATCGGCGCCGGTCTCGGCGGCACGGCCGCCGCGGCGCTGCTGCAGCGCGGCGGCTACGACGTCGCGCTGTACGAGCAGGCGCCGGCGTTCTCGCGCCTCGGCGCGGGCATCCATCTCGGCCCGAACGTGATGAAGATCATGCGGCGCATCGGCTGCGAGGACGCGCTGGAGACGATGGGTTCGCATCCGGATTGCTGGTACAGCCGCGACTGGCAGACGGCCGACGTGCTGTCGCGGATTCCGCTCGGCGACTACGCGCGCAGGACCTACGGCGCGAGCTACCTGACCGTGCATCGCGGCGATTTCCACGCGCTGATGACGCAGGCGGTGACGCCCGGCACGATCCGCTTCGGCAAGCGGCTCGCGGCGGTGGAGGACACGGGTGACGCGGTGCGCCTGACGTTTGCCGACGGCAGCGTCGAGACGGCCGACATCGTGATCGGCGCGGACGGCGTGAACTCGCGGATCCGCGAGCATCTGCTCGGCGCGGAGCCGCCGCGCTATACGGGCTATGTCGCGCATCGCGCGGTGTTCCCGGCCTCGCTGCTCGGCAACAAGCCGTACGACATGTGCGTGAAATGGTGGTCGGAGGATCGCCACATGATGGTCTACTACGTGACGGAGAAGCGCGACGAGTACTACTACGTGACCGGCGTGCCGCAGGCCGAGTGGCCGGAAGGCGTGTCGATGGTCGACAGCAGCCGCGATGAAATGCGCGAGGCGTTCGCCGGCTTCCACGCCGACATCCAGCATCTGATCGACGTGTCGCCGTCGATCACGAAGTGGCCGCTGCTCGAGCGCGACCCGCTGCCGTTGTGGAGCCGCGGCCGTCTCGTGCTGCTCGGCGACGCATGCCATCCGATGAAGCCGCACATGGCGCAGGGCGCGGCGATGGCGATCGAGGATGCGGCGATGCTCGCGCGCTGCCTCGACGAAGTCGGCATCGGCGATTACGCGGGTGCGTTCGCGCTGTACGAGGCGAACCGCGCGGCACGCGCGTCGAAGGTGCAGCTCGTGTCGCACAACAACACGTGGCTGCGCACCAACGAGGATCCGTCGTGGGTGTTCGGCTACGACGTGTTCGACGTGCCGCTGGTGTCGCCGTCGCCGTCGCGCGGCAACGTGGCGGCCGTCGCCTGACGCGCATGCGGTGCCAGCGCCGGATGCCGCGCCGCCGTATCGGTGATCGATGCGGCGGTACGCATTTCGGCGTGTTATACGTGAGCGCTGCGCGCGACGCCGGCCCGTCGCGAGCCGGCGGCCGTGCCCGCTGCCGGCCCCAAGTCACGGCCTGCCGGCCCGCGCCCCGCATTCCGGATCCCTTCATGTCCCATCCCGCTTCCCCGTCGCGGCCGCTCGCGTTTCGCGTGAACGGCACGCCGCACACGTTCGACGCTGCCGCGCCCGACGCGCCGCTGCTGCTGGTCCTGCGCAACGACTGCGCGCTCAACGGCCCGAAGTACGGCTGCGGATTCGGGCAGTGCGGCGCGTGTACGGTGCTGGTCGATGCTCAGGCGACGCGCGCGTGCGTCGTGCCGGCCGCCGCCGCGCACGGGCGCGACGTGACGACGCTCGAAGGGCTCGGCTCGCGCGACGCGCCGCATCCGATCCAGCGCGCGTTCATCGACGAGCAGGCCGCGCAGTGCGGCTATTGCCTGAACGGCATGATCATGAGCACGAAGGCGCTGCTCGACCGTAATCCGTCGCCGGACGATGCGGCGATCCGCGACGCGCTGCGCTTCAATCTCTGTCGCTGCGGCACGCATCTGGAGATCATCCGCGCGGTGCATCGGGCCGCGCGCTATCTGCGGGACGACGGCGATGAAGCATGACCTGAGCGTGCCCGCGCAGCCCGAAGCCGATGCGAGCGATGTGCGGCGCGATGAAGCGGCGGCCGGTTCGGCGCGGCGTGCGGACGACGCGGCGCGTATGCACCGCGCGCGCTACGAATGGCCGATCGGCGATGCGCGTGCGCACGCGTCGTTCGAGCTCGAAACGCGGACCGCCGCCGATGGGTGGATGACGACGTGGCGCTATCGCGCGCAGGCCGGCGCGACACCGGATGCGCGGCGCGCGGCGGCGCAGGGCGGGGCATCGGTTCCGTCGTCGCCGTTCGTCTATCGACATGCGAAGACGTCGATCGAGATGGCCGACGTCCACCACACGATTCCCGGCCACGCGCACGCATTCGCGCGCGAGTCGTTCGTCGACGAACTGGCCGGTGCGCTGCGGCGCGATCCGGTCGCATTGCGCCTGCAGCATCTCGATGCGTCGCGCGATGCCGGGCCGCGCGAGATCATCCGGATGGTCAGCGAACGCGCGGCGTGGGGCGAACCGGCCACGGGCCGTGCCCATACAGCGGCGCAGGACCGCCTCAGTGGGCGCGGCTTTGCATTCGATGGTGCGGGCGTGCTCGAGGCGCCGTCCGCAGGCGAAAACCCGCACGCGGACGCGGGCCGCGACAACGGCCGCGACAGCGATCCGCACTGGTCCGCCTGGGTCGTCGATCTCGACGTCGATCGCGCGACGGGCGACGTCGCGGTGCGCCGCGTCGTCGCCGGGCAGGGCGCGGGCGAGCCCGGGCAGGCGTCGATGGCGGGCTTGCCCGCGTGGCAGATCGAGGCGGCGATTTCGCGCGTGATGGGCGCGCGGCTGTCCGCACGGCCGGCGCATGACGAGACCGGCGGCGATGTCGCGCCGGATGCGATCGCGCATGAACTCGTCGCGTTCGACGACGCAGAGCCGGGCGCCGGTCGCGCCCGGTCGCTGTCGGCATACGACGCGCAACGGATCGAACAGGCGGCCGCGCCGGCGGCGGCCGCGATCGCGAACGCGCTGTATGACGCGACGGGCGTGCGTTTTCGCGCGCCGCCGTTCGACGCCGCACGCATTCGCAACGCGCTGGCCCGGCCGGAGCCGACCGATGTCGGCGAGCGCAGTTCCGGCGCGCCGCGCCGCGCGTCATCGCGCTGGCGCCGCTGGCTGGCCGGCGGCGGCGCGGGCGGGGTCGTCGGCGGGCTGATCGGGCTGGCCTGCGCGGTCCTGCCGGGCCCAGCGCCGATCGCCCCGGTCGCACCCGGCGGCGCGGACGGCGCGATGTGGAGCGCGGCGACGCTCGAACGCGGCCGCCTGATCGCGCTCGCCGGCGATTGCGCGGTCTGCCATACCGCGCCGGGCGGCGCGGCCAATGCGGGCGGTCTCGCGCTCGACACGCCGTTCGGCACGATCTACACGACCAACATCACGCCCGATCCGGAAACCGGCATCGGCGCATGGTCGTATCCGGCGTTCGCGCGCGCGATGCGCGAAGGCATCGGGCGCGACGGCTCGCATCTGTATCCGGCGTTTCCGTACACCGCGTTCGCGAAGCTGAGCGAGCCCGACCTGCTCGCGCTGTATGCATACCTGATGTCGCAGCCGCCGGTGAAGCATGCGCCGCCGAAGACGAAGCTGCCGTTCCCGCTCGACCAGCGGCGCCTCGTCGCCGGATGGAACTGGCTGTTTCACGACGCGCGGCCGTTCGTGCCGGATCCGGCGCACTCCGCGTCGTGGAATCGCGGCAAGTATCTGGTCGACGGCGCCGGGCACTGCGGCGCGTGCCATACGCCGCGCAACGCGCTCGGCGCGGAACGGGGCGGGCGCGCGTACCTGGCCGGCGGCGAGGCCGAGGGATGGGTCGCGCCGCCGCTCGTCGCGTCGCCGGCGTCGCCGGTGCCGTGGACCGAAGGCGCGCTGTTCGACTACCTGCGCACGGGCTTCTCCGCGCAGCACGGCGTCGCGGCCGGGCCGATGGCGCCGGTCGTCGCGGGGCTCGCGGCGCTGCCCGAATCGGACGTCCGGGCGATCGCGCATTACCTGGCGTCGCTGTCGCCGCCCGTCGATGCCGCGGTGGCCGTCGACGCGGCGACCCGCCGTGCACGCGGTGCGGAAGCGGTCGCGACGCTCGGCCTCGAGAGCGGCCGGCGCGCGTTCGATGCCGCGTGCGCGGTCTGTCACGCGGAGACGGGCGGGGTCGGGCATTTCGGCGTGCGTCCGCTGATGGGGCTCAACACGAGCGTCAGCCAGGCGGCGCCCGACAACCTGCTGCGCGTGCTGCACGACGGAATCGACCATCCGGCCACCGACGGGCTCGGCTACATGCCCGGCTTTCGCGACGCGTTCGACGACCGGCAGATGGCCGAGCTCGCCGCATACATCCGCGCACGCTATGCGCCCGGCCAACCGGCGTGGCGAAGCCTGGAGGAGGCTTCGGCGAGAATCCGGGCGCGTGCGCACTGACCGGCGCGCCGGCCGATGCCGGTCGCCGGGCAGAAACCGTGCGTCGGCCGGGAAGCCGGGAAAAGCGACACGCTGTGCAACGACGGGCGTGACGCGGGCCGTAAATCTTGCCGGCAGCACCCATCGTTTAACCATTCGAAACAATGTGTTCACTGAAAAGGGCATGATCTCCGGCGATCGGGCAGGCATACTGTCGCCTATGTTGCTCAATGCCGTCGAATCGACGCGCGCTTGCCCCCCATGTCCATTGCTCTATCTTTTCGATCCCTGCGAGAGTTGACCATCGCGGCCGTTGCATGCTTGCTCGCCGCATGTTCGACCGCTTCCGACGTGACCACGACGTCGAATCCGAACGTCTTCACCGTGACGACGCGCACGCTCGGCGTGTCGACGACGTGGGCCGACGCCCATGCGAAAGCTGTCGACGAAGCGACCAACTACTGCACGCAGCGCGGCATGCGCGCGAGCCTGAAGCAGGAGTCGGTGACCGGCGGCCGCCGCGTCGACGCGCGCTCCGAACTCGCGTTCGAGTGCCATCCGACCTTCGAGACCGCGTCGAACCCGCGCGGATAAACGCCGCGTCGCCCGCGCGGCCGTAACCTCCGCACCGCTCCGGATGTGAACCGACCCGCGATGCCGTTGACGGGCAGCGCGGGCCGTCGCACGTCCGCCGGCCGCGTTACGCGGGCTGCGCCTCGTACAGCTTCACGCACGCGGAGAAGTCGAGCGTGCCGAGCCCGTGCTGGCTCATCGACTGATAGAGCTGCTGCGCGAGCGCGCCCATCCACACCGGCTGCCGTGCGCTGCGCGCGGCTTCGGTCGCCAGCCCGAGATCCTTCAGCATCAGGTTCGCGGCGAAACCGCCCGAGTAGCCGCGCGCGGCGGGTGCCGCGTCGTTCACTCCCGGATACGGGTTGTAGGTGTCAGAACTCCAGCAGCGGCCGGTCGACGTGTTGATGATGCCGGCCAGCACGGCCGGATCGATGCCGAGCGCGGCGCCGAGCGCCATCGCTTCGGCCACGCCCATCATCGAGATGCCGAGCAGCAGGTTGTTGCAGATCTTCGCGATCTGCCCGGTGCCCGTGCCGCCGCAGTGCACGACGTTCTTCCCCATGTCGAGCAGCACCGGGCGGATGCGCTCGAACAGCGTGCCTTGCGCGCCGACCATGAAGGTCAGCGTGCCGGCCTGCGCGCCGCCGGTGCCGCCCGACACCGGCGCGTCGGCGAGCGGGAAGTCGCGCTGCGCGGCGGCGTCGGCCACCGCGCGCACGGTGCCCGGATCGATCGTGCTGCAGTCGACGAATGTCGCGCCGGCACGCGCGCCGGCCAGCACGCCGTCGTCGCCGAGGTAGACCGCGCGTACGTGCTGCGCGGCCGGCAGCATCGTGATCACCAGCGACGCGCGGGCGGCCGCGTCACGCGGCGACGCGGCCGCCGTCGCGCCCGCGCGCACCGCCGCGCCGACCGCGTTCGCGTCGAGGTCGAACACCGTCAGCGCGTGGCCGGCCTTGAGCAGGTTGGCGGCCATCGGGCCGCCCATGTTGCCGAGTCCGATGAATGCGATTTCCATGTGCGGGCTTCCTTGATCAGCGCAGCGCGATCGTCGTGTTCACGCCGCCGGCCGTCGCGTCGTCGTCGAACCAGCGCGCGGTGACCGTCTTCGTCTGCGTATAGAACTGCACGACCTGCTTGCCGTACGGGCCGAGATCGCCGAGCTTCGAGCCGCGCGAGCCGGTGAAGCTGAAGTAGGGGACCGGCACCGGGATCGGGATGTTGATGCCGACCTGGCCGATGTCGATCTCGCTCTGGAACTTGCGCGCGGCCGCGCCGCTCTGCGTGAACAGGCCGACGCCGTTGCCCATCGGGTTGCGGTTGACCAGCGCGATCGCGTCGTCGAGCGTGTCGGCTTCGAGCACGACCACCACCGGCCCGAAGATTTCTTCCTGATAGATCGACATGTCGGTCGTCACGTTCGAGAAGATCGTCGGGCCGACGAAGTTGCCCTGCTCGTAGCCGGGCACCTTCACGTCGCGGCCGTCGAGCAGCAGCGTCGCGCCTTCCTTCACGCCCGCATCGATCAGCGACAGGATGCGGGCCTTCGCCGCCTTCGACACGACCGGGCCGACGTCCGTGCCGGCTTCGGCGCCGGCGTTGACCTTCAGCGCCTTCGCCTTCTCGACCAGCTCGGGCAGCCAGTCGCGCGCCTGGCCGACCAGCACGACGACCGATGTCGCCATGCAGCGCTGGCCGGCCGCGCCGAAGCCCGCGCCGACCAGCGCGTTGATCGACTGCTCGCGGTGCGCATCGGGCAGCACGACCGCGTGGTTCTTCGCGCCCATCATCGACTGCACGCGCTTGCCGTGCTGGCTGCCGAGGTTGTACACGTGCGTGCCGACGCGCGTCGAGCCGACGAACGAGATCGCCTTGATGTCCGGGTGCGTGCACAGACGGTCGACCACGGTCTTGCCGCCGTGCACGACGTTCAGCACGCCCTGCGGCACGCCGGCCTCGATCGCGAGTTCGACGAGCTGCATCGTCGACAGCGGATCCTGTTCGGACGGCTTCAGCACGAACGTGTTGCCGCACACGATCGCCATCGGGAACATCCACAGCGGGATCATGCCGGGGAAGTTGAACGGCGTGATGCCCGCGCACACGCCGATCGGCTGGCGCAGCGTGTAGGTGTCGACGCCGCCCGCGACGTTCTCCGCGAATTCGCCTTGCTGCAGCGTGCCGATCGAGCACGCATGCTCGACCACTTCGAGGCCGCGGAAGATGTCGCCCTGTGCGTCGGGCAGCGTCTTGCCCTGCTCGGCCGTCAGCGTATGCGCGATCCGTTCGAGATTGCGGCGCACGAGGTCCTGGAACTTCAGCATGATGCGCAGCCGCGCGCCGATCGGCGTCGTCTTCCAGGTCTGGAACGCGCGCTGCGCGGACGCGATCGCGGCATCGACCTCGTCGAGCGTCGCGTACGGCACGCGGCCGATCACTTCCTGCGTCGCGGGGTTGACGATGTCGCCCCATTCGGCGCTTTGCGATTCGACGAACGCGCCGTCGATCAGCAGCTTGGCGGTGGGCAGGGCGAGGGTAGTCTGGGGAACTGCGGCGTTCATGGAACTCTCTCCGGGAAACGGTGGTGCGAAGAAAAAACGTGGGCTGCGTCCGTCGCGCGTGCGGCCACGGCGGACGGCAGGTCGAACTGAAATCGGGGCGATGCGGATCGATGCGGGCCGATGCTTACGCACGCGCCGGACGCATCAACGCGGTACACGCGAGCGCGAACACGCCGAAGCCGACGAGGTACGCGATCACGTAATGCGGCTGGCCGCCGCCGGCCTTGAGCAGCGACGTCGCGATCATCGGCGCGAAGCCGCCGCCGATCACGCCGGCGAGCTGCACCGACAGCGAGATGCCGCTGTAGCGGATTTCCGCCGGGAACTGCTGCGCGAACAGCAGCGACTCCGGCGCATACAGGATCGGGAACACGATGCCGAGGCCGAGCACGATCGCCCACCATGCGGTCGACGTCTGCTGCGTGCCGAGCATCAGGAAGAACGGCGCCGCGAACAGGCACATCAGCACGAGGCCGATCGCGAACATCCGGCGCTGGCCGATGCGGTCGCTGAGATGCCCGCACAGCGGCATCGTGACGAGCGACAACGCCGCGCCGGCCGTGATCGCGTGCAGCATCTCGGCCTTCGGCAGATGCAGCTGCTGCGTCGCATACGCGAGCGCGAACGTGACGACCATGTAGAACCAGGTGTTTTCCGCGGCACGTGCGCCGACGATCGTCAGCACCTCGCGCGGATGGCGGCGCAGCGCGGCCGTCACCGGCGACTTCTCGGCCTTGCCCTGGCGCTGCATCTTCTCGAAGTCCGGCGACTCGGGCACCTTCGCGCGGATGAACCAGCCGAGGCCGACCAGCGCGATGCTCGCGAGGAACGGCACGCGCCAGCCCCACGACAGCATGTCGGCTTCCGGCAGCGCGGCCACCGCGGCCATCGCGACCGACGACAGGATCAGCCCGAGCCCGACGCCCGTCTGCGGCAGGCTGCCGAACAGCCCCTTGCGGCCCTTCGGCGCGTGCTCGACGGCCATCAGCACCGCGCCGCCCCATTCGCCGCCGACCGCCATCCCCTGCAGGAAGCGCATCGCGATCAGCAGCGCGGCGGCCCAGTAGCCGATGCGGTCGTACGACGGGATCAGCCCGATGATCATGCTCGGCACGCCCATCAGCAGCAGCGTGATCATCAGCATCGACTTGCGGCCGATGCGGTCGCCGAAGTGGCCGAACACGATGCCGCCCATCGGCCGGCCGATGAAGCCCACCGCGAACGTGCCGAACGCGGCGAGCGTGCCGACGACGGGGTCCAGCGACGGGAAGAAGATGCGGTTGAACACGAGCGCGGCGGCCGTGCCGTAGAGGAAGAAGTCGTACCACTCGATCGTGGTGCCGGCCATGCTGGCCCAGCCGGCCAGCAGGTAGTGCCGCGCGGTGCGGGCGGGCGCCGGCGTCGCGATGGCTGCATGCTCATCGAGGGTGGATCGCGTCTGCATGGTGTCTCCGTATTTATTGCCCGCGGCTCATGGTCCGCAGGTCACGGTCGAGTATAGTTATGCGCGGATCCATGATGTACCGACAAGAAAACCGGTTGGATGTGCATTTATGCATATCGGAACCCGGCCCCGAGACACCTGCCCTTTTTTCCCGCCGATGCGACACGCCACCGAGCCGGTTTCCGGCAACCTGAACTGGGACGACCTGCGCTTCTTCCTCGAAGTCGCCCGCACGCAGCGCGCGAGCGGGGCGGCGAAGCGGCTCGGGGTCGACTACACGACCGTCGCGCGGCGCATTCGCGCACTCGAGGCCGCGATGGGTACGCTTTTGTTCGACAAGTCTCGCTCGGGCGGCTTCACGCTGACCGCCGAGGGGCAGCGGCTCGTCGCGTATGCGGACGCGATGGAGACGACCGTGCAGTCCGCGTGCGACCAGGTCGCGAACACCGGCGAGGCGCTGTCGGGCCACGTGCGGATCGGGTCGACCGAAGGGTTCGGCTGCTTTTTCCTCGCGCCGCAGCTCGCGCGGTTTCGCGTCGCGCACCCGCATGTGACGGTCGACCTGCTGCCGGTCCCGCATTTCGTCAACTTGCCGAAACGCGAGGCCGACCTCGCGATCACGCTCGAGCGGCCCGAACGCGGGCCTTACGTGGTCACGAAGCTGTGCGACTACCAGCTGCGGCTCTACGCGACGCGCGACTATCTGGCGAGTCATCCGCCGATCGCCTGCACCGACGATCTCGCGCGGCATGCGTTCATCAGTTACGTCGACGATCTCGCGTTCAGCAGCGAACTGCTGTACCTGGAGCGCGCGGTGCCCGGCGCGACGGCCGGGCTACGCACGACGAGCGTGATCGCGCAGGTGTTCGCGGCGCTGCAGGGCGGCGCGCTCGCGATCCTGCCGTGCTTCATGGCGGCCACGCAGCCGGCGCTGGTGCCGGTGCTGCCGGACGACGTGGTGGTTACACGGTGCTTCTGGCTGACGTGTCGCGAGGACCTGCGCAAGCTGCGGCGCGTGACGGCGCTGTGGGATTACCTGCGCGCGGCGGCGGACGCGAACCGGGCGTTGTTGATGGGGGAGTCTGACGAACTGCGATTCATCGGGGATTGAGCGCAGCGGTGCGTCATGGGCGGTCCGTCCCGTGTCGATCGATGGATTTCGTGCCGCGTACCGGTTTGACATAGTGGTTTCGCGGGGCGGGCGCGCCTGTGGCGGCCTGGTGTCCCGCGTTTTTCGTCATCCGGAGGTGTGTCATGAAAAAGAAGACAGCAATCCTGATCGTCGCGGCCGGCGCCGACCCCACGGGGCTCGCAGTCGGGCAAATCATCAGCGGAAGCGGCAGCATGGGCCGCGTCGGCATGAAGATCACGAGCGTGAAGCAGCAGACCGCGTTCGCCGACCGGCCCTACGTCCTCGAAGTCGCGACACTCGAGGCGACATGGTTCGACGACGCCAATCCGATCACGACGATCAGCTACAACAACGAACGCAATCGGGCCGCGGTGACGACCTGCACGTTCACGTCGTGATCGCCATCCGGGCACGCGGTTGGTGTCAACCCGGACAACCGAGCCGATCCGCGAGTTCGTTCAGGTCCTTGACGTCGAAGTCCCACGCGTCGTCGGCTTTCAGGTCGGTCGTCTGGTTCGGCCCGTGTTCGGTCGGCCGCAGCACGAACGCGGTCGCGAGCCCGAGTCGCCGCGCGGCGGCCAGATCGCCGTTGTGCGCGGCAACCAGGCACAGCTCGGCCGGCTCGAGACCGAGAATCTCGACCGCTTCGGTATAGACCCTCGGCGACGGCTTGTACGCGTGCGCGACTTCGGCGCCGAGAATCGCGTCCCACGGCAGGCCGCCGTGCTTCGCGACGTCGACCATCAGCCGGATGTTGCCGTTCGACAGCGGCGCGATCACGTAGCGCCGCTTCAGCCGCTGCAGCGCCGAGACGGAGTCGGGCCACGGATCGAGCCGGTGCCACGCGAGGTTGAGCGCGTCGATCTCCGCGTCGGGCACGCCGTCGATCCCGTAGCGGTCGAGCGTGCGCACCAGGTTCTCGCGGTGCAGCACGTCGAGCCGCACGTAGCGCCTGCGCCCGCTGCGGATTTCCTCCATCGACGGCGCATATTCGCGGCGCCACGTATCGGCGAATTCGAACGGATCGCGATCCGGCGCATGGCGAGCCAGGAACGTGGCGGCTTCGCGCGCGACGCCGCTTCTCCAGTCGACGATCGTTCCGAACACGTCGAAAACGAGCGCCTTGATGTCGGCAGGGTTCGTCATGGGATTTTCGTGAAGGTCGGTCGAGGGGGACGCGACGCGCGCCGTGGCGGCAACGCGCGACGCCGGTTCGAATGACATTGAATCACGTATCCGCGAAGACGGCTGGCGGCGTCGCGGCGATGGCGGCGCGCGGTGCGGCATCGAGGGTGCGTGAGGGTGCATGAGGGCGAGGCGGAGCGGGGAAAACCGGTATCGCACCGCCCGTCACGGGCCTTCGGCCATGACCTTCGGCACATTCCTGCCCGCGTGCGCGGCGCCTACGCTGGGCAGGTCGCCGGTGCGTGCCGGCGGCGTTCCCCAACCAACCGACAAGGACATGCCATGCCGACCATTTCAGTCTACGGGTTCAATCCGGACAGCGGCCCGAGCGCGTTCGGCGCGCAAGCCACGCGCGACAACCTCAACGAGGACCATCCGACGTGGGCCGTGACGCTGGCCTACACCGCGAGCACCACGACGGCCGTCTTCACGTCGGCCACGGCGTCCGACGCGGATCTCAGGGCCGCGCTGGAGACGGCGTATCCGCCGGCAAGCTACCACGTGGTTTAGGTATCGCGGGCGCCCGCCCGGGCCGGCCCGGGCGGGGGTAGTTCATGTGGCGCAACGCGCGCCGGCGGCTGCGGCGCGAGCCGGGTTCGCGCCGCAAGCGCGGCGCGTGCGGACGTGCGGCAATCAGC